>JBELLC010000143.1:0-6293 GCA_042088965.1 Nisaea sp. | reverse complement strand
GATGTAAACGGCTTTGCCCTTCGTCGGTCCACTTATGGATGCCAACCAACGTATGGCGCACCCAGGATTCTAGTAAATTCAAGACATTTACATCGGCGCAGCCTTCGGCAAAAAGTGCGGTTTGATCCGGGGTATCCCCCAGGTTATCTGTCTTTGGCCACAGCGGTAAGTCCAGACCAATCACCAACCAGCGTGGAATCGCCGCCGGGTCGTCACCCGAAGACGCCACCCGCAAACCGCCGCAGCGGGCACCATTAATGCGAATCCCGCCCGCCCATTCCAGATGCACGGCCACTTCTGGCGGTGCCAACGCCCCCAAGGCATTTTGAAAACCAACCCCGCAGAGAGGCAACATGATCATGGCATCTGCAAGCGGCACATCCGGCGCAAAAACGATCGCTGCCCGCAGCGTGTCGGCCGCCACATTATGAACAACAAGCCCAGCATCACAGCCCTTCACAGCCTCTGCGCAAGCTTTATCAAAGGGATCAATGTCACCGCTGACAGCATGCCCAATGAACAACGGCGGGAAATCTGGCGATGTCATAGGTGCCCCGCATCGATCAGCGTTTTTGCAAGCGATCGAAATGCCTCAGCTTGCGCTGACTCGGGCTGGGAGACAACAATGGGAGCACCGCCATCCGCAGCCCGGCGAATGTCAAGATGCAATGGAATTTCAGCAATCAATGGCAGATCGCGCTTAGCGGCTTCAGCTTTCACCCCGCCGTGACCAAAAACGTGCTCCTCATGGCCGCAGGCGGAACAAATATGGGTGCTCATATTCTCGACCATGCCAAAGATTGGGACACCCAGTTGTTGAAACATATCCACGCCCTTCCGGGCATCGAGCAAGGCCACATCCTGGGGTGTTGAGACGATCACCACCCCATCCACAACAGCCTTTTGCGCCAGGGTCATGGGGACATCGCCGGTGCCCGGCGGCAGATCAACAATCAGCACATCCAACGCCCCCCATTGCACTTGCAGCAGCATTTGCTGCAACGCCCCGATCAGCATCGGGCCGCGCCACACCACCGCTTGATCGTCATTCGTCATCAAACCGATAGACATCATGGTGACGCCAAAATTCCGCATTGGCAGGATGGTTTTACCGTCGGGGCTTGAGGGTCGCCCCGAAACGCCAAGCAGACGTGGCTGGCTGGGGCCATAAACATCTGCATCCAGCATGCCCACGCGCCGCCCCTCAGCCGCCAGTGCGCAGGCCAGATTTGCCGCGACGGTTGATTTACCAACCCCGCCTTTACCCGACGCAATGGCAATAATCCGTTCCACGCCTGGGATTTTTTGAGGACCACTTGGCGCAGATGTGCGGCCAAGATTAAGGTCCGGCGGCGGCGCGGGGCGGTGTGCCGTCAAAACAATGCCAACTGACGCCGCACCAAGGGCTTTTAACTTTGCCTCGGCCTCGGCCTTTATGCCCAAATAAGGGCCGGGATCAGCAACCTCCATGACAAAGCGGATTTTATCGTCCTCCACCGCCAATCCACGGACCAGGCCAGCCGAGACAAGATTATTGCCTGATGGATCCACAATCTGTTTCAAGCAAGCCAGAACATCTTCGCGATCGATCGGCATTTACGCCCCGTCAATCTTGCCAGTAACTTCATGCTCAAGCGCTAACCCCGGCATGGTCAGCACCACTTTAACGTCAAAAGTTTGCCCCGTGCCGCCGCCTGCTTTGCGCATCGCCGCCTCAATCTGCTGCTGCGAGGTTACCCCCACCTGCTTCAGAAACTTGCGCATCGACATATTGAAATCATCACTCATGGCTGTCTCCTTTGGTTGACTTTGGAACGCCGCCGCTGCGCCTCATCGCCGCCACCTTGGCTAAAATCATTGCAATGAGACGTGGCATGTTCAGTGGTCCTTCCGCTTTGATAAATAATCTGCGGTTGTCCGCACTGCCGGCCGGGCGCCACCTTGAAACGGGTTATCGTCAGAATGCGCTTGGGCTTGAATGCGGCAGTTGTCACACATCTCAATCAACTTCGCTGCCGCTGAGGTCGCAAACATCGCATGCGTATCTGACAGCTTTGCACTGATCCTTTCGACCGTTGATTTGACCCCAAACAACGCGCCACATTGAATACAGGCAAACGGTTCTTCTTGATGCAATACCTGCTCTGAAAGTGCTGTATCGCTGAGTGTCAATTGCGGTACCAAGGTAATGGCATTTTCCGGGCAAATATTTTTACACAGCCCACATTGCAGACACGCATCCTCCTGAAAGCGTAGCTGCGGTAAATCAGCGTTATCGCCCAGCGCACCGGTCGGACATAGCGAAACACAAGACAAACACAAGCTACAGCTGTCAGTGTCCACTGTGATCGCGCCATAAGGTGCATTGGCAGGCAGGGCAATCTGCATCACCCCTGGGCGCAAGGCTTTGGCCGCTAAGCGTGTCACCTGACGGCGACTGCCAATGGGTAAAATCGGCGGACAGCGAACAGCATCCGGCGCAGCATTGCGTAACAAGCCAGAGAGCTCATCAGGGTTGGTCGGCTTGATCATTGTCATCACAGCGGCACCGACAATTTCACTGGCGATTTCAGCTTGCCCCCAGATGACGTCAAAATCTGTCTTTGGCGATATCAACACCGTCACATGCTCAAAGCCTGTTGCCAGCGCCGCCAACATTTCGGCATGCCCAAAACGCTCCAAGGCGGCAACTTCTAGAGGAATGACATGTGACGGCAGGCCATCACCATAGCGCGCGCTAAGGGCAATCAATTCGCGTCCATATTCACCATCATGCAACAGGACCCGCGGATTGCGGCCGCCCGCTTTGCGATAGGTTGTCGCCAGCGTGCTTAGGCGCTGGAATATCGATCCCACGGGCGGCGCATCATAGCTGATCGCCCCAGACGGACAAACCGCTGCACAAGCGCCGCAGCCGGCACAAATCAGCGGATCAATATCAACATGCGCCCCTGCCGGTGAAATTGCCCCTGTGGGGCAGACATTCAGACAGTTTGAGCAGGCCGGTTGGCTGGCCCGGCTATGGGCACATAGGGCCGGTTGCATGCTGACATAAAGAGGCTTTTCAAAGGTGCCACTTAATTGTCCGGCGTCAAACACAGCTTTCGCCACAGCAACCCCATGCTTGGGGTCGCCGCGCAGATAGCCTTGGCGTTTATCAGGGGCCGGAAATAATGCCGGCGCACCGCTAAGATCAAGAATAATGTCACAGTGCGATTGCACGCCATCTTGCGCGGCGGTCAGGGCAAAGCTGCCGCGTCCCCCAGTGACCACTTGCTGAAAATCATTAAAGCTGACCGAAAACCCACCCAAGCTGCCGCGCGCAGTGTGAACACGGCCAACGACGCAATCAAAGCGTCGGTCTTCAACAGGCACCGCTGCCTTTGGCAGTAAGACAGTTACCGCCAAAATATCGGCAAGCTCACCCGCAGCCCGCACCGCCGCATCGCCACCAATAATGAGACAGGTTCCAGCCGAGACCACATCACGGGTTTTGACAGGCGGCACCGGTAAGGCCGCCTCAGCCACCAAGGCCGCCATTTTCGCGGTCCCATCGCCAGAACCCCAGCCCGCACGATCCCGCAAATCCACAAAACCAGGCACGGCAGTATCAATCTCCGCTGCCAGTGCCTCAAAACGATACTGCTCTTGCTGACAGGCGATCATCACCTCACCCTCAGACATTTCATCGCCAGCGCAATCAAGTTGCTCCATGCATAAGCTGGTATAGATTTTTGAGCAGACCAACGTGCTGGCGGCCGATATCGCCCCTGCATCAATGGACTGACTGCCCAGGCAATCACATAAAACTAATTTTTTGACCATCTAACCCAAGCTTACCTGTGTTTTTACATTTTTTCTGATTTTAACAGTAGTGATATTGACGCTCCTAGACTCACAGCGAAAATCCCTGATTCCCTCACCTTATGACCATTCAAAATAAATACTCACCTGTTTCTATTATGATGGCTACCAAAATAATCAATATTTTTTAATTTTTCATTGTGCTGTTTGTTCTGTAAAAGCATTTTTTTGCAAATTTAATCACTATATCCATTTGTATTAATCGTTTTTTCAATTTATTTTTACTTGACTCATATTTTTTTGACTCCCTAATATTATCCTAATAATAAAAACCGTTCTGGGAGCCGACTTGGACGCATACCGCTCAAAAGTCACATCTATGCCGATGGGAATCGTCATGCGTTGCATGCCCGGTCACGGGCGGTGGGCGCGTTCAATCTGGAAGGCTGTAGGGGTTTTGCCAGGCGCAGGAGAGGCGTCGTGGAAGGAACTACGGCGTTGCGGCGATGTGGTGGAGTATCACGCCGCAACTGTTCCCTTGACGCTTTACCACACCGACACGGAAGCTTATCTACACGGCTTATCAAGCGATATAGCCGCCATTTATGTCGTCATACGAGAGGCCGATGACGATCAACCCTTGGACATTTTATTGGCCACGGTCTCCCCTTATGAGGCGCAAGATTATGCCGACACGGGGGAAGATTTGGTTGAAAAAGTGCCAATGCCAGAGGGGATAGTAGCCTGGGTCAATAGCTTCATCCAGCAACATCACGTGGACGACGTATTTATCAAACGCCGCCGGGATAAAACCGACATTGACCTGCAGGAAGATGGTATTGGTGATGCCCGCATTCGCCAAACAGCCGATGTCTACCGCGCCCCAAAAACCATCAAGGAGCGTGTTCATTGACAGCGCATCAGGTCTTTCTGGCAAACCAGGATTTTTGGTCTCGGCGCATTGCTGCCGTTGATGCAGAACGCGCCGCTGACAGCAAAACGCCAGAAAGCCCCCGTAACACGGAACCATATGCCAAGGATGGTCTTCAGAATGCTACCGGCGATGGTATCGGCCAGAGTCATACAAACCACGATAGCAAGACCGATACTGAGCTACTGGCTGAGTTTAACCTTCCTGATCCGGATGATTTGACCCTCGGAGATGATTTCTCCGTATTCATGTCAAATGCCATTCCAGAGCGCTTAAGGCGACGGGCGTTGCGGGTTTTGTGGCGGTCTAACCCTGTTTTGGCGAATGTCGATATGCTGGTCGACTACGGCGAAAACTTTACCGACAGCGCGACAGTGGTGGAAAATCTACAAACCGCTTATCAGGTTGGCAAAGGCATGTTGCAGCATGTTGACGAAATGAAGCGCCAAGCAGCCCTCGCGGATGAAAGTGCGCAGGCAGCCGCCGCAACGCCAATACCGGCAAACAGCGGCGCGGCCCAAACACCCGAGATCGTAGCCCAAACACCAGAGATCGCAGCCCAGACCGGGTCGCCTGACATGACGGTTACCCATGGAGACGAAACACACGACGCTGCGGCCACCACACAGGTCGTAGATGACGTTTGCATACCTGCAAACCACCCAATTGATGCCCCTAAAATTTCCTGGCAAGCCGCAGGTCTCTCCCCCGAAGCGGCCGCATGCGATTCCTGCCCCCCCTATGCTGACGCCATTCCTCAGCGCATGACATTCACTTTTGAAAGCGGGCAAGCATGACAGCTGTTGAAACCATCGCGGTGACCGCCGAGGACACGCTGCGGGCTGATCTTTATAATTTCTTGGGCCTCGCGCTTTCATCGCCGCCTGATCAAGCCTTGCTGGACCAGATGATTGCGCTTTCTGGTGACGACAGTGATATCGGCAAGGCTGTCAATATGTTGGCACAGATCGCCAAGGGAACCGACCCCGTGAAAGTGGAGTCTGAGTTTAACAGCCTTTTCATTGGCCTTGGTCGTGGTGAATTGCTGCCCTATGCAAGTTATTACCTCACCGGCTTTTTGAACGAGAAACCGCTTGCCAACCTCAGAGCCGACATGGCCAAGCGCGGCTTACAACGCTCACAGAATATTCATGAACCCGAAGATCATATCGCGTCCCTGATGGAAATAATGGCCAGCATGATTGTTGGTCGCTTTGGCCCAGCAACGGATCTGTCTCATCAAAAAGTATTTTTTGACAGCCATATCAGCGCCTGGGCCGGACATTTTTTCAGTGATCTTGAAGCGGCACAAAACGCTGTCCTTTACACCGCCATTGGCCGTCTCGGTAAAGCCTTCATAGCGGTGGAGCGCGAGGCATTCAGACTATCAGCAGGCTAAACACCTGCTTTTACCCCGCGGGTGCGCCCGCAAAACCAACAGGAGGCAGATATTCCGATGCTTAAAAAAACTGAACATAAAAGCCGCCGGGATTTTCTTAAACTCGCTGGGAAAGCTGCACCAGCGGCAGCTATTGTCGCTGTGACGGCCCGTTCAACA
>JBELLC010000142.1:0-6340 GCA_042088965.1 Nisaea sp. | reverse complement strand
GCCCCGCAGGCATTTGCAATTGCGCGTGGTGGTTGGTCACGGATAAATGATAGATCAGTTGATTGCCCAGCAACTTAATCCGCATGCGCGCTTGATAGGGCCAAATCCAGCCGTCATCACCGGCAGCGTGGCTATAGGCCAGATCAAGGACATCATCACTGTAGGTCATCACCTGCCACGCTTGGCGGCGACCATGGCCGTGAATTGTATGGCCGCGACCAGGCTCGTTTATCGTCAGCGGATAGCTCCCCTGCCCTGGCACATTCAGAACGCCATTGGCAATCCGATTAGAGAATGGCAGCAAAACAAAACACCCCCCAGTAATGGATTGATTGGGATCGTTGACGCTGGCATCAATGGGCTGAAAAATATCAATGTTGCGGTCGCCGTCATGCCACCAAAATCGCGTTACCCGGCCGCCAAGGCGGGGCGCAATCTCTACGCTCAAAGCGCGCGATTTTAAAAGATAGCGAGCAGAATCACTCATACTGGCAGGGGTGGCAGCGAATAAGTTGTGGTGACGTGACAGACCGGGTCGTCTTTCTCGCCCTCGCTGAAGATTGTGACTTCCCCATAGGCCAATCGCTTGCCACATTTAAGCAAACGACCTTCCGCCAGAATATCAACGGGCGACGGTCGACGTAGGAAATTCGCGTTGAGATTGGTTGTCACCGCCATTAATTGTAGGCCAATGCGCGAAATCACACAGGCATACATGACCACATCAGCCAATCCCATCATCACAGGCCCCGAGACTGTCCCCCCAGGGCGCAACAGGTTATCGGCGGAGGCCACCGGTAGGCGGGCTACCGCAGTGCCGTCGCCAAGGCTGACAAACTGCACCCCGAGTTGGCCGACATAAGGGACTTCCTCGCGCGTAATCCGTTCCATTTCCGCGACAGTTATTTGCGCCATCTATCATTTACTCCTCGGCGATGCAGTGCTTTAACACCGCTACTGTGCATAAATTTAACGGGGGGCTCAATGGCCAGTCAGTTGTTTACACCGCTTTCACTGCGCCAGCTTACAATTGCCAACCGAACGGTTGTCTCGGCAATGTGTCAATATATCGCCGAAGATGGCAATGCAAATGACTGGCATTTGATGCATTACGGGCAATTGTCCATGGGGGCTTCTGCTTTGCTCATCACAGAAGCAACCCATGTTTCTGCTGAAGGCCGCATCACACCAAATTGTTTGGGTTTGTATAATGATGATAACGAGGCCGCATTAAAGCGGGTTGTTGATTTTTGCCAGCAACATGGGGTGGCAAAAATGGCTGTGCAGCTCGGTCATGCAGGCCGAAAAGCCTCCACGCATCGGCCGCTTGATGGTGGCAAGCCTGTGGCGACAGCTGAGGGTGGCTGGCAAACGCTTGGCCCTTCCGCCACTGGCTATGGCGATTGGCCCGCATCCCAGCCCCTAGATGAGGCTGGATTGGCGCGGGTGAAACAAGAATTTGTTGATGCCACCATCCGCGCGGACAGGATTGGCTTTGATCTGGTTGAATTGCATGGCGGACATGGCTATTTGTTGCATCAATTCGTCTCTCCCCTCTCCAATCAACGCAACGACGCCTATGGCGGCAGTTTAGAAGGCCGCTTGCGCTTTCCCCTCGAAGTGTTCGATGCCTGCCGCGCTGTTTGGCCAGCGGACAAACCCATGGGCATGCGGTTTTCCGCTACTGACTGGGTTGAGGGTGGCTTTACCCTGGAGGAAGCTGTTGTCTATGCCCAGCAGCTCAAAGATCGGGGCTGTGACTTTGTCGACGTGACCACAGCCGGGCTTGATCCTCGGCAAAAAATTACCGTGGGGCCAGGTTATCAGGTGCCCTTCGCCGAACGCATTAAAGCGGAAACAGGTTTGCCAACCATGGCCGTCGGGATGATTTATGAGGCCGAACAGGCCGAAGCCATCATCGCCAATGGGCAAGCTGATATGATCGCAATGGCCCGGGCTGTTATGGATGATCCACGCTGGATGTGGCATGCCGCCCGCACGTTGGGAGCAGAAGCACCCTACCCGGATCAATATATCCGTTGCAGCCCTGCCACGTGGCGAACACGGTAATGATCACCGGGTTGGCGGTTATGAGAACCATGGCCTGATTTGGTCCAGATGACTGACCAAATAGGTTGGCTGTAAAGCGTCGATTGCTGCGCGGTCATCTTCCGCTGCGACGAGAGCAGCGGTTGGCATGCCCGCTGCCAGGCCACCGGTTATTCCCGGGCGGCTATCTTCAACAACCAGACAATGTTCGGGCTGAACCCCCAATCTGGCGGCGGCATGCAGGAATAAATCAGGTGCTGGTTTTGGATTGGCGACCATGTCTGATGAGAAAATATGACCGTTAAACCGTTCCCACAGGCCTGTTATGCCAAGGGTGACTTGCATTTTCGCAATTGGTCCATTGGAGGCGACACAGACCGGGATACGGCGTTTTTGAATGGCGGCAATAAGTTCAACAATGCCCTCAACAGGCTGCAATTCTGCGCGAAAAGCGACATACATCGCCTCATATAGCTGCGGAATCCAGTCATCGCCAAGGGAACGGCCAAGTTCTTTTTCAATAACCGCCTGTAAGGATTTAAAACGGCCACCTTTAAAGCGGTTTAAGGATTCTTCTGCCGTAATCGGATAGCCTTCCTTGCTCACCATTTCCGCAAACACCCGGTTGGCAATCGCCTCACTTTCAACCAGCACACCGTCGCAATCAAAAATCACCAATTGTGGCAGTGTGTTATCTTTCATAGCCCCAACAACCCTGGTAAGTGATCCATATTATCAAATTCAAGGACAGCACCTGCCGCCTGCAAACTCCCTGGCGTGCCATCCGCCACATAGCCCAGCACCCGCATACCCGCAGCCGTTCCACCGGTAACCCCGGTGACTGTGTCCTCGATGACAGTTATTCGCTCTGGTGGCGTCTTAAAGTCAGCTGCCGCTTGCAGGTAAATATCTGGTGCCGGTTTAGGTTTGCCCAAATCATGGGTGGAATAAATACGCCCCGCAAAGGTCTCCGACAGTCCCACTTGCTGCAAACTTAATTCAATGCGCTGGCGGCGGCTTTGGCTGACCACACAATTTGGTAAGCCTGCTGCAATCACAGCGCCGACAGCCGCCACCGCGCCAGCAATCGCCTCAAGCTCTTCATCTAAGGCTTGCGTTGTCCGTTGCCGCAGGTGCGCGGCCCAATCACGCGGCAGTGGCCGGCCAAGAGCCGCTTCAATGATCGGTCTGCTTTGCTCCAACGTCAGACCTTTGTGGGTGGCCATGGTTTCTTCCAACGTGGTTGTTAAGCCTAAAGCCTGAAGCTCGGCTGTAACCACTCGAAAAACAGGTGGTTCGCTGTCAACCAATACGCCATCGCAGTCAAATATGACTAAATCCGGTTTCAAAACTGCCTACCTTTAGGGCTCAAGCCAATGAACACATTGCAGCACCACCGCGGTGAATTTCTCAAGTCGTTCCGCTGCCATTAACTGGCCAGCACCGTCGACTATACCTTCCGTATAATCGACACGACAGACGGTTCGTACTGCCCTCAAATACCGATTATGGATAGCACAGACAGCAATAAACGCGCATACGGAAAATCCCAGACTGCCGCCACGCGCAGTTGCGCAGAGAACGACCTGTCATAGCGATTACACGATCAAGCGTTAACATTGCGCTTCATCATCGCGAAACGTGAGCGATCTGCAAATCGCTTGGTGATTGCGGCTTGCCGATAACAGCTGATTACGTTACCCGCAGCAGTATGGAAATTTTAATCGATATCGTCTTACCCGTCTTTGGGCTTATGCTTGTGGGCTTTGTGGCCACGCAATTTCGGTTATTTAGTGCCGACGCTGCCCGCGGCTTATCGCTGTTTGTTTTCAATTTCGCGATTCCCGTTTTGCTGTTTCGCTCTGTGAGCCAAGCAAAACTGCCCGACCCCTTCGAATGGGATTTTGTGTTGACCTATTACCTGGGCTGCGCGGGCACTTGGGTCATTGGTTTTGTGATCAGCCGCCTGATCTTTCGCCATGATTTCACCGCCGCAACCCTCGCGGGGATGACAGGTGGGTTTGCCAATACGGTCATGCTGGGCATTCCATTGGTCCTGACAGCCTATGGCGAGGCCGGCGCGGTGCCTTTATTTATCATTATTTCGCTGCATTCGCTGATCTTAGTGGGCTCAGCAACCGTCTTGATCGAGGCTGGTCGCGGAGATCGCCGCAAACTGCTGTTCATCCCGCTGAATATCGCTCGCGGTCTGGTCACCAATCCAATTATTATCGCTCTGCTGCTTGGGGCGATTGCCAATAGAATCGGATTGCCGATTCCCCGGCCGATTGCACAAACTGCCGATATGTTGGCCGCTGCCGCCTTGCCGTGCGCGGTTTTCTCCATGGGCGCATCTCTGGCAGCCTATAAACTGCAAAGCGCTCTGTTGCCAGCCTCAACCTGGACTGTTCTAAAACTTGTTGTCCACCCTGCCCTTGTTTATCTTTTGGGGCGTTATGTTTTTGAGGTGCCAACCCTTTGGCGTGATGTGGCGGTCGTGATTGCGGCCTTGCCGGTTGGTATTAATGTTTACCTGATCGCGCAACGCTATAACACGGGCCAAGCCGCCGCCGCATCAGCGCTGGTGCTCTCAGCGGCGCTATCCTTTGGCAGTGTTGCGGTCATTATGAACCTGCTTGGCATTCAGGTTTAGCAACCATCACACGGAGCTTGGCCGCGCCGTGAATAGGATTGCCAATGGCAATTAGGCTTGCTTAGATGTGGATCATTGTGATTGCCCGTTGATGATTGACGGAACGCGCACCTGTTTAAGGAGATTGAATAATGTCTTCATCGCTTGCATCTGCCGACGCAAACCATCCAGCCTTTGTTTTGCGAGAAGATTCCAACGGAATCGCGCGTTTAACACTGAATCGCCCTGCGTCACGCAATGCGTTGTCGATGGAAATGATGGCCAGCCTGATTGAGGTATTGGCAGAGATTGCCGAGGATAAGGCGATTAAATGTATTATTTTGGCGGCAAATGGCCCAGGGTTTTGTGCCGGGCATGATCTCAAGCAGTTAATGGGTCATAAGGGTGATGTTGACTATTATCGCCGGGTTTTTGAACGTTGCTCTCAACTCATGACGGCGCTGGTGCGCCAACCCCAGGTCGTGATCGCGGAGGTCCACGGTATCGCCGCTGCCGCAGGCACGCAATTGGTGGCGAGTTGCGACCTTGCGATTGCTGGCGACGATACAAAATTTGCCCTTCCTGGGGTAAACATTGGCTTGTTCTGCTCTACCCCAATGGTTGCTGTATCGCGTAATTTGGCCCGCAAGCATGTGATGGAAATGCTGGTCACAGGCGACATGGTCAGTGCTGAAAAAGCCGCAGAAACAGGCTTGATAAATCGTGCCGTTGGCGCCGATAAGCTGACTGCTGAAACCGAATCCTTGGCGGCAACGATTGTTTCTAAATCTTCGCATACAATGAAAATCGGCAAAGAAGCTTTCTATCATCAAGTTGAGATGAGCTTAGATGACGCCTATGCGTATACCGGTGAAGTGATGGCGCAAAACATGCTGGCCGCTGATGCCGAAGAAGGCATCACAGCCTTTATCGATAAACGCCCGCCAAACTGGTCAGGAAAATAATCAATGGACCAACAAGACCACGCAACCGCCGCCGTCACGCATTGTCATTACAGCGATGATTTTATACGCGATGCTCTATCAGCGGTAAAGACAATCGCCATCGTTGGCGCCAGTGAGAATTGGAACCGGCCAAGTTATTTCGTGATGAAATACATGCAGCAGAAAGGCTACCGGGTTATTCCGGTCAATCCACGTTCTGCTGGCAATGAAATTCTTGGGGAAAGAGTTGTTGGTGACCTCTCAGAAATAGATGTTGCTGTTGATATGGTTGATATCTTCCGGGCCTCTAACGCTGCTGGTGCCTTTGCCGATCAGGCCGTAGAAATCGGCGCGAAGGTTGTTTGGATGCAACTTGGGGTGCGCGATGATGCCGCCGCTGCCCGCGCCGAGGCAGCCGGATTAACCGTCATCATGGACCGCTGTCCGAAGATTGAGTTCAGTCGGCTTTTCGGCGAACTTGGCTGGCATGGTTTTAACTCGCGGGTGATTTCATCGAAACGCCGGTTGCCTGGCGTGGCCACAAGTGTCTCACGGGCATCGGCTGACGCTGTTGAGGCAGGCCGCTTCCAAGGTTTTGAAACCGCCGCCATTCATGCCGGGGCCGCGCCAGACCCGGTCACCGGCGCGCGGGCAACGCCGATCTATCAGACCACCGCCTATGTGTTTGAAGATGCTGACCACGCCGCCTCGCTGT
>JBELLC010000141.1:0-6526 GCA_042088965.1 Nisaea sp. | reverse complement strand
ATCGCAGCACCAATGGTGATCCAAACAGCCCGTCGCAACGCGCCGCTCACGCCGAGCACAGCACCACAACCTTGCCCACTACCTGGCGATCGGCCAGTAAGCGCATAGCGGCTAATGCTTCGGCTAAGGGGATTTCGGCATGAATCCGGGGACTAACCTGGCCATTGGCGGCCAGCGCCCAAATCGCATCAAGGTTTTCTTGGCCGCGCGCTGGGAACCGCCGCCCATACTCACCAGCACGCACCCCCATCACCGAAAAACCCTTTATCAAGGCAAGATTTGTCGCCAACGTGGCAAAGCGCCCGGCCATGAATCCAACCACCAGGAGCCTGCCGTCAAACCCAATACAACGTACAGATTGATCAAAAACATCACCGCCAATTGGATCAAAAATCACGTCTGCACCCCGGCCATCGGTCAAAGCCTTCACCTCACCCGCAAAAGGCTTACCAGCATCAAGGCAATGGTCCACGCCGTAGGCCGTCAAAATGTCTCGTTTTTCCGCACTCCCAGAGGTGGCGATCACCCGCGCGCCCAGAATCCGGCCCAAATCAACCGCTGCCAAGCCAACACCGCCACTGGCACCATGCACCAAAAGGGTTTCGCCAGCTTGCAAATTAGCCCGCCGCACAAGCGCCACATAGGCGGTCAGATAGGCAGATGGGAAAGCGGCAGCGACCGACATCGACACGGCCGCGGGGATAATCCGTAACTGGCTTTGGTCAATGGCCGCAAATTCTGCAAAACCGCCGGTCTTTGCCGAACCTGCGACTCGGTCACCAACAGCAAATCCAGTCACGTGCGCGCCCAGCGCCGTCACCACCCCGGCCACATTCATGCCCGGGATGAACGGCACCTCAGGGCGATATTGATACAGCCCTTGGCACATCAGGATATCGGGAAAATTGACGCTGGCGGCGCTGACCTTGATCAGCACTTGATCAGCATTTGGCATTGGCATCGGCCACTCGGCGAGTGCCACGTCCTGCAGGTCATCGGTGATGCCTGCGCATATCAGCGCCCGCATTAGCGCTCAGCAGCCGTCTCATCGTTTACGTCACGAATAGTCAGCGTTGCGCCGCTAAACGCGATCACTTCTGCCGTACAACCCGCCGGCAACGCCGCCCGATCTTCACTGATGGCCAGCCACAAACTGTCATCAATCTTCACCCTTCCCCGCCCCAAATGCAACGTATCCTCCAAAACAATCTTCCGACCAATCAGCGCTGCCCCACGGGCATTCAGATGAGGATGATCAACAGCTCGGTCTCGGGTCTTGAACCACCATCGCCAAGCAATCGCCGACGCCAGTGACAGAAGTGCAAAATACAAGACCTGAAGACGCCAATCTAAATCCGGGTACAGCGTTATCAAACCGCCTAACAGTATGGCCGATATTGCTGGAAAAACCAGTACATTGGTCGGCAAAATAATCTCAAGCGTCAAAAATAGCACGCCCAAGCCAAACCAATGCCAATAACTTAAATTCCATAACCAGCTGATAAATTCTTCCATGTGCTTACCCCGATGGCACTGATCCAGCAGGCCCGTTATTGTGCGGATCCGGGCCTAGCGGCGCGGGCGCTTCGGGCTGGCGCACGCGCGGGAGTGTCGCGGGCGGTGTCGCGGGCGGTGTCGCGGGCGGCGTCATATCGCCATTACCGCCCACATCGCTGCCAAAGGCATCACGGGCAATCGCTCCAATACCGCCAAGAGTTGACAGCAAGCCACTGATTTCCATGGGTAAAAATAGTGTTTTTTGATTATCTGACTGGGCCAATTTTTCAAACGCTGTGACATATTTCTGGGCAATAAAATAATTAATGGCCTGGCCGCCATTTTTGCCAATGGCTTCAGAAACCGAGGTGGTTGCCTTGGCTTCTGCCTTCGCCTCGCGTTCGCGCGCCTCCGCATCGCGGAAGGCCGCCTCACGACGACCTTCTGCCTCCAAAATAGTTGATTCTTTCTCACCTTCAGCACGCAAAATCGCTGCTTGTTTTTCGCCTTCAGCCTGCAAAATCTCAGCGCGTTTTTGCCGTTCGGCCATCATCTGCTGATTCATCGCCCGCACCAAGTCACGCGGCGGGGTCAGATCCTTAATTTCAATGCGTGTCACCTTCAAGCCCCAAGGGTCGGTGGCAGCATCGACCACCCTTAGCAGCCGGGTGTTAATGTCATCACGTTTCGACAACACATCATCAAGCGCCATCGAGCCAATCACAGAGCGCAGATTTGTCATCGCCAGATTGCTGATGGCCCGTTCCAGGTCATGCACTTCATAGGCGGCCTTCGGGGCATCAATCACTTGATAGAAAACCACCCCGTCCGTGGTCACCGTCGCATTATCGAGGGTGATGACATCCTGTGGCGGAATATCAAGGACCACTTCTTGCAAGGAAAGCTTTTGACCAACACCTTCGATAAACGGTGTGATGATATTCAACCCCGGCGTTAAGGTTCGCACATAACGCCCAAACCGCTCCACCGTCCAGGATTCGGATTGCGGTACTGTTTTGACCCCAATTGCAATCACCAAGAAGGCCAAAACCGCAACAGCAATGACAAAAAACAGAAACGGGCTCATATCAAATAAGAATGGCCTGAGTTCAAACATAAAGGTATCAAATTCAGACATGGTAACCTCACTGAAACACAACCCTTGCCTGTATTTCATACGCCAAAATGATACGGCTGTCATATTTTTCTGCCAAGTATCATTACCGCCGAGCGGGCCAACAGCCCGTCGACATGCGGTCAGACAGGCGGCGCATCTGATCCTTTTTGGAGTCCGCCATGACGTGTTATGCCGAGTAGTTCACGGAAATTGGGACAGATAACAGCATGGCAAAACTGTATTTTTATTATGCCTCGATGAACGCGGGCAAAAGCACATTATTGCTGCAATCCAGCCATAACTATCGCGAGCGCGGGATGGCGACGATGCTGTTCACCGCCGCCCTTGATGATCGTTACACCAAGGGGCAAATCACCTCACGGATTGGGTTAACACAAGCAGCCGTAATGTTTGGCCCCGAAGATGATCTTTTTAAAAACATCAACACCCAGCATCAAAAAACGCCGCTATCCTGCGTGTTTGTTGACGAAGCACAGTTTTTGACCACCGTGCAGGTCCGCGCCTTGTCTGACGTTGTTGATGTGATTGGTATTCCGGTGATCAGCTATGGTTTGCGGACCGACTTTCAGGGACAGTTATTTGCCGGCAGCGCAGCGCTTTTGGCGTGGGCCGATGACATACAAGAGGTGAAGACAATCTGCCATTGCGGTCAAAAAGCCACCATGGTTGCCCGCCTCGATGACCACGGCACCGTGGTAGCGCAAGGCACGCAAGTCATGATTGGCGGCAATGATCGCTACATCTCTCTTTGCCGCCGTCATTGGAAGCAGCGCCTCGGGCAACTGCCCAAAGCGCCGCACAACCCCTAAATTACGCGCAGCTTAATGCTTATATAGCGCCATCAAGCTGGTTTTTTGCAGGGTGTTAAAATGCAATTGAAATCCAATGACCGCCGCTGAAGTATCGGCTGTTACCGGCAGTGTTTTGAGGCCAACCGCATGCAAGGTAAAAATATACCGATGGGGGTGATCTCCTGGCGGCGGACAGGCACCGCCATAACCGGGCTGTCCAAAATCGGTGCGGGTTTCCAAGGCACCATTGGGCATCGCACCACTGCCACTGGCATTAAGGTCGAGGCTGCGCACATCTGCTGGAATATTGACCACAACCCAATGCCAAAAGCCGCTGCCTGTGGGGGCGTCTGGATCAAAACAGCTGAGCGCGAAACTGCCTGTTCCCTCTGGTGCGCCATCCCATGACAACTGCGGCGATTGATTGCCACCCGCACAGCCAAAGCCATATGCCTCAGATAAAACATGACTTTGAGCAAGGTAATCACCATCTTTAAAACTGTCACTTCGAAGAATAAAATCCGCCATCTGCTGGCCTCCCGTTTAATATAAGTCCAACGATAATCGTTTTTATCATTGCCGAAAGTACATCAAATAACAACCAGACTTAAGCCTTCGCTTGTGCCTTTGCCCAGCCATCGCGCAAGGTCACAACCCGGTTAAAAACAGGCTTTGAAGCTGTGCTATCCAGATCAGCGGCAAAATATCCAATACGTTCAAATTGCACGGCTATTCCAGCCGCAACATCGGCCAAGCTTGGCTCTAGCTTGCACCCTGTTTGCAGCTGCAATGATTCCGGGTTCAAATCATCAATCGGGTCACCGTCAGCACTGGGATTGGCGCTGCTGAACAAAGTATCATAAAGCCGCACGTCGCCATCGACGCTATGTTCTGCCGATACCCAATGAATGGTGCCTTTCACCTTGCGACCATCAGGGGCAACATTGCCACGTGTTTCCGGGTCATAGGTACAGCGCAGCTCAACCACGTTGCCATCCGCATCTTTAATCGCTTCCCGACAGGTCAGGAAATAGGCAAACCGCAAACGCACCTCGCGCCCAGGGCCCAGGCGGAAAAACTTCTTTGGGGGAGCTTCCATAAAGTCATCACGCTCAACATAAATCTCCCGGCAAAAGGGCAGCTTACGGCGACCTGCTTCAGGGTTGCCGGGGTGGTTAACCGCATCTAACCACTCAACCTCACCTTCAGGGTAATTCTCGATGACGACTTTCAACGGATCAAGCACGGCCATCCGCCGTTCCGCCCCGGTATTGAGGGCTTCGCGGACAGAGTTTTCAAACATCGCCAGCTCAACCACGCCATCGCCTTTATTGATGCTGAGACGGGAAATAAAGTCACGTACCGCCGCTGCTGGTACACCGCGCCGCCGCATCCCGGATAGGGTTGGCATACGGGGGTCATCCCAGCCCGTCACATGGCCGTCCCGCACCAAAGAGGTCAGCCGACGTTTGGACAGAACCGTATGATCTAAATTCAGGCGTGAAAACTCATATTGCCGCGGCGTCATTGGCACCGGCAAATTTTCCAGTAGCCAGTCATATAGTGGCCGGTGGTCAGAAAACTCTAACGTACAAAGCGAATGGCTGACCCCTTCAATGGCGTCTGACTGACCATGCGCATAATCATACGTCGGATAGATGCACCAGGCATCGCCTGTTCGCGGATGGTCAGCATGCAAGATCCGGTAAAGCACAGGGTCGCGCATGTTAATATTGCCAGATGCCATATCAATACGCGCCCGCAAGACCCGCGCGCCATCGGCAAATTCACCGGCGCGCATGCGCCGAAATAAGTCCAAACTTTCTGCCATCGGACGGTCACGATATGGACTGTCGCGGCCCGGTTCAGTTAAGGTGCCACGATAGGCGCGCAAAGTCTCTGCATCCAGGTCATCCACATAGGCGCAGCCTTGCGCGATGAGATGTTCTGCCCATTGATACAGTTGCTCAAAATAATCTGAAGCAAAGCGAATATTGTCGCCAAACTCAAACCCCAGCCAGCGGACATCATTTTGAATGGCGTCAATGAACTCTTGCTCTTCTTTGACGGGGTTGGTGTCATCGAAACGCAGATTACAGCGCCCTTGGAATTCATTGGCAACACCGAAATTTAAGCAAATTGATTTGGCGTGACCAATGTGCAGGTAGCCGTTTGGCTCTGGCGGGAAACGGGTAATAAGGTGATTTGTCACCCCAGTGTTCAGATCACTGCGAATTTGATCACGGATGAAATCCCGATTTTCTGTTTCACCTTCAGCTGCCGCGTTATCAGTCATCATCAAAGCTCTTTTTAGATCCCGTTCACCAAAGTCTTACGCTGGATCGCCGCCGCTGTCACCCGTCGCACGCCCTTGCCTTGTTTTAACCAAATTCCAGCGTAACATTGACCCCCTAAATACCAGCGGCAGCATCGTATTGCAGCAATTTCAGTAAGGCAGGTTTGTTCTGACAAAACGTCGTGAAATCAGTTTTGGCCGCAAATGCGTCCGCTTGGTTCGTCGCGGCGTCATCCTCCTCTGTTGCATTGTCATGCTGTCCTTGCTTGCCAGCACGGGACAGCGGCTTTGGGCAGGGCAAAGCCATTGGTATGAGGCGCGCCGCGATAGCGCCCAGATCGCCCCTGATCCGGCCCAAACACCCGAGGCCGTGGTGCAGGTCTATGCCGCCCGCGCCTATGGCTGGCGCGGCATTTTCGGGGTGCATACCTGGATGGCGGTTAAACCTGCCGGATATGACCACTATCGCCGTTTGGAAGTTATTGGCTGGGGGGCGGGCAATGGTCGCTCGGTGGTGCGGGTTCATCGCAATTCGCCGCCAGATGGATTTTGGTTTGGCAACCACCCTGAACTTTTAGCTGACATCCGTGGCCCTGCCGCCAGCGCAGCTATCCCTCAAATCAAACAAGCCGCTGAAAACTATCCTTTCTGGAACCGCTATACGGTGTGGCCAGGCCCTAATTCAAACACCTTCATCGCGCATATTGGCCGCCACCTGCCTGCCCTCGGTCTGGACCTACCGCCGACAGCGATTGGCAAAGATTATACCGGCACCGATTGGCTCAGTCCCGCCCCCAGTGGCCA
>JBELLC010000140.1:0-6540 GCA_042088965.1 Nisaea sp. | reverse complement strand
GAACAATTACGGTTTGCGACCAGTGGCAGTTTCATCGCCGCAGTTACTTTAGTGATCCTGCTTTGGGGTAAATCTGATCATACGATCTTAATGACGTGGTTGCTGGTGATCATTTGTTTGATGGTGGTTCGGGTTGTTTTGTACCATCGTATTCGACAAGCACGCCAAGCAGGAGAGCCCTTAACGTCTTTTGGTCACTATTTAACCGCACTCATGGTTATTTATGGCTTGGTTTGGGGGGCCTTGCCATTTCAATTGCTAAAGCCAGAATCGAATTTTATCATTGCAGCCTCGCTGTGTGTCACCATTGGTGTGACCGCTGGTGCGCTCGGCTCTTTAGCAATCTTGCGGCCAGCATTCTGGGGCTTCATTATTACAGCGCTGGCCCCGATTGCGATCCGGTTTTTTTCTTTTGGTATTTTTGATTTTGTCATTGGTGGCTGCCTGCTCATTGTCTTTGCCGTGATTTTAATGCGTTTTGGCGTCTCGCAGGAGCGTATTTTGGTTGATCAAATTCGGGCAAATATTGCCAAAGATGATCTGATTACGACCATTAACCAATCCCGCATTGATGAAAAGAGAACACAGGAACAAGTTAAAGCAATGCTTGATAGCAGTCCTGCGGGCATTTCGATTATCAGCAGTGATGGCTTGGTCATCTATGTAAACGGAAACTTTATGGACATGTTTGGGTTCCGGAATGCAGATCAAATTGTTGGCCTGTCGCCAGTCGTTTGCTTTGTTGATCCGACTGACTTTGCCCAGGTTAACGACGTTATTTCCGATTTTGGTGAGGTTTCCCGCTTTAAAGTCCGGCAGCGGCGTTTCGGCGGCCATGACTGGTGGTGCCTGTTAGATATGCGGCCAATTGTTTTCAATGGATCACCAGCATTCATTAGCTGGCGCTATGATATTACCAACCGCGTCCGCATTGAAGAAGAGGCGCTGGCAAATGCCGATTTCCTGTCCCTGACGCTAGAGACCATTGATCAAGGTGTTTTGGTTGTTGATAAAGCCGAGCAGATTGTCCTTTTCAGCAGTCACGCCTGCGCCTTGACCGGCGTAACAGCAGGTTTTCTGGAGAATAGGCCAACCTTATCGGCATTGTATGAGCGTCAAAAGGCAAATGGCGAGTTTGCCAATGTGCCGACGGAACTATGCGACCATTTAGCAAATCGCGCGCGATTGCCAAGCGATGGCGACCTACAGTCAATTGAATGGCAGCGCGCTGATGGCAGCTGGGTGTTGGAAAGCTGTCACCGCAATTCTCAGGGCTGGTTGGTGCTGACGTTCCAGGATATTACAAATTTAAAACTTGTTGAAGCTGACGCTGTTAAAAAAGCGCGTTTGCTGCAATTAACGCTTGATAGCATGGGGCAAGGGCTGACCATGTATGATCAAGAGTGGAACCTTTTAGTTCGTAATGACCGCTATCGCCAACATTTTGATTTACCGCAGAAGGTTTTTCAAACAGCTACTAATTTTGACGAAATTGTTGGTGAAACGCTGCGCCTAGATTATGGGGATGCGGAGTTAACGGCGCGGTTAAAAGCCGTCCGACAACCCTCACGCATGAAAGAGCCATGGCGTCGCACTTTTACGCGACCAAATGGTCGAGGCATTGATTTGTTGAGCTTGCCCGTGCCGGAGGGGGGCTTTGTTGTCACCAGCACGGACATTACCGAGCGCCTGCGGATTGAGGCAGAGGCCGTTGCGGCCCGCGATGCAGCAGAAGCCGCAGCGCAATCAAAAGCCAATTTTCTGGCCACTATGAGTCATGAAATTCGCACCCCAATGAACGGTGTGATGACGACCGCAGAAATTCTCGCCCAGACTCCGCTTGATGGCGAGCAGCAGGAATTGGTCGTCAGATTACAGCAGTCGGCAAAAATATTATTGACGACCATTAACGACATTCTCGACTTCTCAAAGATTGAAGCGGGCAAAATGAGCTTGGATGAGGTTGAGTTTGACCCATTAGATACGATCGACCAAAGCTTGACGCTGTTTCAGCCTGTTGCCGAGGAAAAAGGTCTCAAGCTAATCTTCAAGCCGGAAACACCGTTACCATTACATCTGATCGGAGATGTTGGCCGTTTTCGGCAATTATTAATCAATTTGCTGGGTAATGCGGTCAAATTTTCAGCCAAAGGCCATGTTGTTTTATCCGTAAACAGTGAAAGCGTCAGCCCAGACAGGGCGCAATTGCGTATTTCGGTGCGTGATACTGGAATTGGCATTTCTGAAGCGCAAATGGACGCTTTGTTTGACCCGTTCCATCAAGCTGATGCCTCAATTTCGCGCGCCTTTGGCGGGACAGGCCTCGGTTTGGCAATTTGCAAACGTATTTGCGATCTGATGGGTGGCGAAATTGGCGTAAGTGCGGTTGAGCCACCGGATCATGGGGCACATTTTTGGTTGGATTTACCATTCAAACTCTCGACCAATACCGATCTTGATCCCCAGGCTCTGGAGGAAACAGACGCCTTTCTCGACGGGCGCCGTATTTGGTTTTTGGGTTATCAAGCAGAGGAAGTGGACGGTATA
Source organism: Nisaea sp. (assembly GCA_042088965.1). Classification (GTDB taxonomy): domain Bacteria; phylum Pseudomonadota; class Alphaproteobacteria; order Thalassobaculales; family Thalassobaculaceae; genus TMED26. Next base: position 3,993 of record JBELLC010000140.1, on the reverse strand, counting down.
CGTCATATGATTGCCGCGCTTGGCGGCACGGATCACTGGGTGCCTGTTGAGGCGTTTGCAACAATGAGCAGCAAGGACATCGGCGCGGAGGCGATTGACGCGGTGATTTGTGATGCACAAATGGGCGTTGACGCATTTCGTGTTGTTGATCGTGTCGTTGCGGAAGCATCTCAAAAAATCCCAACTATTTTAACGGTTTCTGCGCAACACTTAAACCTTTGGCGCGCGGCAAATATGGCTTTGAATAAAGCCTTTGATGTGCAGGCCATTATGACCTTGCCAATTGAGATGCGTCAGCTGCGTCAGAATTTACATCTGCTGATTGCGGGCGAGGGGCGGGAGATCAGGCCCGATATTTCGCTTTATGCCCGGAATAAAATCCCGCGAGAGCGCTTTCAAGCGCCGTCGATTGAACAGGCACGTCAACACGGCACACTTATTTTAGTGGTGGAAGATAACGAGATTAATCAATTCGTAATTGGGCGTTTGCTAGACCGTCTGGGCCTTGCTTTTGAACTGGCCGTCAATGGCAAAGACGCGATTGATAAAATTGCCGCCAATGACTATGGGATTGCTCTCGTGGATGTCCATATGCCGGTGATGGATGGCTTTGAAATGGTCACGATTGCCCGCCAACGAGACTTCCGCAGTGCGCAGGGCGCACCACTACCGATCCTTGCTTTAACGGCAGATGTCATGGTGTCGGTGGAGCGAAGCTGCCTTGAGGCAGGCATGGATGGCTATTTACGCAAACCCATTGAAGTTGAAAAGCTGCTCGAGGCTGTCTCCCAGTATATCCCACAAGCGCTAAAGATAAGGCAAAAATTGCCGATCCACGAAAACACCGACCTTGATGATGGCGAAATTGAGCAGAGGTCCAGGGGCAAAAGCACCAGGGATAAAAAACCGGCACCCCCCTCGGTCCCTCATTTCAGCCCTGAAAATGCCAAGACCATTACCAATGCCGATAACAGTGATATCGATATTTTTGCAGAAATTGATCCAAATGTGTTCAACCCCAGTCAATTAGCGGTGATTTTTGAGAATTTTGATTCCCACGCCTTAGGTTTTTTGGAAAACGCAATGAAGGAGCTGGATACCAAAATTAAGCAATTGAAAACCGCCGCCCAAACACATGACTATAAAGTCACGGGTCAAATTGCCCATGAACTAAAGTCCGTGTCGGCAATGATTGGCGCCGCGCAATTGCAGGACGTCATGGCCGCGATACAAGAGCATTCTGAATCGCGTGACCGGGGGGCATTGCAGCAGATCATGCCCTCACTATCCGAGACCCACCAAGATTTGACGGCGGCATACTCCATGCTGATGCGTCGCTTGCATGCATTGGTCCCCTAACGCGTTTCGACCGGCCCAAGAGGCGAAAATCTGTCGTTGTGATTTAACCTTTCGTATCAATGTTTACCTCTTTTCCATCTCACCTACCCGTTAGCTGTCATGTTTTTTAGGTGTTCGTTGTTAATCTGTCGATGTGAGACCTCGGCGGCAGCAATCCGATTGGTGAGATGCCGTTGAGGGTTTTGAAGCAATAGGGGCCTGGATGATGGGCTTCGCGAATGAACTGCTCAAGTGTGGAACTCCCTCCCGGTGTGACTGACCTTAAGAGCGGCTGACGATAAGAAACGGCTAACTTTAAGAAACGGCTAACTTTAAGAAACGACTAACTTTGAGAAACGGCTAACTTTAAGAAACGACTAACTTTAAGAAACGACTAACTTTGAGAAACGACGGTCCGTTTTATCCCGAAGCTCCTCGGGCCGTCGTCTGAGGGAATTGAGACGCCTTGCGATTCCCTTTGAGGTGGCGGTCGGCTTTTCACTCAGCTCCCCGGCCGTCACCTCCCCCTTTCAGCCTCAAAAAACGGCCCCAGAGGCGCTTTTGGCGCACGCAGGTGGCCTTGTTCCTGGTGATATCTGCGTGTAAGCTTGCGCCTGGGTTTAGTCAGGGGGAGAGCAATCATGCCGCATGATGGTCATGATCACCACGATAACAGTTTCAGCGAGACCGAATTGCGCGTGAAAGCGCTGGAGTCGTTATTGATTGAAAAAGGTTTGGTTCAGCCTGCGGCGTTAGATGCGCTGATCGAGACCTATGAAACCCAAGTCGGCCCGCGCAATGGTGCCGCTGTTATCGCGCGCGCCTGGGTAGATGCCGACTTTAAAGCGTGGCTCTTATCGGATGCGACAGCAGCGATACGGTCGCTTGGCTATATGGGCCGTCAGGGCGAACATATGGCGGTGATTGAAAACACCGACAAGGTTCATAACCTGGTGGTGTGTACGTTGTGCTCCTGCTACCCATGGCCTGTCCTAGGGCTGCCCCCCGTTTGGTACAAGTCGGCACCCTATCGGGCGCGGGCGGTGCGCGATCCGCGCGGCGTTCTGCGGGAATTTGGCACTGAAATAAGCGCAGACACCGAGATAAAAGTTTGGGATTCAACCTCTGAGATGCGGTATCTTGTTCTGCCGCAGCGTCCGGCGGGTACAGAAGACCTTGATGAAGCGGCGTTGGCTGATTTGGTGACCCGTAATTCAATGATCGGCGTGGAAAAGGCAACGTCACGAGGAGAAGGCGCATGAACGGCGGCCATGATCTTGGCGGTATGGACGGTCTCGGGCCAATCCTCGCCGAGCCGGAAGCAACGGAGCCTTTATTTCATCATGAGTGGGAAAAAACGGCCTTCGCACTGACCCTGGCGACAGGTGCACTGGGACTATGGAATATTGATATTGGTCGCCATGCGCGGGAGCGCCAGCATCCGGTGCAGTATTTGTCGAATACATATTACCAGAATTGGCTGGCTGGCATGGAAACATTGCTGCTTGAAACCGGCCTGGTGAGCGCTGAGGAATTGACGACAGGTAAGGCTGAGACGCCAGCCGATGCACAAATGCTTGAACGTGTGTTAACCCCGGCTAAGGTTGCTGAAACGCTTGGCCGTGGCGGCCCGGCGACCCGTGATATTTCACACATGCCGCAGTTTGAGATAGGTCAAACTGTGCGGGTGATCAACCAACACCCCACAGGGCATACCCGCGCGCCACGTTATGTACGCGGACGTGTCGGGATGATTTCAGGGCATTATGGCGGCCATGTCTTTGCGGATGCGGCCGCCCATGGCGATGCACGCGGTGAGCACCTTTATTCAGTCACGTTTCAGGCGACTGAGCTGTGGGGAGAAAGTGCCGCCACCACAGATAAAGTATTGCTTGATTTGTGGGAGCCACATTTGGAATTGGTTGAATGAGCAGCCATCAACAAGCTGAAAACCTTGACCTCATGGGGCTACCACTTGACGATGCGGGTGCCCCTGTTTTTGCAGAGCCGTGGCAGGCGCAGGCCTTTGCAATGGTGCTAAAGCTGCATCAACAGGGGGTTTTTACCTGGCCGGAATGGGCCGATACCCTTTCCGCTGAAATCAAAAAAGCCCAGGGCGCCGGTGATCTCGACCGGGGCGATACTTACTATCGCCATTGGTTGGCTGCGCTTGAAAGCTTGGTAATTTCCAAAAACCTGACCGATGACGGTGAATTGGTAAGCCGGCGGGCTGCGTGGCAACGGGCGGCGCATGCAACGCCCCATGGGCAAGCAATCGTTTTAGCACCCGCAGATCGACTGGCAAATCCACTGGCAAATCCACTGGCAAATCCACTGGCAAATCCACTGGCAAATCCGCTGGTAGATCCATTGGCAGATTGACGGGCAGGTCGCCTGGTAAAAGGTAAAATCAGCTGCACCTAACGAGTCCTGCCGGGTCATCTTTGCCGCTGCGGCAGGTAATTCTTGCCAAGCGCTTTAGAATCCGGCGCCAAGCCGGTGGTTGTATCTCTAAGAGACTCTTGGAGATAAGAAAACATCAATTAAAACAATTAATTAAGACTTTCTTGAAAAACTGGCCCGCAGATTGCTTATCCCTTGCTGAACACATTGTTCAACAAATGAACATGGGGTTGCAGCCGGGGAAACGGTCGT
>JBELLC010000139.1:3431-6568 GCA_042088965.1 Nisaea sp. | reverse complement strand
CAAAGGATGCCATAGGAATGATGAAAAATGATCTCATTTTCCTTTTGATTTGCGTGTTTTTTGGGATATATTCCCAATTACCATGTCAAATATAGATGAAATAGATCGCCGTATCCTGCGTTTACTGCAAAAAGACGCCTCTTTGAGCATGGATGCCATTGCCGAGGCTGTGCACCTGTCCCGCAATGCCTGTTGGCGGCGCATTAAAAACCTCGAAGAGACAGGCACCCTGCAAAAACGCGTTGCCATGGTCGCGCCCAGTGCCGTCGGCCTTGAGCTGAACGTTTTTGTCCTGATCCGAACCAATCGCCATGACATTGACTGGTTACAGGCGTTTAACAAGGCCGTGCAAGATTTGCCTGAAATCATGGGGGCCCACCGTATGGCAGGCGAGCTCGACTATATTCTGCGCGTGCGTGTTGCCAGCGTCGCCGCCTATGATGATTTTTATCAGCGCTTGGTCAGCAGGGTGCCAATTTCAGATGTTTCAGCAAGCTTTGTCATGGAAGACATCAAAGATAGTACCGCCCTGCCGATTTAATCAACGACCATAGGCAGCGTCAAAGAACGCAACTTCCAGGCGCACCAATTCTTTAAAGCGATCGGCGACGATGGCCTGTTGTACCGCCGTCAAACAGGGGCCAACGCGGTCCAATTCAGAACGCATCCAGGCAACAATCTCGGCAAAAAACGGATTGTGATGCAGGTCAATCCATTCACTGAGATAAAAGCGCTCTGGATAGGGCTGCTTAGCCTTTTCAGCCCAGCTTAAATAGACCCATTCCGCAGCCACGATGACCGCCAAAACGTCTGCGTATTGATTGCTGCGGGCGGCATCTAGCATCAGATCTGCAAACGCCTGAATGGGCGGCAATAAGGCGGTATTTTCGCGTTCTTCTTCTGGCACGCCCAAGGCCTCAAAGGCGCGCAGAAAATAGTCATTTTCCTCAGATGTAATGAGGCCAAGGAAATGTGCCCAACGCTTTTTTGCCGGCATCCCCGGAGCCGTCGCCACCGCATGGCCCAATACCGTCACCAAGGTTTCGATGAAAACATAGTCTTGGATCAAATAGCGCCGATAGACAGCATCATCGAGCCGATCTTCAAGCAGTTCTGTGGTGAAGGCATGACAGGTGGCCTGCGACCAGAGATCCCCTGTCTCTGCGCGCAGCCAGTCTGTGAATACGCCTTTGTCAGGTGCATATACCATCGGCCTTACCGCGGCAATTCAACAGCGTAATCGGCCACGCTACCAACCTCTTTGATCAGTCCACGCTCCACAAGGAAGGCCGCAAAGCGCTGATACCGACCTGTGTCCATGGCCCCAGGACGCAAGGCAAAACGCGGCAAGGTATCGCGGAACGCACGTTTATTCAGCTCGTCATCAAGGCCTTTTTTATAGCTCTTAAATATCTCCCATGCCGCCGTCGGGTGATTAATGGCAAACTGCGTTGCCGCTTCCAGTGCAGCCACAAAAGCCGCCAGAGCCGGATCACCGAGATTGGCATTATTGGCAACAACAATCAGCTCATCATAGCCAGGCACACCTTCTTCTTCGACATAGAACGCTTTACCGGGGCGGCCAACGATATCCATTTGGTTAAGTTCAAAATTCCGATAGGCACCAATAACAGCCGAAACTTGACCCGAAATCAGCGAGGGGCTCAGAGAGAAATTCACATTCACCAGCTCAACATCACTGCTTTTCAGCCCATGCTTTTCAAGCATTGCCGATAAAATCGCATCTTCAAAGCCCCCCACAGAAAAGCCAACCTTCTTACCTTTCAGGTCGCTGATCTTTTTAATTGGTCCATCCGCCAAGACCAGCAAGGTGGTCAATGGCGTCGCAACCACCGTGGCAATCCGTGTCAACGGCAAGCCTGCGGCATGCTGTAAGTGCAGCTGCGGTTGATAAGAAATGGCAATATCAGCCTTGCCAGCGGCCACCAACTTGGGCGGATCATTGGGGTTTGACGGCTCAATCAGTGCAACCTCAAGGCCAGCTTTCTTGAACAATCCAAGCTTCTCAGCGATCACCAAGGTGGCGTGATCAGGGTTCAAAAACCAATCGAGCATAACCGTCAGTTTTTGCCCCGCATTGGCGGGGTTACTGACACTAAAAACGCTTAAAACAGCGGCTAGGACAGCCGCCGCGATCATATGACGTATTATCTTCATCAAAAATATCCCACTAAAGTGTTAGCGGGTGTGGCGCGTTAAGTCATGGGTAAGGGGTTTCTTCGGACCCGTTAGTCCATTCCCTGCGGCGGCATTACCCGATCCAGGTTCAAAGGGTCACGTCAGCTTACCGCCTCAGTTTCTCAGCACTTTTGCTCCCCCAGGAAGCTTGAGTTAACCTGTTTTGCGCCCCTCACGTCAATAGCATTCGCAGAAAATCAATGTTTTCCGCCGCGCCAGCGCAAATTTAATCTTCGGGTACCGCCACCCGTTCTGCGACACCCAGATTAAAAATACCCGTAATAAAAACAGATTAGTATAAATGCGACAAATTGGCGGTGTCAGCAGCTCTCCCGTGAGTGTTAGCACATACCCGAAGTGTGCCAGCGGCATGCGTTTGCCATCACTGAGGAAACATTATGGGCGATGAAATGCAGACCGCAAAAGGTGACAGACAAACCGGTTCTATGCTGCCGTTAGAACAGCGCTATCACACAACGCGGGGACAAAGCCTTGCCCTGGCCGCGCCGCTTGGCCCAGAAGATCAATCGGTTCAGGCAATGGCGGACACCAGCCCCACTAAATGGCATCTGGCCCACGTCACATGGTTTTTTGAAACCTTCGTTCTGATACCTTTTCAGGCTAATTACCGCCCCTTCAAAGAGGCGTTCAGCTTTCTTTTCAACTCTTACTATGAAGCTGCCGGGGAACGTTACCCGCGGCCTAACCGAGGCTTAATCACCCGTCCGGGCAGCGATGAGATTGTCGCCTACCGGGCCCATGTTGATGCTGCTATGGCGGACCTTTTATGCTGTCCGAACGCCACCCATGCACCTGAAATTGCGACCTTAGTCGAGCTGGGCATTAACCATGAGCAACAGCATCAAGAGTTGTTACTTATGGATATTTTAAATCTGTTTTCACACAATCCTTTACGCCCCGCCTACCGCCAGCCCCCC
>JBELLC010000139.1:1803-3331 GCA_042088965.1 Nisaea sp. | reverse complement strand
CCACGTCATCAAGCCTTGCTGCGGCCGTTTGCGCTGGCGGGTGCCTTGGTCACCAATGGCGATTGGCTGGCCTTTATGGAAGATGGTGGCTACCAACGGGCCGCGCTATGGCTCTCTGATGGTATTGCCTGTGTTCGTGATAACGCCTGGCAGTCCCCGCTGTACTGGTACCAAGACGATGATAACGGCCCGTGGTTTGAGATGTCACTTTTCGGCGGCCAGCCGCTGAACCTGGCGGCCCCGGTGAGCCATATCAGCTATTTTGAAGCCGACGCCTTTGCCCGCTGGGCTGGGAAACGCCTGCCCACAGAGGCGGAATGGGAAGTTGCCGCCAGCACCCTGCCCGTCCAAGGCAACACGCTGGGATGCGATCAGCTGCGGGCTTTACCAGCAGGCGCACCGCACAGTGGCGCACAACAGTTTTTTGGCGACCTTTGGGAATGGACGGCCAGCGCCTTCACCGGCTACCCCGGCTTCAGCGCGCCAAAAGGCGCTGTGGGTGAATACAATGGCAAATTCATGTCGGGACAGATGGTCTTGCGCGGCGGTGCCTGTGTCACCCCTGACGATCACCTGCGCGCCAGCTACCGGAATTTTTTCTATCCCCATCAGCGTTGGGCCTTTTCCGGCCTGCGCCTAGCCGAGGACCTGTCATGAGCGGCACCTTAAAAGCATTTATCGATCTGGCCCCGCAACTTTCTGATTTCCAAAGTGAAATTCTGGCAGGCTTACAGTCAACCCCCAAGACCGCATCCGCAAAGTTCTTTTACGATCCAGACGGTGCTGCGCTTTTTGACCAGATTTGCACACTTGATGCCTATTATCAGACCCGTACGGAATGCCAGATCCTGGTGGATCACGCGGCGGTTTTGCGGGACAGCTTGCCCGCCGGGGCAGCTGTGATTGAGTTTGGCAGCGGCAGTAATCAGAAAATGGCCTTGCTCGAGGCGGCCCTGAAAAACGTATCCGCTTATGTCCCCATTGATATCTCTGGGCAATATCTCAAGCAGGCGGCCAGCAGCTTCGCGGCCCAAAACCCCGAGATTAGCGTTACGGCAATCTGCGCAGATTTTATGCACTTAATCGATCTCGACCAGATCGCGCCCAACGCCCCACGTATTGGTTTTTTCCCCGGCTCAACGATTGGTAACCTATCGCCCGCTGATGGCGTAACCTTTTTGCGGAACGCCGCTCAAACTCTTGGAGCCGGAGCCTATTTCATCGTTGGCGTCGATTTGACAAAAGATCGGCAACGCTTGATCAATGCCTATGATGATGATCAAGGCGTCACCGCAGCTTTCAATCTGAATTTACTCGCCCGGATCAACCGCGAACTTGGCGGCACCTTTAAAACCAGCCAGTTCCAGCATAAAGTCGTCTATACAGATGACCCCAGCCGTATTGAAATGCACATCGAAAGCTGTCTTGATCAAGATGTCATCGTTGCAGGGCAGACGATCGCTTTCGCTAAGGGCGAAACGATCCATACCGAGAATTGCCATAAATTTAGCATCACCGGCTTTCAAGA
>JBELLC010000139.1:0-1703 GCA_042088965.1 Nisaea sp. | reverse complement strand
TTTCAATCATGGAGCACCATGCCAGGCCAAGGTGCAACCATCACCTATAGCTTTTCAGACGCCGCCCCTGATTATGCCAGCGCTAACGAGAAAAATAGTTTTCAAAGCTTTACAGAGCACCAAAAAACTCTTGCCCGTGCCGCCTTTGATGAATGGGAGGCCGTTGCCAATATCACCTTTGTAGAGGTGAGTGACGATGGTGATGGCGGACAAATGCGGCTGGGGCGCAGTGCTCAAGCAGAGGGCGTACTTGGCTATTCCTACACCCCGCCTGCTGGCGGAAGAGACCATCCCCTGAATGGGGATTCCGCTGGCGACGTCTATGTGAATGCGAATAATGCCTCTGTCACCTATGCTGCGGTTGGCAGTTTTGGGTATTGGGTTTATGTGCATGAGATTGGCCACTCAATCGGCCTGAAACACCCGGGTGATTATAATAACAATCCAAAGGATGGCCCATTTCTGCCCGATGATGAAGATCATACCGGCAATACGATCATGTCGTATAATAACACTTACAGCGACTATAACGTCGGCCCATATGATGCCCTTGCTGCGCAATACCTGTATGGCATGGACGATCCCGCAGGCAAAACCCTTGGCAATTTACGCTATGGCGATGACACCGATGAGGTCATAAGCGGAACCTTTACCGATGCCAATGTCCTCTGGGGGTTGGGCGGTAATGACACCCTTAATGGAAATGTCGGTAATGATTCGATCATGGCGGGCAGCGGCCATGACGCCGTCAACGCTGGCGACGGTGATGACCTTGTCTCTGGTAATGACGGCAATGACACGATTTATGGCGGTAATGGTGCAGACCGTCTTGAGGGCGGCGCGGGCGCTGACCTGATATACGGGCAGGTCAGTGAGGGCGATTTTGCCCTCTATTGGGAGTCAACCGCCGGGGTGACAATCAACCTGGAAACAGGTTTCGCAGATGGCGGTCACGCAACAAGCGATACATTATCCGGCATTGAAGATTTAGAAGGCTCCGATCATGGAGACCACCTGACCGGTGATAGCGGCCGGAACCATATCATTGGCCGGGATGGCGACGACACCTTGGTTGGCGGCAGTGCTAATGATTGGCTTGATGGCGGCGAAGGTGGCGACTTTATTGATGGCGGTGCGGGGGCAACCGATCGGGCGATCTACGACTTATCCAGATCAGGCGTCACGGTAAATTTACAGACAGGTCTCGGATCAGGCGGCCAGGCAGAAGGCGACACACTCGTCGCCATCGATGAGCTGATTGGCTCACGGTACGAAGATGTTCTGGTCGGTAACAACAACGATAACTATATCTTCGGCGGTATCGCGAACGACATCATCAGTGGCGGCGTGGGCAGCGACACGCTTGATGGTAACTACGGTGCATCTGATTTTGCCAGCTACCGCGGCAGTCAATCAGCAGTTACCGTAAATCTGGCCACAGGCATCGGTTCAGGAGGTGAGGCTGAGGGCGATCAGATTAGTTTTATTGAAGGCCTGATTGGCTCAACCTATGATGATCGACTTGTCGGAAAATTTAACAATAACTTTCTCTCTGGCGGCGACGGCAATGACACCCTTTCCGGCAACGCCGGCAGTGACGTACTCAGCGGCGGGCTCGGCAATGATATCCTCAACGGCGGTGCTGACGGCGATTCCCTTGACGGCGGCGATGGCAGTGACGATTTTGCCAGCTACACAGGCAG
>JBELLC010000138.1:0-6639 GCA_042088965.1 Nisaea sp. | reverse complement strand
TACGCCAGTGTCTGGGCCACGCTTGTTAATCCGCCCAGACCAAGACCGTGCGCACGTCACAGGGCTTTTGGTGGCTGGCCTGCAGCAGGCCGTCAGCGCGCATGATGTATCCTCGTTGCATCTAAATTTTCTCCCCGAGGAAGACTGGCACGCGCTGGGTAATCAAGGGTTTTTGCAACGTCTTGGTCTGCAATATCATTGGCATAATCATGACTACCAAAGCTTTGATGACTTTTTGGCAGACTTGGCATCGCGCAAACGCAAAGCGATCCGCAAGGAACGCCGCGAAGTCAGCGCCTTAGATATCAATATCAGATGCGCAACTGGCGATGATATCCGACCCAGTGACTGGGACGCCTTTTACCAGTTTTATGTTGATACCTCTGATCGCAAATGGGGCTCCGCCTATCTCAACCGGGAATTTTTCCAACTGCTTGGCGAACGTATGGCGGACCGGGTTTTGTTGATCCTGGCCGAACACGATGGCAAGCCCGTTGCAGGCGCGCTCAATCTCATTGGCACAGATACATTGTTTGGCCGCAATTGGGGCTGTATTGCGGATTTTAAGTTTCTACATTTTGAAATTTGCTATTACCAAGCCATCGATTTTGCCATTGCTCATGGCCTAAAACGGGTCGAAGCTGGCGCTCAAGGGCCGCATAAAATTCAACGCGGCTATGTGCCAACCTATACCCACAGCGTTCACTACATTCCCCACCAGGGGTTTCATCAGGCGGTTGAAAATTTTTTGGCAGCCGAGCGCCGGGAAATGGCGGCGGAAAAAGGCTATATCGAAGATAATTTGCCTTTTCGCCACAGTGATGGTTGAAAATTAATTGAAACCACCACACATCCAAATTGGGTGTTTACTTCGTAACAGGAGTTATCTAAGCCCCGAGAATGGAACTTATCTGAAGGTTGTGGACCCATGAACGATTATTGCTTAACAGCAGCGGAAGCTGCCGAACAGGCTGGCATTGATGCCGCCTCACTGACCGCCCTTATTGCCCGCCAGCCATCAATTGCGATTGAGGTAAATGGCGCGGTGCGTGTTGCCCCTGCACAATTGGCAGCGGCGTTGGGCGCGGAGATCTTGCCGCTAGCAGCTTAACGCTGAAGCCTGCGCGCGTCGAAAACAGCCCAGCGGTTCCGCTGGGCTTTTTTATGGGATGTCACGTAAGCGGTAAATCCAGGACATGTTTTTTAAAGCCCGGACAGGCGCTCATGCGCGCATACCAGGCCCTTATCGCTGGGAAATCAGGGCCATTTTCCACCAGTGCAAACCAACGATAAACCATGATTGCATTGGGAATGTCGGCAACCGTTAGCCTGTTTCCCACAATATAATCTTTATCGCTCAGGTGGTTTTCAAGAATTTGAAAGACCGCTGCACCGGTGGTGATTGCGCCATTGATGGCGTCCATATCGCGATCTGCCTCAGCGGTCCTCACTAAGCCCCAAAAAATCGGTGTCATAAAGGGCAGCACGGTTGTTTGCTGCCAGTCCATCCAGCGATCTGCATCGGCGCGTTGCCGTGGGTCGCGGGGCATCAGCCCGCCCTTGCCATATTTATCGGCTAAATAGCGTGTGATGGCATTTGATTCCCATAGTGAAAAACCATCATCTTCAACAATCGTTGGCACCCGGCTGTTTGGGTTCAACGCCATATAGTCGCTGTCATCCACTTTTCCGAACGGACCGCCGAAATCTTCGCGGCGATAGGGAATAGAAAGCTCGTCACAACACCACAGCACTTTTTGAACATTAGACGAGTTGTTCCGGCCAAGAATTCTAAGCATTGAAAAACCCCTTACGTCGTTGCAGTTTGGTGTGTTGTGGCCCAGCCATCAGCATCATTTAAAAAATGTCGAACTTCGGCAATTTGTTCGGCGGTATAGCCCCGCTTTTCCGCAGCAGCCAGCACATCCCACCAGGTGCATAATCCGTGCAAGACAACGCCCCGATCTGCCATTGATTGTGTGCTTTGGGGAAAGTTCCCATAGTGAAAGACGACCAGGCAATGGGCAATCTCGCCTTCTGCGTCGCGGACCGCGTCAATAAAGGAGAGCTTTGAGCCACCATCGGTTGCCAAATCTTCGACCAGCAACACCCGTTGTCCAGGTTTTAGCTCACCCTCAATGCGGGCGTTGCGACCAAAGCCTTTGGGTTTTTTACGGATATATAACATCGGCAGGCCAAGGCGCTCAGCAATCCAGGCGGCAAACGGAATGCCTGCGGTCTCGCCGCCAGCAACAGCATCAAACTGTTCCAAACCTACAACCTGCGCCAGCATGTCAACGGCCATATCCATTAATTGGCCGCGCGCGCGGGGAAACGAGATAATTTTCCGGCAATCGACATAAACCGGGCTCAAGCGACCTGAGGTAAAGGTGAAAGGCTCTTCTGGGCGGATGTGAACCGCTTCAATCTCGAGCAAGATATTGGCTGCAATTTCAGCGGGCGGGCGGCGGTAGTCGGGACTAATAGAAGAAGAGAGGGTCATGAGCGTCCTTTCACGTCGGGGCCTTTGTTTCTACGCTGCTCTGCCGCGTCTCTCAATCAAGAATCACCCCCCAAGCATAAGTGTTTTCATCTTTGGGTGGTCAATCAAGCCATTGGCAGGCGCGTTTAGAACCAGTTTGCCGCTGTCCATTAACCATGCGTGGTCGGCCAAAGAAAGTGCGAAATGGGCGTTTTGTTCGGCAATCAGAATACTTGTTCCGGCATCGCGTAAGTGTTGTAAGGCAGCGGCGATAACCGTCATCACCTTTGGGGCAAGGCCAAGTGATGGCTCATCCAGGATCAGCAACCGTGGCTTCCGTGCCAAAGCCCGACCGATGGCAAGCATTTGTTGCTCGCCGCCAGATAAATGCCATGCTCTGGCCTCTAAGCGGCCTGCCAGTGCGGGGAACAACTGGGTGATCTCTGTTTGCCGTTGCCTGCGGTCGTGGCGGCTGCCGCGACTGGCAGCGGCTAATGTTTCCGCAACGGTCATGGCGGGAAACAACCGCCGACCCTCTGGGCAAAAGCCAATGCCCAAGCCGGCACGCTTATGAGTTTTTAACGCGCTGATATCTTGTCCTGCAAATAAAAGACGTCCCGATGTGATCGTCTCAAACCCCATGATAGCGGCTAAAATCTCGCTTTTCCCTGCCCCATTTGCGCCGAGAATGACATCAATGCGTCCAGCCGGAAGGGCCATCGAGACATTTTCAACACGGACCGTGCCCTGGAAGGCAACACAAAGGCCGTCTAGTTGCAATAAGGGGGTCATGTTGGCGCGGCCTTGGCGATGGTATTATCCCGACCAAGATAACAATCAATTACGTGTGGGTTTTCAGAAATGGCAGCGGGGCTTGCCGCTGCAATGACTTTCCCCTGATCAAGACAAATAATGACATCCGCCAGAGGCATCAAAAATCGCATCCCATGCTCCACCACAACGATTGTCAGGCCCTCATCAGCAAGCGATCGTAAACTGAGCGCCAAACGGTCTTGCTCTGCGGCACTTAATCCGGCGGCAGGCTCATCCAGCAACAAAACCCTTGGTCCGTTGGCAAGGGCGCGGGCGATCTCTAGACGCCTGAGGCTCTCTGGCGATAGGAGATCTGTTGGCACGGCGCTGTCAGCCCGCAAGCTCAATTTATCGAGTGCCAATGCGGTTTTTGCGGCAGCTGTCGGGCCGTCAATTGTCATGGGCAGGCCAGCAATCACGGTTTCCCAAACACTGTGTCCCGGGACCAGTTCAGGATGCTGGAAAGTCCTTGCCAGGCCGCGTCTGGCGCGGCCGTCTGCTGTGTAAGGGGTGAGGTCTTGATCATTCATCATAATGCCGCCACGGTCCGCTTTTATCAGCCCCGTGAGTAGATTTAAAAGTGTCGATTTACCGGATCCATTGGGGCCAATGATGCCGGTAATCTGACCTGCTGTGAGGTTTATATCAATCCCATCAACAGCCGTGATACCGCCAAATTTTTTCACCAATCCCTGACCTTGAAGCGTTGCGGATCGGTGATGTTGCGGTATTGATTGTGGCAGGCCTGGGGCGGCGTCACGTAAGCGGCGCTTTGGCCAAAAACCGGCAATGCCATTGGGCGCAAGGATAATCACCAGCAGCAGTGCTGCGCCATAGGCGATCAGGTAAAAAACATCAAAACTACGGAACCATTCGGGCAGGTGAATCACTAAAATACCGCCGATAAGCGCCCCGATGATGCGCCGCTGACCGCCCACCAATGCGGCGACTAATAACGTGACCATCAGGGTAAAATCGGTAACGGCAGGCGAGACAACGCCAATGGCATGGGCTTGAAAGCCGCCAGCGGTCGCCCCTAAAACGGCACTGAGAACAAATAATTCAAACCGTATTTGACGACGATTAATGCCTATGGCATCAGCTGCAAGCGGCGCTTCGCGGGCAAGATCAAGGCGCGGTTGGCGGCGCCCGCCTGTGCGCCAATAAACCATTGCGGCAGCGAGGCCGGCGGTTATCCAAACCGCCGCAAATAAGGGCCACCCAAAACCAATGTTGATCCCCAAAAACACCAGCGGGGGCACCCCATAAATGCCGTTAGCACCGCCCGTAACGGCGGTCCAATTGACGGCTGTCAGATGCACCACTTCGGCAATGGCTAATGTCGCCAGTGCAAAATAATGGGTTTGCAGGCGTAATACAGGAATTGCGACCACGGCAGCCAAAACCCCTGCTGCCAGCATTCCGGCGAGCATTGCAGCGGCCCCATCAACGTTATATTGCGTGGTGAGAATGCCTGTCACATAGGCACCGACGCCAAAAAACGCCCCTTGGGCGAGGGACAGAACCCCAGCATGACCAATCGCCAATTGATATCCCAAAACAGCAATTGAATAGATCCCCGCCAGGGTCATTAGGCGCACTTCATACGCGCCAGCCGTCAGCGCGAAAAGCAGGCCAGCACTGGCAATGACACCCAGAAGTAGGATTTGTGGGGTGCGCAATTGGGTCACGCGCGGCGACCTTCGATTTCGCCAAAAAGGCCCTGTGGGCGGAACCACAAAATAGCGAGGACCAAAAGATACAGCAGGATTTCTGCGGCAACCTGTGAGACCAGCGTCGCGATGACGGTTTCAAAGAGGGCAATCGCCAAAGCGCCAGCAACAGCGCCGTTGATCCGGCCCCAGCCACCCAAGGTGACAGCGATATAAGCCTTTAGCATGTATGTCGTGCCATCATCTGGCTGCACCAGATATTGATGTGACAGTAACAGGCCCGCGAGGCCCGCCAGGGCGATTGCCAAGGCAAATGTTGCCAAAATCATCCCTGTGACTGGGATGCCAATGGCGGCAGCCATTTGCGGATCTTGGGCGCTGGCTCTGAGATGGCGGCCAAATTGGCTATGATTAAGTAAGCGATGAAGGGCAAAAATGGCACATAGGGCAGCGGCAATAATCGCCAATTGATGGCCATGGTGGCCGGCGACCTCGTGGACCACCATGACAGGGCCTGTCTGCGGGGCGGCCCCAAAAAATGCATTCGCGCTTTGCCGCAGCATAATGCCGATGGCAATGGTGCTGATAAAAACCGCAACGGGCGGGCGACTCCGCAGCGGTAGATAGGCGCAAGCTGAAAAAAGCACCCCAATCACAGCCATTGCTAAGAGCACCACTGGCAGAATAATCAACCCTGGGGCCATATCCCCCAGGTTCGTGACCTGGGTCAGCCAATTGGCGGCGACCACAGCCACATAGCCGCCGGCCATGACAAAATCGCCTTGTGCGAAATTAACAGCGCCAACCGCATTAATGATCAAAACAAACCCTAATGCTGCCAACGCATAAGCAGCACCAAGTCCACAGGTGGCGATTAAGGTGTCAATGGCGATCATAAGATCTCAATCATACCGTCCCGGCAAACAGTCCGGCCTTAGCCCTTACCGTCAACATTTCGATACCGCTGACGGATATTTGGCACCCTGCTTTTGCCATCGTAACAAATAATAACAGCGTCATGGGCCATATTGCCCTTGCCATCTGAGATATAGCTCATCGCCAATCCCTGGTAGCGATGAGTGGCCAGCCAGTCGCGCATTTTGCCCGCCGTATCTGCCCCTGCTGTCACGGCGGCAAGCATCATCGACATGCCATCATATTGGCCAAGTGCAAAGGCATCCGGGGCACTGCCAAAGGTTTGCTGATAGGTTTTGGTGAAGCGTTGGAACGCCGGGCTTGACTCAGAGATGGGTGAGGAGGCGCTTTCTGCACAGACGTTCTTAAGTTCGGCTGGTTGCAGCAAGGCGGCTGTTGTCGGTTGATGCAAGGCCGAGCCGCCCAGGATCGGTTGTGTCATGCCCAAGGCTTTGGCTTGGCGCACGACCAAGGCACTTGGTCCGGAATGTAGATGCAGCAAAATCACATCTGCGCCTGACGCTTTAAGCCGCGATAACGCGGGCAGCATATCTTTGACTTTCGGCGAGAGAGCCTCTTCAAAAACCAAAGGGGCGCCCATCTCACGGAGAACCTCTTTCAAGACGGCGCGGCCACTTTGCCCATAGGCAGTAGTTTGGTAGATCAGCGCTGGGCGTTTGGCTTTCAGCACCGTGACGGCGTAATCGGCCTGTGCCCTTTTGACAACGCCATCGCCGGGGAAAAATCGGAAAATAA
>JBELLC010000137.1:0-6647 GCA_042088965.1 Nisaea sp. | reverse complement strand
GTTATGCATGTCTTGGCCCTGTTGTTTGGGGTGGCAGCCGGCTGCGGTGCGATCATCTTTCGAGAGGCGATTGATCTCTCGCAAACGCTGTTTTTAGGATTCTCAAGTGAGTTGGTAATTTCTGGTCTGGCAGAAGAACCTGCTTGGCGGATTGTTTTGGCACCCACAATTGGCGGCCTGATGATTGGCTATTTCATGCATCGTTTCATTGCAGGCGGGCGACCAGAAGGCGTTGCCCACGTGATCGAGGCAAATGCGCTGCATGCCGGTCGCATGTCGCTGCGTCAGGGGCTGATTGCCGCCGCTGTTAATGCCGCATCGGTTGGTGCCGGTGCCTCTGTCGGTCGCGAAGGCCCGGTGGTACATTTTGGCGCTGTGATCGCAAGCTGGTTGGGACGACCCTTTCGGCTAACCCGGGCACAGTCTCGCACCCTGCTCGGATGTGGTGTGGCCGCCGCCGTGGCCGCCAGCTTTAATGCCCCCATTGCCGGGGTTTTCTTTGCCTTAGAGGTGGTCATTGGGCACTACGCGCTGACAGCTTTTGCCCCCATTGTCATCGCATCTGTTGGTGGCACCCTGGTGTCCCGGATGTATTTTGGCGATGTCACAGCCTTTATTTTGCCGACAACGGAGATTCAGACGTTTTGGGAGTTTCCAGCCTTTGCGCTGCTGGGCCTGATCTGTGCGGGGGTCGCCATTTCGTTCATGCGCTTAACCATGACGATCGACGGTAATGTGACGCAGATCATCACCAAAACCAATCTGCCGCGGTGGGTTTTTCCAGGACTGGCAGGATTGTTTATTGGTCTTTTAGCGCTTGGTTTGCCAGAGTTGCTGGGGGTTGGCTATGAGGCGACAGATAATGCATTGAAAGGCCAATATGGCCTATGGATGCTGCTGTCTCTGGTCGTCGCAAAAGTTATTGCGACAGCGGTCTGTCTTGGCTGCGGTTTTGGCAGTGGGGTTTTTAGCCCATCGTTGTTCCTGGGCGCCATGGTGGGGGGGGCATTTGGGTTAATCATGGCCATGTCCTTCCCAAATCTATCCTTAAATTCAGGTGCCTACTCATTGATTGGCATGGGGGCCGTTGCAGGTGCGGTCCTCGGGGCACCGATATCGACCATCTTGATGATTTTTGAGCTGACAGGCGATTATCGGATCACCATTGCTGTCATGGTCGCCGTATCGATTGCGTCGATCGTCACGCGATCACTGCATTCAGCTTCTTTTTTTGCAGATCAGTTGGCCGCGCGCGGTCTGAATTTGCGCGGTGCCCATGAGGTAGGGTTACTTAAATCGATGCAAGTCTTGGAATATATGCACGACGACCCAAAGACAGTTTTGTCCAATGCACCGCTTGACCAAGTGCGTCAGCAGTTGTTGGCAGCGTCACCTGGCCCCGTTTTTGTGATTGATGATGATGGCCATCTAACGGGACTTTTGACCCTTGGCGATCTCGGCACAGCGGCTTTTGATCAAGACCATGACGCGGCGCTATCAGCAGCGATATTTGCCCGCGAACACCCGCCCTTTGTCACGCCCCGTGATGACCTGCAACATGCACTAAGTATTTTTGAAGACAGCGCCGAACCGCATGTTGCGGTGGTGGATCATGATCAGGGCGGCAGACTTATGGGTTTCCTGAAAGAGCGTGAGGTGATTCGCGCTTATCGATTGGCGGTTGATCGTGTGCGTGCTGAAGAACATGGTGAATAATGCGCCTGTTGTTGAGCCTTTGCTGCCATAGAAAGCAAATGGACGCAGGTCAAGATCGGGCCGATTCGCAGGCTGGCTGAGGCTAACGGTTGCCTGCAAACAGGCGCGGATCCCGCAGCAGCAGCTAGGCATTGAATTGATGACTGAATGGGATAGCTTGAGATCATGAGCGATTTATTTTCTTATGATGATGGCACTTCTTCCCCGCCAATCAAACAACCAGCCCCGCCAGCGCCAGTGCCTGCGATGGCATCCCCGGCGGCGGACAGCTATCTCTCGGTTCTAAACGAGAATCAACGCGAAGCCGTTGAGAAAATTGACGGGCCGGTTTTGGTCTTGGCAGGTGCAGGCACAGGTAAAACACGCGTGCTGACGACCCGGCTAGGTCATTTGCTGAACTTGCGCAAGGCCCGCCCGTGGAACGTGCTCGC
Organism: Nisaea sp.; assembly: GCA_042088965.1. Taxonomy (GTDB): domain Bacteria; phylum Pseudomonadota; class Alphaproteobacteria; order Thalassobaculales; family Thalassobaculaceae; genus TMED26. The sequence continues at coordinate 4,500 of JBELLC010000137.1, read as the reverse complement.
GGTCACCTTTACCAATAAAGCCGCCGGCGAAATGAAGGAGCGGGTAGCCGCCATTATCGGTCCCGCGGCCGAACAACTTTGGTTGGGAACATTCCATGCGCTTGGCGCAAAAATTCTCCGCCGCCATGCTGAACTGGTTGGCTTGCAATCCAATTTCACCATTTTGGATGCCGATGATCAGCAACGCTTGGTAAAGCAAATCCTGCAAGCAGAAGGCATTGACGATAAGAAATGGCCAGCGCGGATGGTGTTAACACTCATCCAACGTTGGAAGGATCGCGGACAAACCCCGGATAAAGTTAGCGCCGCTGATAGTGGCGACATCGCTGGTGGGCGTTTGCATCAGATTTACCGGTTATACCAAGAACGTTTGCGGGTTCTGAATGCCGCCGATTTTGGTGATTTGTTGTTGCTGAACTTGAAGCTGTTTCAAGAAAATCCAGACGTTCTTGAAAAATACCAACAGCAGTTCAGCTATATCCTGGTCGACGAATACCAAGATACCAATATCGCGCAATATCTGTGGCTGCGTTTGCTGGCACAGGCACATAAAAATATTTGCTGCGTGGGCGATGATGATCAGTCAATCTACGGCTGGCGCGGGGCTGAAATTGGCAATATTTTAAAATTTGAAAAAGACTTTCCCGGCGCAACCGTCGTTCGTCTTGAGCAAAACTACCGGTCCACAACACGCATTTTGGCCGCAGCGGGAGGGCTGATTGCACAGAATGAGCAGCGCCTTGGTAAAACCCTTTGGACCGATGGCGATCATGGCGATCCGATTGCGATCACTGGGTCATGGGATGGCGAGGAAGAGGCGCGCAAAGTTGCGGATGAGGTTGAGGCCTATCAACGCCGTGGCATCGCATTGGAGCAAATCGCCATCCTCGTGCGGGCAGGCTTTCAAACTCGTGAGTTTGAAGAGCGCTTTATTACTTTGGGCGTGCCGTATCGAGTCGTGGGTGGGGCGCGATTTTATGAGCGTTTGGAAATCCGAGACGCCATTGCCTATTTGCGATTAATTCACCAACCTGCCGACGACCTAGCCTTTGAGCGGATTATCAATAAGCCTGCGCGCGGCATTGGCAAAACCACATTGCAATCTATCCATGGTTTGGCGCGGGTGGCGGAACGGCCATTAATGCACTGTGCCCGGGAACTTTTAAGCAGCGATGAGCTGCGTCCCGCCGGACGGCGTGCCTTGGCAAAAGCTTTAGAGAGTTTTGACCGCTGGCGGGGACTGTCTGAAAGCATGCATCACGCTGAATTGGCGGCCATGGTTTTGGACGAATCTGGCTATACCGAAATGTGGCAGAAAGATAAAACGCCGGAAGCGCCGGGGCGGCTGGAGAACCTGAAAGAGCTGGTCAGCGCCATGGAGGAATTCGATACTCTTGCGGGCTTCTTGGAGCATATCAGCCTGGTGATGGAAAATACTGCGACCAGTCAAGGCGCTCAGGTTTCCTTAATGACCTTGCATGCGGCAAAAGGTTTGGAATTTGATGTGGTCTTTTTGCCGGGCTGGGAAGAGGGGATTTTCCCCAATCAACGGGCGTTAGATGAAAATGGTGCCGCTGGCTTAGAAGAAGAACGTCGCTTGGCGTATGTTGGCTTGACCCGGGCGCGCCGTCATGTGGAGATCAGCTTTGCCGCAAATCGCCGCCTGCATGGTTTGTGGCAGGCAGCCATCCCGTCGCGCTTTGTGCAAGAATTGCCAGCGGCGCATGTTGAGATTAAGAGTGACACGGGCATTTACGGCAATACCGCCGCTGCGGCACAACAGGCCGATCAATGGGCGGGTCCGGAATTTGCAGGCCGTCGCCATGGTCCTGGATATGCGCGCCGACGCGGAATGGGAACGCCCACAGCAGCACCAACGATCGAGGGTCAAGGCTATTTGATCGCGCAAAAAGCGCGCGGCCGTTTCAGTGTTGGGGATCGGGTTTTCCATCAGAAATTTGGTATGGGAAACGTGCTGGCGATTGATGGCGGTAAGCTGGACATCGAGTTCGACAAAGCGGGGCGAAAAAAAGTGGTTGAGAGCTTTGTCCAGCAACCCTGAAAATGATGGCCAACAAGTGCAGGGACTGTGGCGGGTTGTGGTGCACGTGCCCGCCGCTGTCGTGGATTTTTTTGAAGAGGGGTTAAGCCCGCATCTGGAAACCATGGCGGTCATGGAACTGCCGGTGGGTGATGTTACCGATATGGTGTTTACCAGGACCACCCCGATGGTTGTTGAAGGCTTTGTGCAGCAAAAGCCTGACCCGGCGATGCTTCAGCGCTGTATCCTTGAGGCGGCTAAAAACGCTGCAATTGCGCCGCCGGTATTGCGCATCGAAGATCACTCAGCACGCGATTGGTTGGCTGAAAACCGCGCCTCATTTCCGGCCATTGATATTGGGCGCTTCCATATTTATGGCAGCCACCTGCCGCCGCCAGCAGCCGGTAGTCGTTTGAACTTGCGTGTTGATGCGGCTGTTGCGTTTGGCTCTGGCAGCCATGAAACTACCGCAGGATGCCTGTTGGCGCTGCAAGTCTTGGCAAAAAAGCGTCGGCATCAGCGTATTTTGGACATGGGGACGGGAACAGGCATTCTGGCCCTTGGGGCGGCCAAGCTGTGGCCGTCAGCGCGGATTTTAGCGGTTGATAATGATCGTTCTTCGGTTGCCATGACGCGCCTCAACGGTGACCACAATCGGGTCGCAAAGCGCCTTAAAACGGTGTTAAACGCAGGCTATCGGCATCAACAAATTTGCTGCGGTCGACCATATGATTTGGTTATCGCGAATATCTTAGCCGCGCCGCTGGTGGCGATGGCACCGGATCTGGCATCTGTTTTGGCGCCGCAGGGTCGGGCCGTTCTGTCGGGACTATTAACGCACCAAGAGCAGAGCGTTCTGGCCGCCCATCGGGCCGCCGGTCTCATCCCGCTTTGGCGGTTTCGCAAGCGGGGATGGTCAACACTGATTTTGCGACGGGGCGGAACGCGGCCAAGGCAACAGCATTAACCGCCGCCGCCTTGCCGCATCGCTCACCACCCAGAGCAAAGTCTATCTGGATGGGTTAGGCTGCTACCTTGTGGTCATCAGCAACTGGCGTCTCGGTCATTGTCTTAGACGCGGCGCGGTTGAGGATGTGGTTGCTTTGCGGGTTGTAGGCACCGCGTGCGACCGCAGGAATTTGCTCACGGCTCAAACCAATGTCGTTGAGCGTCCGGTTAGACAGCGCACCTAATTGCAATTCCAGCTTGCGGACCTGTAGATAAGCGGAAATGGCAGACCAAATGCTGGTCACGGCAGAAACGATAGCTTGGCCCTGCAGATGCCGTGCGCGAGCGGAATAGTTGACCAAATCAGTATGGTCCAGGTTGGCAAATAACGCGTTATACTGCCCGAGAATTTCGCGCTGCGGGTTGGCAATGTCGGAAGGTGACATAATTTTGTAATTGTTCGTGTCGACGATTTTCATTGTATTTCTCCTCCGGGGGTGGCCCGATTAGGTTCGCTTATGAGGGGAATATGGTCTTTCGCAGGTGCGAAGTGAATGCGAGTTTTTGCACCGCAGCATTGCGTAAAACGCATGGGTTTGATTGATCTGAATGCGCAAAGCGAGGGGCGGCTGGCGGCGAAAGCGTCATTGAGTGAGATTTTTAAGGTGTATGAGAGCGTCGTTTGGAAGGGATAAACAATCAAAATGGCTTCAAAAAAAATGTTAAAGGCAGCGCTAGAAAACACCCTTGAGGGGCATGACTTAAGCGCGATTGACGCTGTCATTGCCGGGATTAATGCGGCCCCAATTGCCCGTGATGATGACAGTTGGACAGTGATGATTGATCCCCAAATGTCATCTGACCTGAAAGTAAAATTGCAGGAACGACGGGCTTTTAAGATGCAAAGCGACGAACCGGTGGAAAAACCTGAGCAGCGTCTGCGCCGTCTGCGTGAACATTTGGCAGCGCAGGATCTGGACGGTTTTGTTGTGCCACGTTCTGATGAGCATTTGGGCGAGTATATTTCCGCCCGCGCGGAACGCTTGCAATGGCTGACGGGCTTCAATGGGTCAGCGGGCTTGGCGATTGTGACAGCTGACGCGGCTGTTATTTTCACAGATGGTCGTTATACATTGCAGGTGCGAGATCAAGTTGATGTTGATTTATATGCGACCCGGCATATCAGCGAAGCGCCACCCAGCGACTGGCTGCGGGCATTTTTTCCCCTCGGCGGTAAGCTGGGCTATGATCCTTGGCTACATACCAAAGATAGTCTGAAACGCTTGCAGACAGCCTTGACAGAACGTCAGGCGACGTTGGTGGCCGTTGACAGCAATCCCATTGATCAGGTTTGGGCAGATCAACCGCCTTATCCATTGACGCCAATGGTCGCCCACCCAGAAGCTTTTGCAGGGCACAGTTCGGCCAGCAAACGCGCTGATCTGGCCACTGAATTGACGGCGGCAGGCCTGCAAGCTTTTGTGTTAACATCGCCGGAATCAATCGCTTGG
>JBELLC010000136.1:0-6795 GCA_042088965.1 Nisaea sp. | reverse complement strand
TGTATTAAAGGTGGGCCGTTGATTTTATTTTGCGCATCTAGTGACGGCGAAGGGCGGCAGCTATGCGAAAAGCACTTGATCTTTTGTATTTGTGGAGTGGCTATTTAGCCGCCGTATTCTTGGTTGCGATTGCTGCGACGATTATTGCTCAAATCATCGGCCGGTTCTTTGGCATCGCGGTTGATTCCACCGAAAGCGCTGGTTTTAGCCTCGCTGGCTCAACCTTTCTGGGGCTTGCCTATACCTTCCGGAATGACGGTCACATCCGGGTGACCTTGCTGACCCGTCTTGCCCGTGGTTGGGTGGTTAAGCTGATTGAAATATGGAGTATTGGGTTTTGTATTTTAATCATGGGCATTTTTACCTATTGGGCCTTTGATCTGGTCTATTTTTCATACGTATTTAACGATTTAAGCCCTGGCCTGTTGGCCGTGCCATTTTGGATACCGCGCCTCGCTATGGCGCTGGGGGCGTTGATTTTAACGATTGCATTGATTGATGAGTTGATCGGCATCTTGGCGGGAAAAACACCCAGCTATGTGGCCAATTCAACAGCGATATTCGCAAAGGTTGATGATGACCCAGCGGAGGCAAAATAATGGATGCGGGCCTGATATCACTGACCCTTTTCACCCTCATGCTGGGTTTGCTGGCCTCGGGGATCTGGGTGGCGCCGACATTGCTTGCGGTTGGGTTTTTCGCGCTTGAATTTTTCTCACCCGCCCCCGCTGGATCGCTGATGGCGAGCACCGTTTGGGACGCCAGCTGGAACTGGGCATTGACCGCCCTGCCGCTGTTCGTGTGGATGGGCGAAATTTTGTTCCGGACCCGTTTGTCGTCGGACATGTTTAACGGTCTGGCACCCTGGCTATCGCGGCTGCCGGGTGGGTTGTTACATGTGAATATTGTTGGCTGCGGTGTTATGGCGGCGGTTGCAGGCTCTAGTGCTGTGACCTGTGCAACGGTTGGCCGGATGAGCGTGCCAGAACTGCGCAAACGCGGCTATGACGAGGGTCTCTCCATTGGGACCCTGGCAGGCTCCGGGACGCTTGGTTTACTTATTCCGCCGTCGATTATGCTGATTGTTTATGGGGTGATTGCCCAACAGTCGATCTCGCGGATGTTCATCGCGGGGGTCATTCCCGGGGTTATGATTATTGGGATTTTCATGATCTATGTGATGGTGCGGGCCAAGATGAACCCCGCTTTGGCACCCAGCGACGATACTCAATTTAGTTTTTGGGATAAGGTCAAAGCGTCGCGGCTGTTGATCCCAGTGATTGGGCTTATTTTCTGCGTTATCGGCTCGATCTATGGTGGTTTTGCAACCCCAACGGAGGCGGCGACGGTCGGCGTTCTTGGGGCCCTTGGTCTGGCGTGGTGGTCAAAAACCCTCAATTGGGCGTCGTTCAAAGAAAGCTTAATGGGGGCGGTTCGGACCTCTTGCATGATTGCTTTTATTCTCGCGGGTGCCGCCTTACTGTCCATCGCGATGGGCTTTACGGGGGTGCCGCGGGTGTTGGCAGGCTATGTAAACGCCTGGGATTTATCGCCATTCATGTTGTTGGTTTTATTGACCTGTTTGTATATTTTTCTGGGCTGTTTTTTAGACGGCGTATCGATGATGGTGTTAACCGCCGCGGTGGTGCTGCCCATGGTGAAAGATGCCGGTATTGACCTGATCTGGTTTGGTATCTTCACGGTCATTGTTGTCGAAATGGCGCAAATCACGCCGCCCGTTGGCTTTAATCTCTTTGTCCTGCAGGGCATGACGGGGCGTGATTTATTGCAGGTCACGCGCGCCTCAATGCCGTTCTTCTTTTTGATGCTATTGGGGATTTTAATCATCACGCTGGTGCCTGAATTGGTGACCTATCCGGTCGAGGTGATGGTTCGGCGGAATTGAGATTGCGGCCCGAAGAAGACGGGCAGTGATAAATCGTTTGAAAAACCGGCATTAAACTTTCAAGCTTATCCGTAAATCGACGCAGCTTAATAAGCGAAAGATAGACGGGATAAGGAGGGCAAGATGCGGGATTTAAATGCGCAAACGGCAGAACTGGGCGCGGTTGATTATGGCAATGATGAAGCGGCCATGGTTGCTTACCGTGCTGCGGGCACCGCGCGGGCTTTGGCGATGGATAATCGGGGGCCAATTCGTTTTGATGCTCATGGGAATTTAGATCCGGCGATTTTAGACGCCTACTCGAGGCATGGGTTTTATATATTTGAATCTGTTATCGGCGCAGAGGAACGCGCAGATATTGAGGCAGAATTGGCCGATTTACTGGCCCGCGCACCTGTCGGGCCGGATGTAACCGAAGACCGCTTTGGCAATCCGGCGTTTAATGCGGATTGTCAAACCCGCTCGCTGACCTGGGTGAAACCATTGTCAGATCCGCTCGGCGGCACTGCCGCCAACAATGGCCGACATCCAGCAAAAATGGTTGAGCCGTTAGCGCCTGTTGGCGCGCCTGAACATGTGGTGCAGGTCATTCATGGCCCGCTGCAACATTGTGATGCGCATTTGCGGGTCTACGGTCATGCAGATTTGCTGGCGGTGGCGGCCGCCGTAAATGGCGAGGATTTTACGCCCTTCAATGAGGTTATTTGGATCAAACAGCCACGCCTTGGTGGCTCTGTTGCGTGGCATCAGGACCCCTGGACCCATTGGGATGCCCCTGATTTTGACGAGGGCACCCATGGCTTTAATTTTATGGTGCAGGTTTATGGCTGTGATGCGGCCAACGGCCTATGGGTCGTGCCTGGATCTCATCGGGGCGGCAAGCACGATATCAAAGCCATGGTCGCGGCGGCGGGCTCGGATCGTTTGCCAGAGGCTGTGCCGTTGATTTGTGCGCCAGGGGATGTGGCAATAACCAACCGGCAAAGCATTCATGGCTCTTTTGCCAATACCAGCGATAATTTGCGGGTAACCTTAAATCTTGGGTTTCACCGTCGGCGCTCGGTTTTGGGGGTGCGTAGTGGCGGTGTTCACAACCCTGTGGCCCTGTTTGATGATGCCTATATTCGCCATCGCGCGCGGCTGATCATGTATGCCATTGATGCCCGGCGTCAGCGCTATCCAGAGGCGCCATCGTTCACTTACAAACCTCTGGCAGCAGAGGCGGATCGCTATCAGTGGTCACCGGCAGCACGTGCCGATATTCGAGATTACAATCTACAGGACATGGGGATTTAAATTATAAGTGTTATATTATAACATCTGAACCTCTGTATTTGTTCTGTAAGATCACGATCAATGGGATAAGATAAAGCGCGAGGAACAGCGATCACGCCGGTAATAAAAATCCAACGTGATCGCTTCAGGGCGTTGGTGAACGCACAGGAGCGTGAGATATGACACGGCCAGCTGACGGTGATGCGGTGCTGACACGCAATCAAAGTTTGGTCCTTGAGGCCTTGGCGATGGCCAAAGGTCCACTGAGTGCCTATGCGATTTTGGATCAATTGCGGGCGAAAGGATTCCGCGCGCCACCGCAGGTCTATCGGGCTTTGGACAAGCTGATGCAAGATGGCATGGTCCATCGCTTGGAAAGTATTAATGCCTATGTGGCTTGTCAGCATCCAGAATGTGGCAGTCGTGAAACCATGATTTTCGCAATTTGCGCAGACTGCGGCGATGTCGCGGAATTGAGTGACGATGGCATCGGTGATCGCTTTCAGGCAGCGGCCAACAACGTGAGTTTTTCGGTCCATAAATCAACTGTCGAACTGCGTGGTCGCTGCGCCAAATGCACAACCCATTAACCTGCCCGCAACAGGAAACCTAAGGCGACGGCCTGCGTGATTCAGGTTAAACTGTCATTATTGCGGTTGTGATGGAGCTGGCGATGCCAATTGCACATAAGGGTTATCGGGCAAATATCTGGGAGCGGTTTGCCAAAGCACCGCATCCGTCGCTGTCTTTTCAAGCCTCACTCTGGCACGCAACAGCACCGCCCCTGGCCGCGATGACAGCGCTCAGTGGCGAGGTCGAAACCGATGTGGCGGTCGTTGGTGGCGGCTATCTTGGCTTTTCAACAGCGTTACATTTGGCGGAAGCGGGTGTTGAGACGGTCCTGCTGGAAGCTGATGAACCTGGGTTTGGGGCCTCTGGTCGAAATACCGGTTTTGTGGTGCCGAACTTGATCACGGGCCTTGATCCAGCGGTGATGCGGCAGAATTTGGGCGCGACGCATGGCCAGCTCATTTGTGAAACAGTGGGCGGCGGCGCGGAGCTGGTTTTCGATATTATCCGCCGCCATAATATTGACTGTGACGCGCGTCAAAATGGCTGGATACAGCCGATCCATACCCCCGAAAAGCAAGCTTGGCTGGCAGACCGTGTGGCCCAATGGCAGGCCTTAGGTCGCCCTGTTGAAGCCTTGTCGCGCGATCAAGCGGTGGCGGAAACAGGGTCTGAGATTTATCACGGGGCGTTTTTTGACCCAACCGGGGGGCATCTTAACCCTTTGGCCTATTGCCGCGGGTTGGCGGCAGCAGCGATAAAAATGGGCGCGCGGGTGTTTTCCTATAGTCGGGCGCGCAAGATCACCCGCCGCGGTGACCGTTGGCAAATTAGGTGTGATAACGGCAGCTTAATTGCCAAACGTTTGCTTCTGACAACCAATACCACAGGCGATGGTGTCGCGGCCAAGGCGGAAGGCACGCAAATCCCAATCACCTTGTTTCAGGTGGCGACAGCGCCGCTCGACCCGGCATTACGTGAAACGATTTTGCCCAATGATCGGGCCTCAGCAGATATTCGTAAAGAATTGGTAGCTTTTCGCTGGACGGTGGATAACCGTTTGGTCACGGGGGGCTTGCTGGCGTCGCCGTTTGGGGCGACAGAACGGGGTAAAAGCTATCATTTGCAAAGATTACAACAGATGTTGCCGCAATTACCGCTGGTCACAGCCGAATATATCTGGCAAGGGCGGCTTGGGGCGGCGACAGATTTTATGCCGCGCCTGATGGCTTTGGGGGAACATGGCTGGTCGGCCATTGCCTGTAATGGTCGTGGCATGGCCATGACAACAGCGCTGGGACGGCGATTGGCAGGCTGGCTGGCAGGCACAGCAAATATGCCCTTGCCTGTGCCGATTACGCAGCCTGATCCTGTGGCGGTGCCGTCACTTGCCTCGTTGGCGTTCTCGGTATGGTTGCCGTGGAATCGGCGGGTTGACAAGGGCGAGTTGAAACGCGCACAAAAACACCCCTGATCATGACAGCTTTGCCTCGCACCTGCGACGTGGATCGGTATACTGCTGGATCATTTTTGTTTAAGGAAAAAGCACATGTCGGATGTTTTGATCACCGCCGGGCCGTTCACGTTTAAAGCCCGTTTAGAGCATGAAAAAGCGCCAGCAACCTGTGCGGCCTTCGTGGCCGCCATGCCGTTTGTGAGCAAAATTGTCCATGTCCGCTGGAGCGGCGAAGCGGTATGGATTCCGCTAGGTGATTTGGACTTCGGTGTTGGCTTTGAAGATGCCACCAGTCACCCGGCACCTGGGGAGATTATCTTGTATCCCGGCGGTGTCAGTGAGACTGAAATTCTCTTGTCCTATGGCCCGACCTGTTTCGCCAGTAAAGCTGGACAGCTTGCAGGTAACCCGTTTTTGACCATTACCGAAGGCCTCGCGCAATTGCCAGAACTTGGGCCCATGACCCTATGGCAAGGGGCCCAAGAAATCCGCTTTGAGAAAATCTAAGCGGTTTAGCTGCGGGCACCGCTGAGGATATTGCCAATGGCGGTCGCTAACACTTGGCCGCCAAGAACAATGTCTGCCTCGTCGGTATCTTCACTCCAATGATGGCTAACGCCGCCAATGCTGGGGATAAACATCATCCCGGCGGGCATGGCATTGGCCAAAATCTGGGCGTCATGGCCGGCGCCACTGGGCATACGTTGATGCAGGCCGGGCACGTGCTGCTCAGCGGCGGCCGATAGGGCGTCTTGAAAGTCGGCATTCATCAGCGATGGGGTGCTGGCAGACAATCTTTTGGCAGTGATCTCGCAAGGGTCATCAGCGGCCACAGCAGCAACGATTTCGTCGAATGCGGCACCAAAACGCGCCAATTGTTGCGGGTCAGCATCCCGGAATTGAAACAGCATGCGGGCCCGCCCCGGCACGATGGCAGGGGATCCTGGCTCCAATTTGAACTCGCCGACCGTCCAAACCGAGCGTTCGCCAGCAATTTCCGGAAAGCGCTGGTCAATGGCATGGGCTAGTTTGATCAATGCCCGGCCCGCATCCCGGCGCAGGGCCATTGATGTGGTGCCCGCATGGTTCTGGATGCCTTTGGCAGTAATCTCATATTGCCAGGTGCCGACAATGCTGGTGACCACACCAATTTTCTGGTTCATGGTGTCCAAAGTGGGGCCTTGTTCGATATGCGCCTCAAGAAAGCCCAGATAGCGATCTTTCTCCAAGGTGAGGCGCGGCAATCCAGCAAGGCCAGCAGTTTCCAGGGCGTGCCGAAGCGGGGTGCCATCAAGTTTGTTTTCAACGCTGTCAATTTCGGCCTCGCTGACATCGCCAATGAATGAGCGGCTGCCAATGAAGGACATGAAATGTCCCTCTTCATCGGCCCAAGCTGCCGCATCCACGCCGCAATCTGCGAGCGATGGATCTTCGCCAACAGCCCGGGCCATCTCAATGGCAAAAATCACACCCATGGCACCATCAAGCCATCCCCCCCGAGGCTGGGTCTCCACATGCGAGCCGAGCAAGAGCTTTGGGCCTGGTGCCGAACTTTGGCCAATGACATTGCCAATGCCGTCAATGGTTG
>JBELLC010000135.1:0-6800 GCA_042088965.1 Nisaea sp. | reverse complement strand
GCATGCAGAAGGAAGGCGTTAGCGGCGATCACGTTGTGCAAGTCTTGCAATATGGTTTTACCACTTTGCGCGCTTAACGTGCCCCACGTCAGTCAAGCGAAATAAACCCCAATATTCCAATTATAAAAATATGATAATAGATTATATAAATACTCTATTACAACTATCAAAACAGTATTATAATTCTTTATGAGGCGATTTGTGTTTGTCTTGACAGAAAATATTGATACGGTGATGTGATTTTGGGAAAGACCTGTTTTGACGACAAATACCAGAGTAATCGTTTGGACAGGCAAAAGGACGTTCTGTTGCATCTTGTCAGTGCGACCCGCCGCCAACCGCCTTCGGTGCGGCTATAATGACACGCAAATGTCCGAACAATGCCCAAAGGAAACCCAATAGAGAATTAGGGCATGCGCTTGCATGTTGTGAACACGTCCACCTGCATAAAAACAACAAAGAAGGTGAATAAATATGAATCGTTTCAATCGCTTCCTGTCTACAGCTGCCCTCGGCTTGGCGGTGGGGTTAACGCCAGTTATCGGCTTTGCCGAAACGCCGGCGAATATGTTGGTCATTGCCAATCGGATCGACGACATCACCACAATCGACCCGGCGCAAAGTTTTGAATTTGCAGGCTCTGACGTCAGCCGCAATATCTATAACAAGCTGGTCAACTTTGACCCTATGAACCTGGAGGCTGGCTATCAACCTGACCTGGCTGAAAGCTGGGTTGTCAGCCAAGACGGCCGCTCCATTACCTTCACCATGCGGGATGGCGTCAAATTCCGGTCTGGCAATCCGGTTCGCGCCAAAGATGCAGAATTCTCGCTGCGCCGTGTTGTGCTGTTAAACAAGACACCGTCATTTATTCTGACGCAATTTGGCTTTACGGCTGACAATGTAAAAGACACCATTGTCGCTGAAGGCAACACATTACGCATTACCACAGACAAGCGCTACGCAACGTCTTTTGTGCTCAACTGCCTGACGGCCACAATTGGCGGTATTGTCGATATGAAAGTGGTTATGGCGAATGAAGTTGACGGTGATTTAGGGAATTCTTGGCTGGCAACACACTCTGCCGGATCAGGTCCTTATTACCTGCAAAACTGGAAGCCGAATGAGAGCGTTACTTTGGTCCGTAACCCAAATTATTATGGCGCCCCTCCCGCAATGGAGCGTGTGATTGTCCGCCACGTGCAGGAAAGCGCCACCCAGCGGTTGATGCTTGAGCGCGGCGACATTGACGTTGCCCGTAACCTCAACCCTGAAGATATCGCTGGTGTGCGGCGTGCAAACGGCATTGCCATTGATGACGAATTGCGCGGCCGACTGATGTATATATCCGTTAATCAAAAGCACCCCATTCTGTCCAAACCCGAAGTCCGCCAAGCGATCAAGTATTTGGTCGATTACGAGGGAATGCAAAACAGCTTTCTCAAAGGGCAATATACAATCCATCAAAATTTCTTACCCCGCACCTATCTGGGCTCTGTCACTGCAAACCCGTTCAGTTTGAACATTGCTAAGGCGAAAAAACTGCTTGCGTCAGCTGGCGTTGGTGCGTTTGAGATTGAAGTTGGCGTTCGTGAAGCCCAAGAGCGCATTGAAATTGCGCAATCACTGCAAAACACCTTTGCGAAAGCAGGAATCAAGCTGAATATTACGGTCGGCACTGCAAAAGCTATTCTGGCCCGCTACCGGGCGCGGGAACTGGATATGTATATGGGGGCTTGGGGACCAGACTATCCCGATCCTCATACCAATGCCGGGACCTTTGCATACAACCCTGATAATTCAGACGCGGCCAAGGCAACAGGTCTTTTGGCATGGCGAAACGCATGGGATACAGGTGGGCTCACAACCAAAGTTGCCGCGGCTGTTGTCGAGGGTGACCGCGACAAACGCGCCAACATGTATGCCGATATTCAAACCAAATTCCGTGACATTGCGCCATTTGCTGTGCTGTTCCAAAAAATTGAACAGACAGGACGCAGCACGGCGGTTAAGAACCTCAACCTTGGTGGTGCGATTACAGCGGTCTCATATTGGCCTGTTACCAAGTAAATGACCGTGACCAAAAATAGTGGTGGGAGGCACCATGCGGTGCCTCTCATGCTTTGGGTTAAAGCCACGTTTTTGACGCTAGTCTCGATCGCCGTCACCATGCTCGGCCTGATCTTTATTACCTTTATCATCGGCCGGGTTATGCCGATTGATCCGGTTTTGGCGATTGTTGGTGAACAAGCCTCGAAATCAACCTATGACGCAGCCTATATTCAACTTGGCTTAGACCAGCCCATTATTGTTCAGTTTGCCTGGTATGTTTGGGACGTCATTCACGGCGATTTTGGCAAGTCATTGCTGACAGCACGGCCTGTTTTGCAAGATATTGCCCGGGTTTTTCCAGCCACCTTAGAGCTTGCGACAATCGGTATTTTTATGGGGATTATCCTGGGTGTTCCCCTCGGCGTGATGGCCGCTGTCAAACGCGGCTCGTGGATTGACCAGCTTGCCCGTGTCATCGCTCTGGTCGGCTATTCGATGCCGATCTTTTGGTTAGGCTTGATGGGCTTATTAATTTTTTATGGCCTTCTTGGCTGGGTTGGCGGCCCAGGCCGCGTTGGTATTTTTTATGTCGATAGTGTCCCCTCCGTCACAGGCATGATCCTTGTTGACAGTATTCTCGATAGAAATTGGCCAGTGTTTAAAGACGCCCTTAGTCATATCGTGCTGCCTGCGGCCCTTTTAGGATATTATAGCCTCGCCTACATCAGCCGTATGACGCGCTCTTTCATGCTTGAACAATTAAGCGCTGAATATGTCACAACCGCGCGCGTCAAAGGCATGTCAGAAAGTGCCGTCATCTGGCGTCACGCTTTCAAAAATATTCAAGTTCAGCTGATCACCGTGATCGCGCTCAGTTATGCAAACCTTCTGGAAGGCTCTGTGCTCACTGAAATCATTTTTAGTTGGCCCGGCATCGGCAGTTATATCACCACCGCCTTATTATCAGCCGACATGAGCGCTGTCATGGGCGGCACCGTGGTGGTCGGGTTGATCTTTATCCTGCTGAATATCTGCTCTGATTTGCTTTATAAAGTTTTCGACCCGAGGGCCAAATAGATGTCAACTTTTCAAACCTGGCGTGCTTGGTTATTGACGGATACACCAACGTCTCGGCGGCATGCAAAATTATCAGCAGCGTATCAAGCCTGGCTGTCCTTTCGCAGCAATACGATGGCAATGGTCGGCCTGTGGATCTTGATCCTATTACTGCTGATCGCCTTGGCGGCACCATTGCTTGCGCCCCATGATCCGTTTAGCCAAAATCTTGCCCATCGTCTGCAACCGTTATGGTCAGAGGGCCACCTTCTCGGCACCGACAGTCTTGGCCGTGATATCCTGAGCCGGCTTATTTATGGCTCTCGGATCACCTTATATATTGTTGGTCTGGTGGCATTAATTGCCCCCCTTACCGGTCTGCTGATTGGCACTGTTGCAGGCTATATTGGCGGCTGGACAGATCAGGTGCTGATGCGGCTTACCGATATATTCCTGGCATTTCCGCGCCTTGTTCTGGCCTTGGCATTTGTTGCTGCGTTGGGCGCAGGTATTGAAAATGCCGTCCTTGCAATTTCCCTCACAGCCTGGCCGCCCTATGCCCGCATTGCCCGCGCGGAAACCTTAACAATCCGCTCCACGGACTATATCGGCGCCATTCAACTGCAAGGCGCTGGCCCGCTGCGTATTATCACCCAACATATTTGGCCATTATGTATTTCATCACTGATCGTTCGCGTCACCCTTGATATGGCCGGGATCATTCTTGCCGCTGCAGGTCTTGGTTTTCTTGGTCTCGGGGCCCAACCGCCAAGCCCGGAATGGGGGGCAATGATCTCTGAGGGCCGCCGCTTTATCCTCGATCACTGGTGGGTTGCGACAGTCCCCGGAATGGCAATTTTCACTGTCTCATTGGCCTTCAACCTCTTAGGCGATGGCCTGCGGGATGTGCTCGATCCAAAGGATGGTGAAAAATGACCCTACTCGATGTTGAAAATCTTTGGGTTAAATTTCCAACCCGCCAAGGGGTCTTTGACGCTGTCCGCGGCGTATCATTCACACTTGGCCGCGAACGACTTGGCATTGTTGGGGAAAGTGGATCTGGCAAATCAATGACAGGCCGCGCCATCCTCCGTCTCATCCGGCCACCAGGGATTGTGACAGCCAACCAGATTTCGCTGCAGGGTGACGACGTGATGGCAAAGTCTGAGCGGCAAATGCGGGATGTCCGCGGAAAACGGATTTCAATGGTCATGCAGGATCCTAAATTTTCTTTAAACCCTGTCATGACCATCGGCCAGCAAATTATTGAGGCTTATCGCCTGCACAACAACGCCAGTAAAGCTGTCGCTTATGCAACATCGGTGGAAATGCTCAACGCGGTCTCAATCCGAGACGCCGAGCGGGTGATGCGCGCCTACCCACACGAGATGTCTGGTGGCATGGGGCAACGCATTATGATTGCCATGATGCTCATCCCGAACCCCGACATTTTAATTGCGGATGAGCCAACCTCTGCTTTGGACGTCTCGGTTCAACGCCAAGTTCTTTCCATCATTTACAACTTGGTCACAGAGCGGGGAATGGGGCTGATTTTCATCAGCCACGATCTGAACTTGGTTGCTGATTTCTGTGATCGAGTGCTGATCATGTACGCTGGCCGGATCGTTGAGGTGTGCGATGCTGACAAGTTGCATACCGCGCAGCACCCCTATACCCGCGGGCTGCTCAATTCCTTACCGCGTTTGGATAGGCCCCGCGACAAACTGCAATTGCTGACCCGAGACCCGGCCTGGGCCGATGCCCCCAGTGTCAGTGGGCGTATTTGATCATGCTCACCATTGAAAACCTTAATGTGTGGTTTGGGCAAGGACGTGATCGCGTTGACGCTGTGCGCAACGCCAGCTTTCAAGTTGCCAGCGGCGCCAGCTTTGGGATTGTTGGCGAGAGTGGCTCTGGAAAATCGACCATCTTGCGGGCGGTTATGGGCTTGGTGGCAAACCACTCTGGTCGCATTTCCGTCGACAGCCAGCCCACCGACAAGAAACGGCAAAAGGCGTTTTATAAAGTCGTCCAAATGGTCTTTCAGGACCCCTATGCATCACTGCATCCACGCCATTCGGTCGATCAAGTCTTGGGGGAGACGTTATACCTGCATGGGTTCAGCGATATCGACGCCCGGGTCGTCAAATTGCTCAATGATGTGGGCCTTGGCATGACGTTTCGCTTTCGTTATCCCCATCAATTATCAGGTGGCCAACGCCAACGAGTCGCCATTGCCCGCGCATTGGCAGCAGAGCCGCGTATCCTTCTTTTAGATGAACCAACCTCGGCACTTGATGTCTCGGTGCAAGCAGAGATTCTCAATCTGCTGACAGATTTGCGCGCAAAGCACGGCTTGACCTATGTATTGGTGTCGCACAACTTATCGGTCGTCGGGCATATGTGTGACGCATTGGCGGTGATGAGAAACGGCGAAATTGTTGAGGTGATGGACGTCGCGACCTTACGTAAGGGGGAGCCTAGCCACCCCTATTCGCGCACATTATTGGCGGCCTCCATCTGAAGCAGGCAGGTTGAGGGCGGCCCTAATCCGCCGTTGATGCGGCATAGGCGGTACACGCAGCATCACTCTTGATAAGCTTCTCAAGCGCCCAAAATCTCAAAGCTGTCTCAGGCTCACGAGATGACTGTCGCATTTCAGTGACCGCTGAAAGGCCTTATCCCCTCACCCTTGGCGCTATAAACGGCAACACCTGCACAGCCAGATTATGTCAGCAGCGGCGATGGCAGCCACTATTCTGACGATATACATCGTATTCTCATGATCTGCACTGAACCACGCAATATGACCATGGCCAATAGGACCAAATTCGCAACCGGTGATCATCCGGTGGAGCGGGGGGTGCCAACAGCGAGCGCAGTGTGACCTGTATTGCGCGGCGTGCTATTTGACATCAGACGATGGTCTCATATCTGCGAAAAGGGTATTCCAACGATGCTGCAAACATTTGGATTGCTTCTTGGCTGCCAATTGGCAGGGGAAGTCATGGTTCGAGGGATGGGCCTGCCCCTTCCCGGTCCCGTTTTGGGCCTGACATTGCTGCTGATGACGCTGGGTATATTGCCCACTCTCACGGAAAAGCTGAGACCCACGATCAGTGTTATCCTCGCCAATTTGTCGCTGATGTTTGTGCCAGCAGGGGTTGGCGTTATTGGCAATCTGCAACTGCTATCGACTGACTGGTTTGCGCTTTTGGTTGTTCTGACGCTGTCAACCGTGCTGTCAATGCTGGCCGCAGTCGGCACATTCATTGGGGTGCGCCGACTGACCCAAAGAGTTGCACCATGACCGATGTCGCCGGCCTTTGGAGCTATCTTGCCGCGACGCCGTTGCTTTGGTTAACAGCAACGATCCTTGCCTATCTTGTCGCCGCCACCGCCGCCCGCAGGTTAGGCAACCCGCCGTGGGCAAACCCTGTTCTGATGTCAGTACTGCTTTTAACACCGCTTCTCGCGCTCACAAACACTGACTACAGTCGCTATTTCGAGGGTGCGCAATTTATCCATTTTCTCCTCGGCCCGGCGACCGTAGCCTTAGCCTTGCCGCTATGGGACCATCGCCAAACCATTAAAACCGCCCTCGCACCGATCTTTTTTGCATTGTTGATCGGCTCTGTGGTTGCTGCTGGCTCTGCTATTCTATTGGCCGATGCCTTTGGTTTGCCAGATGA
>JBELLC010000134.1:0-6838 GCA_042088965.1 Nisaea sp. | reverse complement strand
TGGCGGAACTGGCCGGTTATTCAGCGGCGCACCTGCCGCAGTCGCGGGCGGTGGCCGTGGACAGCACGGTGTATCATGCCGCCGGTGCCGATGAGGTGATGGATCTCGCCCTCTCAATCGCGACCGCTGTTGCTTATTTGCGGGCGATGACGGCGGCGGGACTCACTGTTGATCAGGCTTTGGGTGAAATCGAATTCACCCTGGCAGCTGGTGTTGATCTGTTTTTGACGGTTGCAAAACTGCGGGCCCTGCGCCGGTTATGGGCGCGGGTGGCAGAGGCCAGCGGCGGCGCAACGGATGACGCTGCACGCGCGCAGTTACATGTCACAACCGCCGAGCGCGTTTTGGCGGTGCGGGAGCCATGGGTGAATATGCTGCGGGCGACAATTGGTGGCTTTGCGGCAGGTATTGCAGGGGCGGATAGTGTGGCTGTTGCCGCCTTTGATCAGGGGCGCGGCGTGCCAAGCGATTTTGGTCGCCGCATTGCCCGCAACACACAGGTTGTCTTGCAGGAAGAAAGTGGCCTTGCGGAAGTGATCGATCCAGCGGGTGGCAGTTGGTATATTGATGATTTAACCGATCGTATGGCGACGGCAGCCTGGGCCAAGTTCCAAGAGATTGAAGCGGCTGGGGGGGTCGCGGCGATGCTGATGGAGGGCAGCTTGCAAGCCGACCTTGCCACAATCTGGGCCAGCCGGGAGCGCGATTTGGCGCACCGCCGCAGCCAGCTTATTGGCGTTAACGTGTTTGCTAATTTACACGCCGATAGCCTGGCCCCTGAAGGCGTGGATTTAGGCGCTGAAAATGCTGCTTGGCTGCAACGTCGCGTGACCCGGACGGTGCCTGATGACAGCGGATTTTCTGCGCGGGTCGACGGCGTCGCCAATGGTGTTGCCATTGCCGATTTGGCCGCAACTCTTCGCGGTCCCAGGGCCCAAATTCAGCCTGTGGGTCAACAACGACTCAGCGCTGCCTTTGAGGCATTACGCGATACCAGTGACAACTTGACCGCTGCCATGGGCCGGCCACCAGTGGTCTTTCTGGCGGCGTTGGGCCGTCCGGCCGATCATGGACCCCGCCTTGATTTTACCCGCAATTACCTGGCCGCAGGCGGCATAACCGCTGGGGTGGCAGAAGGTGATGTGGCAGTGATTGCTGACGCATTTGCGGCCTTTCAGGCGACATCTGGCAGTAATTTGGCGATTATTTGTTCTTCTGATAAATTTTACCAAGAAAGTGGTCCCGCGATGCTGACCGCTTTGAAGGCTGTTAATGCGGATTGGATTGGAATAGCGGGGCGGCCTGACGCGGTTTTGCAGCGCGCTGGTGCAGATTGTTTCATTTATGCAGGTGATGATTGCTTGGCCAGTTTAGGCACCATCCTTGATCAATTAAGAGCGTAGGGGAAATGAGTATGATACCGGATTTTACGAAAATTAATCTGGGCTCGGACGCGCCCGTCTCGCCGCTATCTGCTGATCAAGATGTCTGGGCAACACCGGAAGGTATCAATGTCAAACGGCGCTATGATGCGGCCGATCTGGAGGGCATTGATTTTCTGAATACCTGGCCCGGTTTGCCACCATTTTTGCGGGGGCCCTATCCAACCATGTATGCCATGCGGCCGTGGACGGTCCGGCAATATGCGGGCTTTTCGACGGCCGAGGACAGTAATGCATTTTATCGTCGGAACCTTGCGGCGGGCCAAAAAGGCCTGTCCATTGCCTTTGATCTGGCCACTCACCGTGGCTACGATTCTGACCACCCCCGGGTCTCCGGCGATGTTGGCATGGCAGGTGTGGCGATTGATTCTATCTATGACATGCACACCTTGTTTGACGGTATACCGCTTGATCAAATGAGTGTGTCAATGACCATGAATGGCGCGGTCCTGCCGATCATGGCGTTGTTCATCGCGGCTGGCGCTGAACAAGGGGTGCCCCCTGAAAAGTTAAGCGGCACCATCCAGAATGATATTCTCAAAGAGTTTATGGTCCGCAACACCTATATCTATCCGCCGACGCCGTCGATGCGGATCATCTCAGATATCTTTGCCTACACGTCCACGCGGATGCCGAAATTCAATTCAATTTCGATTTCTGGCTATCATATGCAGGAAGCTGGCGCGACCGCTGACCTTGAGTTGGCCTATACCTTGGCGGATGGCCTGGAATATGTCCGTGCGGGGGTTGGCACCGGGCTTGATATTGATAAATTTGCGCCGCGGTTATCGTTTTTTTGGTGCATTGGCATGAATTTTTTCATGGAAGTCGCCAAGATGCGGGCCGCACGGTTGCTGTGGGCGCGAATGATCAAGGATTTTAATCCGCAAGATAATCGCTCGCTCAGTCTGCGGACCCATTGCCAAACCTCGGGCTGGTCACTGACGGCGCAGGATGTGTTTAATAATGTGACCCGAACCTGTGTTGAGGCGATGGCGGCGACTCAAGGGCATACGCAATCCCTCCATACCAA
Organism: Nisaea sp.; assembly: GCA_042088965.1. Classification (GTDB taxonomy): domain Bacteria; phylum Pseudomonadota; class Alphaproteobacteria; order Thalassobaculales; family Thalassobaculaceae; genus TMED26. The sequence goes on along the minus strand of JBELLC010000134.1, from coordinate 4,363 downwards.
CGCGCTTGACGAAGCGCTGGCCCTGCCAACTGACTTTTCCGCGCGGATCGCCCGCAATACGCAGTTGATCCTGCAACAGGAAAGCGGCACCACCGCTGTTGTCGACCCTTGGGGGGGCAGTTACTACGTCGAACGTCTGACCCAAGATCTGGCCGAACGCGCTTGGACGCATATTTGCGAGGTTGAGGAAATGGGCGGCATGGCCAAAGCCATTGAAGCTGGCGTTCCCAAGGCACGCATTGAGGAAGCTGCCGCCCGCACCCAAGCGCGGATCGATTCTGGCAGGCAGACAATTGTCGGTGTGAACAAATATCGCTTGGCAGAGGAAACGGATATCGATGTCTTGAAAGTCGATAATGCCAGCGTGCGCGGCCAACAGATCGACCGGCTAAAGCGGCTGCGTGCGGACCGTGATCAAAGTGAGGTTGATGGGTGGCTGGCAAAACTGACAACGGCGGCGCAAGATGGCAACGGCAACTTGTTGGAAATCGCGGTTGAAGCGGCAAAAGCAAAAGCGACGGTAGGTGAAATTTCGGCAGCGTTAGAAACAGTGTGGGGCCGTCATGTTGCCGAGGTTCAGGCCATTTCAGGGGTCTATAAACGGGAGGTTGGCAGCAGCGAGTCTGTCACAAAAGTGACAGACATGATTGCTGACTTTGAGATTGCAGAAGGCCGTCGGCCCCGTATCTTGCTGGCGAAAATGGGTCAAGACGGCCATGATCGTGGGCAAAAGGTGATTGCCACAGCGTTTGCTGATCTCGGTTTTGATGTGGATATTGGCCCCTTGTTCCAAACCCCTAAAGAGGCCGCCTTGCAAGCGGTTGAAAATGACGTGCATGTTGTCGGCGCAAGCTCATTGGCCGCAGGTCATTTGACCTTAGTGCCAGACCTTCGGGCGGCGCTAGATGCCCTTGGCCGCGACGATATTATGATTGTTGTGGGCGGGGTTGTGCCGCCGCAAGATTATGCAGCGCTGCTGGCCGCCGGGGCGACCGATATCTATCCCCCAGGCACTGTCATATCCGAGGCCGCGATCAAATTGCTGGATAAGTTGTCAGTGCGTCTGGGTCATCAGGTCCAGGCTGCGGAGTAAAGGCATTTTGATAAAATAAAATAGCGACATAAAGACCGCGTTACCGCTAAGCTAAAAAACGCTAATGCTCGGTATCCTGTATATGGTTGGATGCATCGCTTTGCTTGTTTTCGGCCTGTAACTTAATTGGAGGCATTTGATGTCAACCAACGCTGTAAAAATGCCAAATGATTTAGATCCGTATTGGATGCCGTTTACGTCGAACCGGCAATTCAAGGCCAATCCGCGGATGTTTGTTGCCGCTGAGGGCATGTATTACACCACTCAAGATGATCGCAAGGTCCTGGATGCTACGGCGGGTCTTTGGTGCTGCAATGCGGGCCATCGGCGCAAGCGCATTGTCGAAGCGGTACAGAAACAAGTGGAAGTCTTGGACTATGCGCCATCTTTCCAGCTTGGACACCCTTTGGCTTTTGAGTTTGCCTCAAAATTGACCTCAATGATTGATGGCTTTGATCAGGTGTTTTTCACCAACTCTGGCTCTGAAGCTGTTGATAGTGCCTTGAAAATTGCCATTGCCTATCAGCGGGCTATTGGCCAAGGCACCCGCACCCGGCTGATTGGCCGCGAGCGTGGCTATCACGGTGTTGGCTTTGGTGGTATTTCAGTCGGCGGCATTGTCTCCAACCGGAAAGTGTTTGGACCCTTGTTGAGCGGCACAGACCATTTACCGCATACCCATAGCCTGGACCATAATGCTTTTACCCGAGGACAGCCGGAATGGGGCGCCCATCTCGCTGATGAGTTAGAGCGTTTGGTCGCCTTGCATGATGCCTCAACCATCGCTGCTGTTATTGTTGAGCCGCTGGCGGGCTCCACTGGCGTGCTTGTGCCGCCTCAAGGGTATTTAAAGCGTCTGCGGGAAATCTGTGACAAGCACGGTATTTTGCTTATTTTTGACGAGGTCATTACCGGTTTTGGCCGCTTGGGGACGAATTTCGCCAGTGATTACTTTGGCGTGAAGCCAGACCTGTTCACAACCGCCAAAGGCATTACCAACGGCGTCATTCCCATGGGCGCAGTCTTTGCTCGAAAAGGGATTTATGACGCCTTTATGGATGCCCCTGAAGGCAGCATTGAGTTGTTCCATGGCTATACCTATTCGGGGCACCCCTTGGCGGCTGCCGCTGGCTTGGCGACCATGGAAGTTTACCGGGAAGATGATTTATTTAACCGCGCTGCCGATCTCGCACCCTATTTTGAGGACGCCTTGCATTCCTTGAAGGGTCATTCCCATGTGATTGATGTCCGTAACCTTGGACTGGTTGGCGGTATTGAGCTGGAAGGGATATCCGGCAAGCCAACGGCCCGGGCGGTCGACGCGTTTCAGAAATGCTTTGAGCGGGGCCTGTTGATTAGAACCACCGGGGATATCATTGCCCTGTCGCCGCCGCTTATTGTCGAGCGCGGCCAAATCGATTTCATGGTCGATACCCTTGGCGATGTTTTAAAGACTGTGCACTAACGCGGCAGGCGGTCATGGAAAAGCTGGCTTAACTCTTGCATCAGCATAATATGCGTCGGTGACGCTATGGTCTTCATGCAATGATAACGTGGCTTGGAAGTGATGAATATATTACGGGCAATCGTGTTAACGTCGGTCGTCAGCGCTACCTTGGCGGGGTGCAGCGAGATTAAGCGGCAGGGTACCATCGGGGCAACCGAACTGATAAAGTTACTGAACGATGATGATGTGGCACCTTCAAAACCGAAAACGCCGCGTTACTGTTATCAGAATCTCGGACGGGTGGATTGTTATCGCCAGCCCTTACCGGCAAGCGCGTCTGGTCGGTTGGTGGGGTATAATGGTCCAGCGCCCAGAACAACTGCTGGATCGGGGCCGTATTCACCGTGAGCATGACGGCTAAATACAGGTATGATCGGAGGTGCCTCGTGGCGGTCGCGCGGACAGTCTCGGTTATTGTTGGAGTTTTAGGAATGTTGGCGGTGATGCAGGCCACGGGCAAAGATAATCCGGGGGCGTTGTCGGCATTGCCTGTTTTCAAACCCGCTGTTGCCGCTGAACCGGCGGTCCCCCGTACCTATGGTGATGCCATGCGATGGTACCGGAAGGCGGCCGATAACGGCGATCCAAAAGCGCAATTCTATTGGGGCCTGATCCTCGAGCAAGGCATCCAGGGCAGGGCTGACGTGGCGGCTGCTTTTCAATGGTTCCGCAAATCAGCGCAGCAAGGATATGCTTTGGCGCAATTAAAGACGGCGCAGGCGTTACACTTTGGCTCTGGGGCCGACGTTGATGTGCCGCAAGCATTGTTTTGGTATGAGAAGGCTGCGGGGGCAGGCGTGGCAGAAGCACAGTTCAATCTGGCAATTTTGCTGGAGACTGAGGAGGGCCGCCTTGGCGATCCAAACCGCGCCCGAAAGCTCTACGGTCAAGCGGCAGCATTTGGCATTGCTGCTGCAGCTGTTAATCTCGCCAATATGCATATCCAAGGCACGGTTGATGGCGCAGATTTAATCCAAGGTTATGTGTGGCTTACCATTGCCGAAAGGCTTGGTGATAAAAGCGCTTTGAGCCTGCGTCAGCAAATGGCACCTCAGCTCTCGGCAAAAGATCAGGAACAGGCAAAAAAGCGTGCGGCACACTGGCTGCGCGACCATCGATAAAGGTAGCAGGTGACTTTTTACGCAGGTGATTCCGAAAGTCCCCGCCAATTGGCTTTATCATGCCAACTGGCAGGTGGCGGTGTGAAGATCTACCCCTTAGGTGGGGCCGATCATTAGTGACTCGCTTCTTGTTCTTCGGCGTCGCTGGCGCCAAATAGCTTCAGTTTCTCGGCCTCCCGGCCAACGAATGCGCCAACACCAAAAGATATCAGCACAACCACGATCATAAAGATTACAGCGTACATAACATTCCCCTTCAGGAAGTAGGTTGGTCCTACTATTGATATTCTATTACGGTCACAAAAGCGTAACACAATTAGATGATCCGTCTTTGACGGAAAGTGCAAGGGAAAAATGCACGCAAGGCGATTAAAAGGAAGGCTTGGTCACATCATGAAAACGCTTTTTTTATGTGTCGCAAGTAGCGATGGTGTCGAAAGTTGGTCAATGTCTGCTGATTTCTGGACGCGGTAATATATGGCTTTATAAAGCATTTCGCATAGAAATGAGGGGATTGATCATCCAGGATAGCTGCCGAAACCGCATTATGCTCAAGATGCAGCGGGTGACCGGTCATGAAAGGCTCAGACCATGGGCGCGACCATTTTACGCGTCTTCTCTTGGTATGGTTGCGGCGTTTTG
>JBELLC010000015.1:0-34546 GCA_042088965.1 Nisaea sp. | reverse complement strand
TATTTTCCCGTGGCCATAGGTGATGATCGCATCTGTGCGCGCGATGGCGGCGCTGATAGGCTCGCGCAACGGGCCAGCTGGTAAAATACACTGATTACCAAAACCTTGTTCTTGATCCACCACCAACAGGGAGATGGTCTTCTCAAGTTGCGGATTTTGAAAGCCATCATCCATGATGATCAGGTCACAATCGTCGGCTTCAATCGCCCGCGCGCCGGCCGCCCTGTCACGGGCTACCCAGGTTTGCGCGACCATTGCCAGCAGCAAGGCTTCATCGCCGACCAATTCGGCTGTATCCAATTGCGGGTCAACCAAGTGCGGGCCAGCGCGGCGGCCGCCATAGCCGCGGCTTAATAAAGCCGGTCGCCAGCCTGCATTGGCGAGCTGTTGGGCCAGGTAGAGGGCCGTTGGGGTTTTCCCTGCGCCGCCCGCAACCACATTGCCAATACAGATAACGGGCAGACGGCTATGGTAGGGGTGCACAAAGTGGTTGCGGATTTGCCCGATGAGATGAAAGAGCCCGGAGAGGGGCAGTAGCAGAGGGACCAAGGGGCCCTTATGTTGCCAGAAATCAGGGGCCTTCATGGGTGTTGCCATGTGGTTTTAAAAACCCAGCGATTTGGCTGTAAACCGTTTCGATCTGGTCCAGATTACGGCGTGCCTCGTTTCCCGCAGCATGCGCATAGTGATCGCGCACGTCAGGATCTGTCAGCAGGCGGTTGACCTGCGCCGCCAAGTCAGCAGCATCAGTAATTTCAATCGCGCCATGACACGCCAGCAGCCGGTGGGCGATGGCCGCATTTTTATGCATCAGCGGGCCAAATAAAACGGCGCAATCAAAATGGCAAGGTTCTAAGGGATTATGGCCGCCGACAGGCACCAAAGACCCGGCCACAAAAACAATCGGTATGGCCGCAAAAAAGACGGCGGTTTCGCCCAAGGTATCGGCCACATAGACAGCTGTTTGCGCCGTCGGCAAACGGCCCTCACTGCGCTGTACGGTTACCAAACCTGCCGCCGTTGCCATGTCCCGGATGCGGCCGCCGCGAACCGGGTGACGGGGGACAATCACAGTCAACAGCTTTGGGTGGCTGTGGCATAACTGTTGGTGTGCCGCTAAAACCGCTTCATCTTCGCCAGGGTGTGTGCTGGCCGCAAGCCAAATGGGACGCCTCTCAATCGTGCGTTTGAAGGCGGCATAATCAGCCTCAATAAACGGCAGCGGTGGTGAGGCGAGTTTTAGATTGCTGCCCACGATTACCCGCGCAGCACCAAGTTTGCCAAAGCGGTCTGCTTCATCGTCATCAACAGCAAGGACAAGATCTATTTGCCGAAATATCGTGCGGGAGAGCCAGTGCCAGCGGTGCCATTGATCAAATGATTTGGCGGACATGCGGCCGTTTGCCAAAATCACCGACAGACCTGCATGTTTTGATTCGCTGATCATATTCGGCCAGACTTCGTTTTCGATCAAAATGACAGCGGTCGGTTGCCAGTGGTTCAGAAAAGCCCTGATCCAGTGCGGATGATCCACTGGCGCGAATTGATGGACGGCGCGTTCAGGAAGCCGGTCCGCCATTAAGCGGGCAGAACTTAACGTGCCACTGGTTAAAACCACAAAATATTCAGGATCGTCTTTCAGAATATGATTAATCAAGGGCAGGGCTGATACGCTTTCACCGACGCTGGCGGCGTGAATCCAGATGAGGTTTTTGGCCTTTGGTCTGGGCTGGGTGGACAAGCCGCACCGCTCACCAAGTCTGTTTGGGTCTTCTTTACCGGCCTGGACGCGGCGCTTTAATCCGGCTTTGATAAGCGGTCCGAGAAGGATACCTAAACCACGATAAAGGGCCATCCACATTATGCAGGCTTCTCGCTATTTATGGGGCTGGGCGCAGGCTCAATCGGGGGCGCACCAACCGCAGCATCGGTTTCGCGAACCAAATCATTCATCGCCTGCTCAACCTTTAGACGATAGCGTTCAAAATCATCTGCATCAAGGTCATGGGGGACTGAAATCGGCGCGCCCCACGCAAGGGCACCGCGCCCAAACGGTTTGGTCAGGATAAAGCGATCCCATGTGTTTAACGCCCAAAACCGTGACGCGCTATAGGTAATGGGGACAATACTCGCGCCGCTGAGCCGCGCCAGTGCGATAACACCAGGATTACAGCGCATCCTGGGGCCTCTTGGTCCGTCTGGTGTAATCGCCACACGCTCACCATTTTTGAGCGCCTTGATCATGCTGCGCAGCCCGGCGCTGCCACCTTTTGATGTTGATCCCCAGATGGTGCGCACACCAAAGCGGTTGATCGCATTACTCATGAGCTGACCGTCGCGATGGCGCGATTGCAGCAGCGCAACTTTTTGGTCAGGATCAAGGATGGCGACCATCATCATGATTCGGTTGTGCCAAAAGGCAACGATGAAGGGCTTGCCTGCCGCATAAAGTGCATCGCGGCGGTCGGTATGCAGGATCTGCCAACGGGTAGTGGATTTCACGCTACGGATGATCAGGGCGATTAAGAAGCCGATGGTACTGCGCCCAAATCGCGATCCGATGAAAGTTTTCCACACGGCGTTTTCCCCCAGGCCCGGCGCAATCAGTGTCGTCTTAGAGCATTGCGGCCTGCGCGGTCCAGGTTAACTTGATCCAGCGACCGTCATGCCATCGACGCGTAGGCTTGGCGCATCGATGCCATATTTAAACTCCAGATCGTTGGCGGCGGTCATTTGTGCGAACATGTCTTTTAAGTTGCCGGCGATTGTGGCTTCGCTGATGGGATGGGTGATTTGACCGTTTTCGATCCAATAGCCAGCAGCGCCGCGGCTGTAATCGCCGGTCACGATGCTGATGCTCATGCCCATGAGCTCATTCACCAGGATACCTTCTTTGATATCGGCAATCATATCGGCAAAGCTTTGATCGCCTGCGGCAATGTAAAGGTTGCTGGCGGATGGACTCGGCGGGCCACCGACGCCGCGGCTGGCGTGCCCTGTGGTCTGGCTTTCTAATTGTGCTGCTGTGGCCAAATCTAAAAACCAGCTTTGCAGCGTGCCATCGGTGACGATGGAACTGTGCTTGGTGGCAATGCCCTCGGCGTCAAAAGGCCGGGTTTTAAAACCACGGGCGCGGTGTGGATCGTCGATGACATTAATCCCGGCGGCAAAGACAGCGCTGCCAAGGGCGTCTTTCAGGAAACTGGTCCCCCGGGCAATCGCTGAGCCATTGACAGCTGATGCGAAATGCCGGAGCAGGCTGGCGCTGGCACGTTTATCAAAAACCACTGGCATGCTGCCTGTTTTTGGGCTTTTTGCGCCCAGGCGTTGGACCGCGCGTTGGCCTGCATTTTGGCCAATACTGGCGGCGTCGCCGAGATCGCTTAAAAAGACTTTGGCGTCATAATCATAATCACGTTCCATTTCTTGACCGCTGCCCGCGAGAACCGAGGCGCTGATGTAATGGCTGGAGCGTTGATAACGGCCAAGGAAACCATTGCTGGCTGCGATGGTGACATCTGTCAGCCCCCAACCTGCTTCTGCGCCTTCAGAATTGGTCACACCGTCAACAGCGCGGGCGGCATCTTCAGCGGCGGCGGCCCGCTCGCGGAGGTGAGCTGCCTCTGGTTCGGTTGGATCATAAATCTCCAACAACGGTGGGTTTTGGATCACTTCGGCGGCAGTTGCCAGCCGGGCGTAGGGGTCTTCTGGGGCGACTTTGGCCATGGCAACGGCTCTTTCCGCCAGGCCAGTAAGCGCTGCCGGGCTAACATCAGAGCTGGAGACACACGCCTGCTGGCGGCCAATGAAAACTCTCAGGCCGATATCATTTTCCTCTGACCGCTCGACAGCTTCTGGAATCCCGAGGCGCTGGCTGACCGATTGTGACTGGCCGCGTGCATAAACAGCATCAGCCCCATCAGCGCCAGCTTTTTTAGCCGCTGCAATCAGATCGCAAAGAAGGTCAGTGTCATGATCATCGGCCATTGAAAGGCTCCGCTGTTATCATCCGTCCCCTCGACATAAGACGGGCGTGCGCGGAAGGCAAGCATTGCCGCTTTTTCAATTCATCCGAGGGCCCGTTTTTGGCGGTTATCGACGGGCGCCAAAAAATGTCTTCAACAAGGCTGCTGCCGCCGCCTCGCTGATACCGCCATAAACTTCTGGGCGATGATGACAGGTTGTTTGGTCGAAAATACGCGCGCCATGCTCAACCCCGCCGCCTTTGGGATCATAAGCCCCGAAATAAAGACGGCGAATGCGGGCAAAGGCAATGGCCTGTGCGCACATCGCGCAGGGCTCTAAGGTGACATATAGATCACAATTGACCAGCCGCGCGGTCCCTAAAATACGGGCTGCTGCCCGCAGCGCCAAAATTTCCGCGTGACCTGTGGGATCATGATCCATCTCCACGCGATTGCCTGTGATGGCTAAAATCTTCGCCTGTTGATGATCAATAATCACTGCGCCAACGGGGACCTCGCCAGAGGCCGCAGCCTGTTCTGCTGCCGTTAATGCTAACGCCATTGGTGATTTGTTTGTCTGGGTGTCGTTGCTTTGGGTCATAGAACAAGATAAACAGCGAACCATGGTAGAGCTCAAGACGCTTTTTGAAGAGGCCCGAGGCCCCGAACGGATCGCCAAGCGTTTGGCGCGGGCGGGTATTTGCTCGCGCCGGGATGCTGAACGCTTAATTGTGGCTGGCCGGGTGGCGGTGGACGGCACGGTTTTGACGGGTCCCGCAGTTATTGTCACCGATAGCAGCCAGATCGAAGTTGATGGCGCACCGCTGCCGATTATTGAGCCACCACGGCTGTGGCGGTTGCATAAAAAACGTGGCTTGGTGACCTCGACGCGGGATCATGATGATCGACCCACAGTTTTTTCGATCCTGCCTGATACGATGCCCCGGGTTGTTTCGGTTGGTCGTTTGGATGTTGATTCTGAAGGCCTGCTTTTAATGACCAATGATGGCGCTTTGGCGCGTTATCTGGAATTGCCGACGACAGGTTGGCTGCGCAAATATCGGGTGCGGGTCTATGGTCGTGTCGATCAAGCGCGCCTCAATGCGCTTGCGGGCGGGATCGAAATTGATGGTCAGCGTTATGGTCCGGTGCAGGCGGTTTTGGACAGCCAAGCGGCCACCAACGCTTGGCTGACGATTGGCTTGCGCGAAGGCAAGAACCGCGAAATTCGCAAATTGATGGAGCATTTGGGCTATCCTGTGAACCGGTTGATCCGGATCTCCTATGGGCCGTTTGCGCTTGGCCAATTGCCGGCAGGCGCGGTTGAGGAGGTTAAGCGACGGGTGCTGAAAGACCAATTGGGGTTAAGCGACACCGCCTCAACCGGGACAGCAACCGCCAAGAAAAAACGCCCGGTTTTGGCTGGCAAGGGGCCGCAAACAGGTGGCCCAGCGGGTAAAACGCCTGCGAAATCATCGGGCCGGCCATCTGGAAAACTAACGGGTAAATCAACAGATAAGCGCGCTGGTAAACTTATCGCCCCCCCAACCGGCAAATCTGGATCACCCAAAGACCGCGCGGCACACACAAAATCACCTGGTAAACGAGGGTCGGGCAATGCGAATCGTCGCCGGCCGGTATAGGGGGGCACGCCTTCAGGCACCGCCGGGGGATCGCGTGCGACCGACCTCGGACCGGGCCAGAGAAGCTTTGTTCAACCTCTTGGAAAACGGTCGCCATAAGCGGGCTTTGCATGGCCAATGTGTGTTTGATGGGTGCGCTGGGACCGGCGCGCTAGGCTTAGAGGCGTTATCGCGCGGCGCAGAACATGTGATTTTTATGGAGCAAGCGGCCGATGCACTGGCCTGTTTGCGGGCCAATTGCCAGCGTCTTGGGGCCGCTGAAAATGTCACCGTGATCATGGGGGATGTAACCAAACCGGGGCGGCGTCCACCTCGGCAAGCGAACCTGTTGCTGCTGGACCCGCCGTATAACCAGGGGCTTGGGCCTGTGGCCCTGACCGCGCTTTTGGATGCGGGCTGGCTGGCGACAGATTGCATGGTTGTCTTAGAGATTGCGGCAAAAGAGGTGTTTGATCCGGTGGCGGGTTTCACCCTTCTGGATGAACGTCGTTATGGCGCAGCGCGGCTGGTTTTTCTGGGCCGTACTTGAATTTTCTGGGCGATTGTTTACATCGTCTGATCGAAAAGGGCTCAGCGCTTGTGCAGCGGCCCGATGATGCGGAGAGACCAACATGAGTGCGGTCATTGAAACTGTCGAGCTAACAAAAACATTTGGCGGCAAGACAGCTGTTGATCACCTGAGTTTTCAGGTTGGTCGCGGTGAGGTTTTGGGCTTTCTTGGGCCAAATGGTGCGGGCAAATCGACAACCATGAAAATGATTACCGGATTTTTAACCCCGAGCTCGGGAACGGCGATTGTTGAGGGGTTCGATGTTGGCCGTGATCCTATCGCTGTAAAATCGGCGATTGGTTACCTACCAGAAGGGGCGCCTGCCTATCCGGATATGACAACCCGGGGGTTTTTAGGCTTTGTTGCCGGTATTCGGGGTTTTGACGGCGCGGAACGGCAAAAACGTATCGATGCTGCGATGGCGATGACAGCGCTTGGCGATGTGGCAGAGCAACCGATCGATACTTTGTCAAAAGGCTTTAAGCGGCGCGTTGGTCTGGCGCAGGCATTGCTGCACAACCCACCTGTCTTGATTTTAGACGAGCCAACGGATGGCCTGGACCCTAATCAGAAATTCGAAGTCCGCAAGTTGATCACCGAAATGGCGGTGGAAAAATCGATCATTATTTCCACCCATATTCTCGAGGAAGTTGATGCGGTTTGCTCGCGGGCGATGATCATTGCGGGGGGCAGGATTCTAATCGACGGCACACCAACGCAATTAGCGGCCCGCTCCAGCAGCGGCAGTCTCGATGAAGTGTTCCGTGAGGTGACAGCCAATGCGTAACATTGGACTGATTTTTCGGCGTGAGTTGGCAGCTTATTTTGCCACCCCCCTGGCGTATATCTTTATCATCATATTTCTGGTCCTTGCGGGCACGTTGACGTTTTTTGTTGGCGGCTTTATGGAGCGTGACCAAGCCGATTTGCAGGCTTTTTTCAATTTTCATCCATGGTTGTATTTGTTTTTAGTCCCGGCCTTATCGATGCGTTTATGGGCCGAAGAACGGCGGACAGGGTCAATCGAATTGCTGCTGACCATGCCGATTACAATGACGCAAGCTGTTCTTGGCAAATATTTAGCCGCCTGGGTGTTTACCGGCATTGCGTTGCTCTTTACCGCCCCGATATGGTTGACCGTCAATTACCTTGGCGACCCGGATAACGGTGTCATTGTGGCGTCATACCTCGCTAGTTTTCTAATGGCAGGGGCGTTCATGGCAATCGGCTCGATGATTTCAGCAAGCACTAAAAATCAGGTTATTGCGTTTGTGCTCACAACCACGGTTTGTTTTGTGTTGACCCTGGCAGGGAGCCCGATTGTGATTGAGTTTTTTGCCAATTGGGCACCGCCGATGCTGATTGACATGATCAATGGGCTTGGTTTCCTGAGCCATTTTCAAGCCATCCAACGCGGCGTCATTGACGTCCGCGACATTGTTTATTTCGCCTCAATTATTGGTTTGGCGCTATACGCCAATGCGTTGATCCTTGATCTTGAGAAGGCTGCCTGAGATGACTGCTCGCCAATCACCTTTGCTTTCCTCTTTATCACGCCGAACGGCCCTTGCCCTTGGCTTGGTTTTGGTTTTATTTCTGGCGCTCAATCTTTTGGCAACCTCAATATCCACAAGCTGGCGTTTCGATTTAACCGCGCAGCGCCTTTACACGTTATCGCCAGCGACACGCGGGGTGATTGCGAAAGTGGATGAGCCGATCACGCTACGGATGTTTTATTCCAGCACCCTTGCCGCGGCGGCCCCTTCTGTCGGCAGTTATGCCCAACGGGTGCAGGATCTTCTTGAAGAATATGCCAGTTTATCTAATGGCCGTATCCGGTTGGAAATCATTGATCCAAAGCCCTTTTCAGAAGCCGAAGATCGGGCGGTCTCCTACGGTCTACAAAAAGTCCCCCTGGGCGGTGATGAAGATGGCGTGTTTTTGGGTTTGGTTGGCACAAACACCACCGATGATGTCGAGGCGATTGCCTTCCTTCAGCCCAACCGAGAGCCGTTTTTAGAATATGACGTGTCAAAAATGGTCTATGGCCTCAACCAGGACGAACGCACTGTGGTTGGCATTATCAGCACGTTGCCGATTAACGGCCGTGCTGAATATGACCAGCGGTCCGGCCAACAAAAAACCGTCAAGCCGTTTGCCATCATGGCGCAGATCGAAGATTTTTTTGACACCCAGATGCTGGAATTGGATCTAACACGTATCCCCGCAGAGGTGACGGTGCTGATGGTGGTGCATCCGAAAAATCTGCCGCCACAAACCCTCTATGCGATTGATCAATTCGCACTGGCGGGCGGCAAAGTCTTCGCGCTGGTGGATAGCTTTGCTGAAATCGAAGTGCAGAACAGCAGCAATCCAACGATGGCCGGATTGGAAGCAAACAGTATCCCCGAGGATCTGCTCGCGTCTTGGGGGATCAAAATTAACGCCCTAGAGGTTGCCGCTGACCGCCTAACCGCGCGCCGTGTCTCCATGGGTCAAGGCCGTGCTGCGGTGCCCTATCTGCCGTGGTTGATTTTACGGGAAACAAATTTCAACGCCGGCTCGCCAATTACCTCAGGCGTGTCGACCCTGGCACTTGGCAGTGCTGGGGTGATTGAGGCCATAACCGAGGCGACAACAACGCTGGAGCCTTTGGTGCGGACCAGTCCAGGATCAACAACCCTGTCAACGGCACAGTTGATGGGCCGGGTTGATCCGCAAAAGCTGTTGCGGGAATTTGAGCCCGGGGATGGTAACCTGACCCTTGCCGCACGTGTAACGGGCCCAGCCACATCGGCTTACCCAGACGGCCGGCCGGCTGATTTGCCGGTGCCAATGGATGCCGACGGCAAAGCTGTTCAGATGACACATCGCAGCTCAGGTGAGATTGATTTGATCGTCTTTGCTGATGCTGATTTGTTGGTCGACCGGTTCTGGGTGAATACCCGTAATTTCTTTGGCCGCGAGGTGACCACGCCTGTTGCCAGCAACGGTGTCTTTATTGTCAACGCGCTTGATGCTTTGGCGGGTGACAGCGCGTTGTTGGATTTGCGTGGCCGTGGCTTTTCCATGCGCCCGTTCACCGTCATTGAGGATTTGAAGCGCACCGCTGAGGGTAAATACCGCAATAAAGAGCAAGAACTGCGGGAGAAGCTGGGCGAAACAGAGAAAAAATTGGCGGAGTTGACAGCCAAAGGTTCTTCGACAGCAAATGCGCTGATCAGCGATGATGATCGGCAAAAAATTGCAAGTTATCAACGTGACTTATTGGCGATTCGCGCTGATTTGCGGGCGGTGCAACGATCGCTTCGGGAAAGCTTGGATGCCTTGCGTGAAAAGCTATTGTTTGTGAACATTGCCGCAGTGCCGTTGCTGTTGGCGGGGTTTGCGTTGTTACTCTCGGTTTGGCGGCGGCGTGGCCGCGCCCGCCAAGCCAGCCAGCAATAGGGGATCGCTATGACTGGAAATCGCCAACTGGCCATTTTATTCGCTGTGACCTGGGCAGTTGTTTTTGTCGCTGGCTGGGCCGCAATTGAGCGCCGCGCGATGATTGTCGCTGAGGTGCCAAGTGCCCGCATGTTCCCAAATCTTGGGGCGCAATTTGGGGCTATTGGGCAGGTTAAGATTGCCTGGGCCGCTGACAATGGTTTTAAAACCGCAACTTTGGTCCGCCAGGGTGACCGCTGGGGGGTCAATGAGCGTGGCGGCTATCCTGTGGACCAAAACCTTTTGCGCCGCCTGCTGGTGAGCCTTGACCAACTCACTGTGATTGAGGCGAAAACCCGTGATCCAGGGAAATTCGACCGGATCCATCTGCGGGATCTCCGTGTTGCTGGCGCGCGCGCTGGGCAGGTAACTGTGCTGGGGGACAAGGGTGAGACAGTGTTCGATGTCTTGATTGGCAAGCGGCGGGCCAATCCGGCAGGTGGTCCAGCGCGCGTTTATCTGCGCAAAGCAACAGAGGCACAGACATGGTTGGCAGAAGGCGATCTTGATTTGCGGGCGGGACCGGTTGACTGGGTCAACCGCGAGATTACCAATATCCCTGTTGATGAGGTTACCCGAGTGGCCATGATGGATGGCCAAGGTGGGCAGCTTACAGTGGTGCGCGATGATTCGCTGGTCACCAAATACAGCTTTCAGGAAATTCCGGATACGGTCACGGTCACCAGCGAATTTGCGGCTAAAAATTCCGCTGCTGTGTTGGCGTTTAATACCTTCAATGATGTCCGTTCGACGACCGGTTTAAGCTTTGATGCGGCGCGTGGCAGTGCTGTGATTGAAACCCGAGATGGTTTGCAGGTGACCGTTGATTTTGCCGCTGATGAGCCGCAACAGACAGCACAAAATAAGCTGATTGAATGGGCGCGATTCCGCTTTGTGGCGGGTGACGGTGCCAGTGAGGCTGCAAAAGCCCAGGCCAAAACCCTGTCGGAACGAACCAAGGGCTGGGCCTATCATTTGCCAAATGTGCGGATGGAGCGCTTGCGGCAGACCCCAGCAAGCGTGACAGTACCGAAGACAGGCGGTTAAGCAACCGCCCAGGGGCGACCGCTTAGCCTGACATATTTATCTGTCCGCGTTAGCTGGCAGCGCGAATGCCAGCGGCTTTAACACCATCGTCAACAAAGCCTTCGAACTGCTTAAAGTTATCTTCAAAGCGTCCGCGCAGCTCGCCTGCTGTGGTGTCATAATCAGCTTTGTTTTGCCAAACTGTGCGCGCATCTAGCACGTCAGAGGGCACATCTGGGCAGCCCTCTGGCACCAACAAGCCGAAATTGCTGTCTTGACGCAACGGCGCGGCTGTCAGGCGGCCATCAAGGGCCGCGCGTACCATGGCACGGGTATGGGCGATCTGCATCCGGGCACCATCGCCGCCCGCCCGGCCGCCCGACCAGCCGGTATTTACCAGCCAGCACGTCACCTCATGGCGGGCAATCTTATCGCGTAACATTTCGCCATAGACACTTGGATGGCGAGGCATAAACGGTGCCCCAAAGCAGGTTGAGAAGGTTGCCTGTGGCTCACTGCCAAGACCTTTTTCCGTCCCGGCCACCCGCGCGGTGTAGCCGGAGAGGAAATGATACATCGCCTGTTCGGGCGTCAATTTGGAAATGGGCGGTAAAACACCAAAGGCGTCTGCTGTCAGCATGATCACGTTTGTGGGGTGACCGCAGATCCCATTAGCGCTGATATTTGGGATGAAATCGATCGGATAGCTGGCGCGGGTGTTTTCGGTATAGCGATTGTCGTTTAAATCGAGCATCCGGCTCATCGGGTCAACGACAACGTTTTCCAACACGGTCCCAAAACGCCCGGTGGTGGCAAAAATCTCAGGCTCAGCTTCAGCGGAAAGGTTGATGACTTTGGCGTAACAACCGCCCTCGAAATTAAAGACGCCGTTTTCGCCCCAGCCATGCTCATCATCGCCAATCAAAATGCGCGAGGCATCGGCTGATAAGGTTGTCTTGCCTGTGCCAGACAAACCAAAGAAAATCGCAGCATCGCCATTGCCTCCGACATTGGCAGAGCAATGCATCGGCAGCACACCTTGACCTGGCAGTAAGAAATTCAGGATACCAAAAACCGACTTCTTAATTTCGCCTGCATACCAGGTGCCGCCGATCAAAACCAAACGACGCTCAAAATCAACCAGCACAAAGGTTTCTGAATGCACCTCATCGGCAGCGCCGCGGGCTTGCAGTCCAGGGACTTGGATAATGGTAAACCCAGGCTCAAAGCTGTCCAATTCATCGGCAGGGGGTTGGATGAACATGTTACGGGCAAATAGATTATGCCAGGCTGTTTGGGTGATCACCCGGATTGGCAAGCGAAAGGCTGGATCAGCGCCGGCATAACAATCTTGAACAAAGACCTCTCGGCCTTGCAAGAACGCTGCGGCACGTTGATGAAGTGCCTCAAAAGCTGTTGCAGAGATCGGTTTGTTGACTTTGCCCCAATCGACCTTGTCACGATAGCTGGCATGGTCGACAATGAATTTGTCATGAGGTGATCGACCGGTATGGATACCCGTGTTCACCGCAAGTGCACCGCCTCGGGCAATGGTTCCCTCGCCCCGTCGGATCGCTTCTTCGTACAGCGCGGTTTCATTTAAATTCCAATGTGCCGCCTGCAAATTTGTCAATCCGCACTTTTCAAGTGATTTCACGTCGACCCCCGTCACCTTCAGCTCCTAAATCCCATCCCAACCCTGACCATCGTCAATAGGTGGCTTGAAAGATAAATGCAATCAAACTGTCACGCTATCTGTAATTCCAAGTTGTCACGATTAGAGTGCCTGTTTTAAGACCGTACGTTCATATTTTCCGATAAGGTGATGAATCGCTTGCGCAAACTGTTCAAATTGGTGGCAGGCGTGTCAAATGGCAGGCGTAAATTTTTTTGCTCATAGCGAAGATCGAAACCGCCACTGTCACAGCCAATCATGACGGGATCATCGACATCTCTGGAAAGGGGCTGGCCAGTTATCGTCCCAGGTATTGTCCCAGTTATCGCCCCAGTTATCGACTTAGCATAGCGTAAAACCGCGTCTTGATGATCTGTGTTCATATGCTCAATGACAGCGGCCTCGCCGCCAGCCTCTGTAAGGGCTGTAATCACGGGCAGTGCCAGTTCTGAAGCGCTCAGCCAATGGATCCGCCCAAAACCGGCGACCAGATGGGCGTGTTCAATCGTCAGGCTGTAAAAATTAAAATCACCAAATCCGGCATATAGATCTGCGCTTGGGTGGCGGCGCAGGAACCGTTCACTGATGGTGTCGTCATCAACCTTGGTGATGCGGCCAAGGACGCTCAGGCGCGCCCCGGTCAGACGGTCGGGATGATTCAGCGTGCCGTCGAACAGCAATGAGGCGCGGTTATCAACGGCAATATTTTGGCAATGGGCCGCAAGGTCGGACAGCAGCATAAGCGGCGCGCCTGCTTGTGTGCAGGCGGTCAACACTAACGAGCCATAGGGAAATCCCGCCAGCGCGCTGCCCGCTGGCTCTCCAGCCTGCCTTGCCGGCGACTGCGCCAAATGCGTCGATAAAACAGCTGCGTCGCTGGCCCGCAAAAGATGGCGGGCAATGGCGATGCTCTCATCATCATTGGCGGCTTTGTCGACAGAGGTGGCAGGCATCGATCGCTCCTTCATTTTTTGCCATTATGACAGAGTTGCCGGTAATATTGCGCGCAACATAGTGACGCGCTGTGCGATAAACCAGACAGGGGCGTGGCCAAAACGGCCATGATGCTGCCTTAGCATTGCCCCAATCGCCATTATGATGGCAATACTGAAACGGCAGGCTGAAGCCAGGTGCGTGGGGGAAATGAGCCATGAACAATCGAATCGCATTGGTTGATGACGACCAAAACATTCTGGCTTCTGTTGCCATCGCCCTAGAGGCAGAGGGCTTTGTTGTGCAGACCTATAAAGATGGCGAGGCGGCCTTGCGCGGGCTGGAACAGCGGCCCGTTGATCTGGCTGTTCTCGATATAAAAATGCCGCGTATGGACGGTATGGAATTGTTACAACGCATTCGCCGAGAGTCTCGCCTGCCGGTTATTTTCCTGACCTCCAAAGATGACGAAGTTGATGAAGCCCTTGGCCTGCGTATGGGGGCAGATGATTATATTAAGAAACCGTTTTCCCAACGGTTGTTGATTGAGCGTATTCGGGCCCTTTTACGCCGTCAGGACATGGCCTTGGATGAGGCTGACCCAACAGGCGAAGCGGTTGTTAGTCGGGGGGCATTAATGCTGGATGGTGCCCGCCACATGTGCACGTGGAAGCAGCAGGCTGTGGCGCTGACAGTCACAGAATTTTTGATTTTAAAAAGCCTCGCCATGCGGCCCGGACATGTGAAAAACCGCGATCAGTTGATGGATGCGGCCTATGGTGATGCGATCTATGTGGATGATCGGACCGTTGACAGCCATATTAAGCGTATTCGGCGGAAGTTGCGGGCGGTTGATTCTGATTTTAACGAGATTGAGACGTTATACGGGGTAGGATATCGCTATCGGGAAACGGCGTGAGTTTTCTGTGTGAGGGCAACATCAGGTGACCGGAACAGATGATGGGTGATCATCGATGATCGCGGGTAACATGAAATCTGGACGGCGCGGCGTATTGTCGCGACTGACGCTACGGATCCTGGCCATTAACCTGTTCGCAGTCGCGATTCTGTTTGTCGGTGTGCTGTATCTGGATCGTTATCAGAACAGCCTGATTAACGCTGAATTGGGTGCGATAAACCGTCAAGGGCGGGTTTTTGCGCAAGCGCTCGCAGAAATGACAATAAACAAGCAATTGCAGGACCAACAGCGGCTATCTGAATTGGCCGTCCGTCGTTTGGTACGGCGATTGGCGCCAACAGTTGGCACACGGGTGCGGATTTTTGCCCCTGACGGCCGTTTGCTCGCGGATAGCGCCTTACTGCGCGGGCCTGGCGGTGCTGTTCGGGTGCGCCCCCTGCAAGCGCCAATTGACAAAAGTGACATCGAACGCTTGGCAATCGAGTTTTTTGCCCGCCTCACAAATTGGTTGCCACGGCGCGCAGATATCCCCCGCTATTTGGAACGTGCAGATCAAATTGCCAGCGACTACCAAGAAGTCCGCCGGGCCCTGGCAGGGGAAGGCGGTAATCGTGTGCGGTTAACCGAAACAGGAGAATTACTGCTCAGTGTCGCCGTTCCTGTTCAGTCCTACAAGGCCGTGCTTGGGGCGTTGATGTTGTCTATCGAAGGCCGCGAAATTGACCGTGCGGTGCGCGCCGTCCGCGTTGAAATTTTGGGTGTTTTTGCGATTGTTTTCGCCATTACCGTCCTGTTGTCCCTGTATCTTGCAGGTAGTATTATCCGACCCGTACAACGGCTGGCGCGGGCAGCGGAGGTGGTCCGGGCAGGCCGCCAACTTGATGCTGAAATTCCTGATCTTGGCGGGCGCGGTGATGAAATTGGGGACCTTTCAATTGCCTTGCGGGGGATGACTCACGCCCTTGGGGAACGGATCGACGCTATTGAACGGTTTGCCGCCGATGTTGCCCATGAAATTAAAAACCCTTTAACCTCCCTGCGCAGCGCCGTTGAAACGGTCACGCGGGTTGAGGACGGCGAGCAACGTCGCAAACTCATGGCCATTATTCTTGATGACGTGCAACGCCTTGACAGGTTAATCAGCGATATTTCAGATGCCTCTCGTGTGGATGCTGAAATGGGCCGGGAAGATTTCCAAACAGTCGATTTGGCGGCCATGGTCGCCACCTTATCGGAGGTCTATGAGGCCACCCAAACGGAAGGCGAACCGCGGTTGGTTTGCGATATAGCCGGAGACGGATCCGCGCTGGTCGCGGGCAATGAAAATCGCTTGGTGCAAGTGTTGCGAAATCTGATCAATAATGCGATCAGCTTCTCGCCTACAAATGGCGTTATCACGTTGACGGTTCAAGGCGATTCTGAGGCTGTGGATATAACGATTGACGATCATGGTCCGGGCATTCCGGCAGCAAAACTCGCATCAATCTTTGAACGCTTTTACAGCGAACGTCCGTCGGCGGAAAAATTTGGCACCCATTCCGGTCTGGGGTTGAGCATTTCAGCGCAAATCATTGCCGCCCATGGTGGCCGTATTTGGGCTGAAAATCGCCTTGATCCCGGGGGCCAAATTCGTGGTGCCCGCTTTGTCATTCGCTTGCCGCGCGATCACCCTGGCAAAGCGTGAGCTTTCGGGAAATCAAAAATCTTCGGTTAAATCTGTCGTAAACTTGCGTTACTGTGGGCGCAATACAGGGCGGCGTGCCGCCGCAATTGAAGGTATGTGGTTGATGGAACGGGTCCATGGAACCTGCATTGCAATCGACGGTGATGGGGTCTTGCTGCGGGGGCCATCTGGCAGCGGTAAGTCTGATTTGGCCTTGCGCATGATCGATAATGGTGCGGTGCTTGTTGGTGATGATCAATTACAGTTATCGCGCAGCGAAAATCAGCTGATTGCGCGCGCACCTGACGTGTTGAGCGGGCAATTGGAAATCCGCGGTCTCGGCATTGTGCCGGTGGCGTCGGTGCCGCAAGCTCCCTTGCTTTTGGTCATTGACTTGGTGCCAGCGGATCAAGTATTGCGCTTTCCCGAAACCGGCAACTGCACATATCTGGGCATTCGCATACCGCTGCTGTCACTTGCCGCCTTTGAGGCCTCAGCACCGGCTAAACTGCGCCAAGGGTTGGTCTTTTTTCGAGGTCAGGCATGACCGAAATCAAACAGCCGGAATCACGGGTTGTGCTGGTGACAGGCCTATCAGGGGCGGGCCGAACAACGGTGCTGAAGCTGCTGGAAGATAATGGCTATGACTCGGTGGATAATTTGCCACAATCGATGATGCCATCGTTGCTCGAATCGGCCTCTGGCCTGCAACCAGCATCCTTGGCGGTGGGGGTTGATGTCCGTGCGCGCGGCTTTGATGCGGCGAAAGTGGTGCACCTGATTCAGTCTTATCAGCGGTCCAAGGCGTTCGATCTAAAAGTTGTATTTTTGGCCTGTGATGATGACGTGCTGATGCGCCGTTTCACCGAAACCCGCAGGGTGCATCCTTTGGCCTTAGAGCGGCCTGTGGGCGATGGGATCGAGATTGAGCGTTTGGCACTGGAACCGCTGCGGCTTCGGGCCGATGAGATTATTGATACAACACAGATGTCGATTGTCGACCTACGGGCGGAGGTTGCCAACCGCCTGACCCTTGATGGGGAGACCCGGATGCGGGTGCGGGTGCTATCTTTTGCCTATCGTGGCGGCGTGCCGCGTGAGGCGGATCTGGTGTTTGATATGCGGTTTTTGCGAAACCCTCACTATGATCCAGATCTGCAGCCGCTTGATGGCCGCGATCCTGCCGTCGGGGCCTATATCCAAGAAGATCCCGATTTTGAGGCGTTTTACAGTCGGCTGACAGGCTTTATAGCGCCCTTATTGCCGCGTTTTCGGGCAGAAGGGAAAAGTTATCTGACGGTCGCCATTGGCTGTACAGGTGGCCAGCACCGGTCAGTCTATGTTGCCGAATTGGTGTCAAAATGGTTGAAGGCGGAAGGATTGCCTGTCACCGTGCGCCACAGAGAGCTGGCGGCGCTGAGAGAGGCGGCACAGCCGCCGACCTGACGCTGTTGGCAGAGTGTTCAAAATTAGGGTATTGGCAAGGGTGAGGTGTTGGCATGGCCAATGATGATAAATCGCAACCTTTTGGTTTGGTTCTTGTCACCCATGGACAGCTTGCTGAGGCGCTACGTGCCGCACTTGAGCATGTTGTCGGACCGCTTGTTGGGGTGGCCACGGTCTGCATAGAGGCTGACGACGATATGGAAGACCGTCGCCAGGATATCTTTAATGCTGTGCAGGCCGTTGATTGCGGGCGCGGTGTCATTGTTTTAACTGACATGTTTGGCGGAACGCCATCCAATTTGGCGATTTCGATTATGGATCGTGCGCAGGTTGAAATCATTGCGGGTGTTAATTTGCCAATGCTCATTAAGCTGGCCAGCATGCGTGAGGCAGGGACCTTGGCAGAAGCTGCTGCGGCAGCTGAGCAGGCCGGCCGGAAATATATCCGGATTGCCTCTAAATTGTTGGAGGGTGATCATTGATGGCGGTCGCGACGGTTGTTGAAAGTGAATTGACCATCACCAATCAACGTGGCCTGCACGCCCGGGCGGCGGCCAAACTGTGCAAGCTCGCCGAGGGCTTCCAAGCAGAGATTACCGTTTCGCGCAACGATATTTCGGTTTCCGCCTGCTCTATCATGGGCTTGATGTTGCTGGCGGCGGCACCGGGGTCCAGCATTCTTGTGCGCGCCAAAGGGGTCGATGCACCAGCGGCGATGGCGGCCGTTCAAGGGTTGGTGGAAAGTAAGTTCTATGAAGACTAGACAGCTCCCCCCAGGTGCGAGTCAGATAATTCGCGGGATTGGTGTGTCTCCTGGTATTGCGATTGGCCCTGCCTATGTGGTTGAACCGGCGCTTGGTAATGTCCCTGAATATCGCATTGCCCGCAGCAATATTGACCGTGAAATTACCAGATTTCGAACCGCGCTTACGGCCGCGCAATCACAGATAGGCAAGCTGCGGAGCCGGGCCAAAGAGTTGCCGCGCGATGCAGGCGATGACCTTTTGCTGCTGTTGGAGGCGCATGCGGGCATGATCAGCTCAGCGCGTCTCACCAGCGGTGTCGAGGCCCGTATTCGCGCGCGCGGGATCAATGCCGAGGCCGCTGTTCAAGGCTGGGTACATGAATTGGCCGCGGCTTTTTCGGCGATGGAAGATCCCTATCTTGCCGCCCGCGCGGATGATATCCGCGAAGTTGGCCGCCGCTTATTACTTCAGCTGACAGATCAACAAGTGACGGCATTTACATCACTGCCGCGTGGCTGTGTGATTGTCGCCGATGAGCTTAGCCCCGCCGACACAGCCCTCATGGACCCCGCCCTGATCGCGGGCTTGGTCACAACCCTTGGCGGCGCGGATAGTCATACGGCGATCATGGCCCGTTCTTTGGCCTTGCCAGCCGCCCTCGGCGTGCACGGGATCGTGCCGATCGTGCGTGCAGGAGACCCGATCATTGTCGATGGTGATGCTGGCACCGTCATCATCTACCCTGACGCGCAAACCCTTGCAGAATATCGCCGCCGTATCGAGGCGCGTGGCCGCCTGAACCGGCAATTAAAGCGCTTACGGGACCTGCCTGCGATAACCCGCGATCAGGTGCAGGTCACCTTGGAAGCGAATTTGGAAATGCCGCGAGACGCCATTGCCGCACGCCAAGCAGGCGCTGAAGGTGTTGGCCTGTTACGGACAGAATTTTTATTTATGAACCGTCCTGACCTGCCCAGTGAGGATGAGCAATATCGCGCCTTGAGTGAGATTATCCGCGCCCTTGATGGCCGACCGGTAACCATTCGGACGCTGGATGTCGGCGGTGAAAAACTTGCCACCTCGCTGGGTGATCGGATTGCCGCAGGCGCAAATCCCGCACTGGGTTTGCGGGCGATCCGCCTGGCCCTGCGGGAGCCCGCATTGATGGAAACCCAATTGGCGGCCATTCTGCGGGCGAGTGCGCACGGCCCGATCCGCATTTTACTGCCGATGATTTCCTCGATTGGCCAGATTAAGCAGGTCCGGCAGATCATGGCCAAAGTGGTGCGCCGTCTGCGCCGCCGGAAAATAAAGATTGCGCGACCTTTGCCGCCCTTAGGGATCATGATTGAAGTGCCCGCCGCCGCCATTAATGCCGATGCGTTGGCCCGGGAGGTTGATTTTTTCGCCATTGGGACCAACGATCTTACCATGTACAGCTTGGCCATTGATCGTGGTGACGAACAGGTCGCTGATCTTTATGACCCGCTGCACCCGGCAGTTTTACGGCTCATCCAGCAAAGCGTAAATGCCGCCCATCGCAGCGGTATTCCGGTATCTGTTTGCGGCGAGGTTGCGGGCAATGCGCGTATTGTGCCGCTGTTGGTGGGCATGGGATTGCGGCAATTATCAATGACCCCGAATAGTCTGCCACGGGTCAAGCAACGGATTCGCCAGCTCGATGCCGCCATTGCCGCCCGCCGGGCGCAAAATATTCTAGACCAATCTGAAGAAACCCAGATTACAATCTTGCTGGATGAATTCATCGAGGCATTATAAACCCCATCCGCGCCCAAGACGGCCACGGGTCTGCGATGTTTGGTTTTAAGGATGGCGATACACATGGAATTGAATGCGCAAATTGACCAGGCTGTTGAGCCACCCATTGCTGAAGCGCAAAGCTGGATTGCAGGGCGGGTTTTTCCAGCTGAAGCGCCGTTGCTGGACCTTTGCCAAGCGGTACCGAGTTATCCGCCAGCACCTGAATTACGTGCCCATCTGGCGGCCCGCGCTGATCTGTTCACAACGGCCCAATACACCGCGATCCAGGGCTTGCCGCATCTACGTCAAGCGCTGGCAACGCATATGGCGGACTTCTATGCCGGCGACATAAATGCTGATGATGTCTTGATATCCGCTGGCTGTAATCAGGCCTTCTGTTTGGCGATGATGGCTTTGGCAGGTAAGGGCGATGAGGTGATTTTGCCAGTACCGCATTATTTCAATCACAAAATGTGGTTGGATATGACCGGCGCTGTTGCCATCGACTTGCCGTTTCGTGCTGATCGTGGCGGGATTCCTGACCCTGAACAAGCCGCCACGTTGATCACCCCCCGTACCCGCGCGATTGTCTTGGTCACCCCTAATAACCCGACGGGCGCAATTTACCCACCTGATGTGATTGCCGCGTTCGCTGATCTTTGTCAGCGCCATGGCATCGCCCTGGTGATCGATGAGACCTATAAAGATTTTGTTGATCCTGATAACGCCCGGCACCGTTTGTTCGGTAATCCCAAATGGCGCGATACCGTCATCCAACTGTATAGCTTTTCAAAGGTTTTTAGCCTCACGGGCTATCGGGTTGGCTCTTTAATTGCCGGGCCAGCTGTGATCGCAGCAGTTACCAAGGTGATGGACACGGTCTCGATCTGCGCGCCGCATATTGGCCAAGAAGCGGCCTATCAGGGGCTCTCTGTGGCTTGGGACTGGGTGGCCGAAAAACGTGCCATGCTGGACCATCGGCGCGCTGCGTTGACGGCCATCTTTGAGGCTGAAGATCTTGGTTATGAGCTGATCTCAGCAGGCGCTTATTTTGCCTATGTTCGCCACCCCTTCCGCGGTATTGCGGCCCGAACTGTTGCGGAAAATCTGGCGCGCCATCATAACTTGCTTTGCCTGCCAGGATCATTTTTCGGCTCTGGACAGGAAGATTGCTTGCGTTTGGCCTATGCCAATGCCCCGGCGGAACAAATGGGTGCGGTGGCTAAAAGGTTGCATGAAAACGTATCGAAAGGTCCAATCTTGGCAGAATGAGTGCCAGCGACGTTGACAGGCCCTGCGCTTGCCCCTATCTGTCAAGCTCACTGACGTTTACGGTCTTATATTACGGTAGTTGATGGGGTCTTCATGTTTGGCACCCTCGCCAAGGCGATCTTCGGGTCAGAAAATGACCGTGTTCTCAAGCGCCTGCAGGCGCGGGTTCCAGCGATCAATGCTCTTGAGCCTGAAATGGAAGCATTGGATGACGCAGCCTTGGCGGCAAAGACCGATGAATTCCGCGCCCGTCTGGCAGAAGGTGCGCAACTCGATAGCCTCCTTGAAGAAGCCTTTGCGGTTGTTCGCGAGGCTGCCAAACGGACCCTGGGTCAACGGCATTTTGACGTCCAACTTGTGGGCGGCATGGTTTTGCATGGTGGCCAGATTGCCGAAATGAAAACCGGCGAAGGCAAGACCTTGGTGGCGACGCTGCCGGTCTATTTGAACGCCCTCGAAGGCAAAGGCGTGCATGTGGTCACGGTAAATGACTACCTTGCAAGCCGAGATGCCAATTGGATGGGACAAGTCTATCGAAAGCTTGGGTTAACGGTTGGCTGTATTGTCCATGGCCTAGATGATAACGATCGGCGGGCGCAATATCAGGCCGATGTGACCTATGGGACCAACAACGAATTTGGTTTTGACTATTTGCGCGACAATATGAAGTTCCGCTTGGAGGATATGGCCCAGCGGGACTTTAATTTCGCAATTGTCGATGAAGTTGACTCGATCCTCATCGACGAAGCTCGAACACCGTTGATCATTTCAGGTCCGGCAGAAGATAGCTCTGCGCTGTATATGCAAGTCAATACCCTAATCCCGCGGTTAACCCCGGAAGATTATGAAGTTGATGAAAAACAGAAAACCGCCGCATTCACCGATGCGGGCACAGAGCATATAGAGACCTTGCTGCGCGAAGTTGGCCTGATTGAAAATGGGACGCTTTACGATTTACACAATGTCTCCTTGGTGCATCACGCCAATTCGGCGCTGCGCGCCCATCACTTGTTCCAGCGCGATACCGATTACATCATCAAAGACGGCGGCGTTGTCATTATTGATGAATTCACGGGCCGGGCCATGGAAGGGCGGCGCTTCTCTGAGGGGCTTCATCAAGCGCTTGAGGCCAAGGAAGGTGTTGACGTTCAAAACGAGAATCAAACGCTGGCGTCGATTACCTTCCAGAATTACTTCCGTCTGTATGCCAAGCTTGCAGGCATGACGGGCACAGCGATGACGGAATCTGCTGAATTTCAAGAAATCTATAATCTCGAGGTGGTCGAAGTGCCGACCAATTTGGATTGTATCCGTGATGATCGGGATGATGAGGTGTATCGCACCGGCCGGGAGCGTGATGAAGCTGTCATTAAGGTCATCAGTGAATGCCGCGACCGCGGCCAACCGGTTCTGGTTGGCACGGTGTCGATTGAAAAGTCCGAAAATCTATCGCGATTACTGACCCAGCGAAAAGTCCCCCATCAGGTTTTGAACGCCCGTTTCCACGAGCAAGAGGCGATGATCATTACCCAGGCGGGCACCCCTGGCGCGGTGACGATTGCCACCAATATGGCAGGCCGCGGGACGGATATTCAGCTCGGCGGCAATGTGGAAATGCGCATTGCGCAAGAACTGGCGGCTGGTGGCGGAGAGCCAGAGGTGGTGCGCGCCAATATTGAGGCCGAGGTCGCCGCCGCCCGTGAAAAGGTTTTAGCGTCGGGTGGTCTGTTCATCATTGGCACCGAACGCCATGAAAGCCGCCGGATTGATAATCAGCTGCGGGGCCGTGCTGGCCGACAAGCCGACCCAGGCGCATCTTTGTTCTTCCTATCCTTGGAAGATGATTTGATGCGTATCTTTGGCTCAGAGCGGATGGATTCTGTGTTGCAACGCCTGGGCTTGGAAGAAGGCGAAGCGATTGTCCATAGCTGGGTCAATAAGGCCCTGGAAAAGGCGCAGCAAAAAGTCGAAGCGCGGAATTTTGAAATCCGCAAACAATTGCTGAAATTCGACGATGTCATGAATGATCAACGTAAGGTTATTTATGAGCAGCGCCGCGACATCATGCGGGCCGAAGAGGTGCAGGAAACAATTTCCGATATGCGCCATGAAGTCATTGAAGCGCTGGTGGCGCGCTGTATCCCAGAGGGTAGTTATCACGAGCAATGGGACCTTGAAGGGTTGCGCGAATCATCCTTGCGCTTGCTGGCGCTGGATCTGCCCGTTCAGGAATGGGCGGCAGAAGAAGGCATTGCTGATCAAGAAATTTTGGGACGTTTGACCGAAAGGTCGAACCGTAAGATGGCAGAAAAAGCCGCTAATTATGGCCCAGAATTAATGCGCATGGCGGAAAAATCACTGCTACTACAGATTTTAGATCAGCAGTGGAAAGAGCACTTGTTATCGCTAGATCATCTTAAGCAAGGCATCAATCTACGGGCCTATGCGCAGAAAGACCCGCTGAATGAATATAAACGGGAAGCTTTCATACTGTTTGATGGCTTGCTGACCAATCTGCGGGAAACTGTCACGTCGGTGCTGTCTTATTTGGAAATTCAAGTCGAAGGCGCGGCAGAAGACCAACAGGGCATGGCTGGCGATGATGGTCGCTTTGGCGATGGTCCAGAGGCTGTCGGCGCGGCGGAGACCATTGCGGCGTCTGCGCGCGGCAATCAAGCAGCAGCCGTGATTGATCCAGCCGATCCCAGCACCTGGGGCAAGGTGCCCCGGAATGCACCCTGTCCATGCGGGTCCGGCAAAAAATACAAGCAATGCCATGGCAAGCTGGCCTAACCAGGCATGGGTGGTTTTGCCCGTTTTTAAACGATCTTGGAGACTCTCACTATCGGCGGCGCGCGGCGATGTGCTGCATGACCGCCGGGCGCGGCGCCGTCACCGTTAAGTCTTCAAACCCGAGAACCTCAAACCGCGCATCCATCAGCGTTGCAAGCTCGCCCTGTCGGAGCAGGAAGTTGGGGTTTTTAGGGCGTCCAAAGCGCTCATTGCCAAGGGCAAAGGTTTCATAAATCAGCAGGCCGGCTGAGCCGACGGCATTGAGGATTGTTGGCAATAACGGGCGGTAGAGATAATTGGTCACCACCACCACATCAAACACCTGGCCATTTAGGGGCCAGGGCGTGCCATCCTCCAAGTCGCAGGCAATGGCCTCAATGTTTGGTGTATTGATAATGTCCTCGATACCAGCCAGATCGCGATCAACGGCAGTGACATGGAGTCCGCGTGCCGCCAGCCAACGGCTGTGGCGGCCAGCACCACAGGCCAGATCAAGGGCTGTGGTGCCGGGGCCAAAGGCGGCGGCATAACGTGTCACCCATGGTGAGGGCATGGCCATAACCTCCTGATAAGCGGGGCCGCCTGTCGGCGATGGCAAATGTTATTTGGATTTGCTCTATAAGCCACCTATATTTTAAGTATCAGAGGCAAACCGATGACATGTTGTGATCCGATATGATTTAATTTGTGCGCAAAACCACAGCTTTGAAGGCTGGTTCCGAGACAGCGCTGCGTTTGATCAGCAATGTTCTGAGAGCCTATTATCCTGTCCGGATTGCGGCAGTTCAGAGATTCGTAAGTCCCTCATGGCCCCGGCCATTGGCGGCGGTCCGAAGATGGAAAATCGCCGCTCTACGGCGTTGGCGGAAATGCGCTCAAAAATGGCAGAGCTGCGCAGCCATGTGGAAACTAACTTTGATTATGTTGGCAATGAATTCCCAGAAGAAGCCCGGAAAATACATTTTGGTGAAACCGATCCGCGGGCCATTTATGGCGAGGCCAGTGTCGCAGAAATCAAAGGCCTGGTGGATGATGGGGTCGATATTCTGCCCTTACCGACAGATCCCAAAACCGACGCTTGAGGCATCATGAGCGGGGTGTTTTATCCCGCCGTTCCTTGACCCATCAGGCTGCCATAACCACATCATCAAGAGTTAAAAACCGTAAGGGGTCGCTGTGCTATGAGTTATCTGCGCACCGCTGTGTTGTTGTCAGTGATGACCAGCCTGTTTCTGGGCATCGGCTATATGCTGGGGGGTGAGGCAGGGATGGTCATTGCCTTACTGATTGCCGGCGCGATGAATGTCTTTGCCTATTGGCGGTCAGATAAACTCATTCTTTCGATGTACGGCGCCCGGGAACTGGAACGCCGCGACTTGCCATGGTTTTTTGATATTGTTGAACATATGGCCCATCGTGCGGGCCTGCCAATGCCGCGCGTCTATCTTATCGACGGCGACCAGCCGAACGCTTTCGCCACGGGCCGAAATCCCGAAAATGCCGCTGTCGCCGCAACAACAGGCTTGTTGAAATCCCTGAGCCAAGAGGAGATCACAGGTGTTATGGCGCATGAATTGGCGCATGTGCGCAATCGTGACACTTTAATCATGACAATCACGGCGACGATTGCAGGTGCTATTTCGATGTTGGCGAATTTCGCTCTGTTTTTCGGTAATAGCCGTAATAACCCGCTGGGATTGATTGGCACGCTTGCGTTGATGATCTTGGCCCCTTTGGCAGCAGCACTGGTGCAGATGGCGATCAGCCGCACGCGCGAATATCACGCGGATCGCATCGGTGCCGAGATCTGCGGTCGTCCCTTATGGCTGGCCTCAGCGTTGGAGCGGCTCGAGGCCGCAAGTCATCAGCGCGATAATCATGCCGCTGAAGCAAACCCAGCCACCGCCCATATGTTTATCATTAATCCATTGCATGCCCATGCGGTGGATGGGCTGTTTTCAACTCATCCGTCAACGGCTAACCGGGTTGCCCGTCTGCGAGAGATGGCGGCGTCAGGGACAGTGCCAACCGGGCCTTGGGGCTAGGTTTTAAAAATCAGGGCGGTGCTAAGAATGGTTTTAGACTTGGTCATCCAGGCGATCCATGCTCAATAGCGGTTTATGAGCAAATCTGAAAAAAAACCAGCAGCAGCGTCATCAGCTGCGGCCCGTGTATCGCCCGCCCGTAGTGTCGCCTTTGACTTGCTACGTGCTGTTTTGCGCAAATCAACACCTCTTGACGAAGCTTTAAAAGCGCATCGTGGGCTTGGCCTTTTGCCAACCGCCGACCGGGGTTTCGCCCGCTTGATCACGGCGGCGACCTTGCGCCGATTAGGGCAGATTGATGGTATTTTAGATAACTTATTGGAAAAACCTTTGCCGGATCGCGCCTCGGCAGTTTACGACGCTTTACGGTTGGGCGTAGCGCAGCTCTGTTTCATTGAAACCAAACCCCATGCCGCAGTCGATACCACCGTCGAACTGGTGCGAAGTCGTGGCCATGCAGCTTATGCTGGGCTGACCAATGCGGTGCTGCGGCGGATCAGCCGCGAGCCTGGCTTGCGCGATGCTGGCGGCAGTGCTGTGATCAATTTGCCGGATTGGTTGCGGGCGTCATGGGAAGCGGCCTACGGGGCCGAAACAACAGCGGCGATTGCTGACGCCCTGATGGTGGAGCCAACACTTGATCTGACGGTGACAGGGGATGGTGCCGATTGGGGTGCCCGCCTTGGTGGCGAATTACTTCCCACAGGCAGTCTCAGGCTGCCTTTGTCAGGGAATATTACCGCCCTTGATGGCTATGATAACGGTGGTTGGTGGGTGCAGGACGCGGCGGCGGCCATGCCCGCCCGGCTGCTCGGCGATGTGACCGGCAAGCGGGTGATTGACCTGTGTGCGGCACCAGGCGGTAAAACCGCCCAGCTCTGTGCTGCCGGGGCAGAAGTTTTGGCGGTTGATCGCGCTGAAAAACGTCTGCGTACCCTTCATGAAAACCTCAAAAGGCTGAAGTTTCGGGCCGATACCTTGGCGGTTGATGCCACCGATTGGCAACCACGCCAAGCGGTTGACGCGGTCTTGCTCGACGCCCCATGCAGCGCCACCGGAACGATCCGCCGGCATCCAGATATCCCGCATTTGAAAACGCGCGGCGATATTCAACGCCTGACAGATTTGCAAGATCGGTTATTGGCCAGCGCTGCGACCATGATAAAACCGCAGGGCCAGTTGGTTTATTGTACCTGCTCGTTGCAACCCGAAGAAGGCGAAGAACGGATTGCAGTTTTTCTTAAAAAATTCCCAGAATTTCAGCGTCTGCCGATTACGCCGACTGAAGTTGGCGGTGATACAGCGTTGATTACCGCCGATGGTGATCTGCGTACCTTGCCGGCGCATTGGCCTGCGATCGGCGGGCTTGATGGTTTTTACGCTGCCAGACTTCGCCGTCAAGGATAGCTGCCACGGACGATATGGGATAGCTTGCCCAGGTAATGACTTTTGACAGGTAAGGAGGGAAGAATGGGTCACGATCAAAAATCTAATATACGTTCAACCGCTGGACGCGGTCGATTGTTCGACAGTGTTTTGGAAACAGTGGGGGACACTCCGTGTATCCGTATCAATCGGCTGGCACCAGAGGGGGTGACGGTTTATGTGAAAGCGGAGTTTTTTAACCCCGCAGCCTCGGTCAAAGATCGACTGGCGATCAATATCATTGAAGCTGCTGAGCGCCGAGGGGATTTGAAACCGGGGCAGACGGTTGTGGAAGCGACAAGTGGTAATACAGGCATTGGCTTGGCCATGGTCTGCGCCGCTAAAGGCTATCCCTTGGTGGTTACGATGGCGGATAGTTTTTCGATTGAGCGCCGCAAACTGATGCGGTTTTTAGGTGCCAAAGTGGTGCTCACGCCACGCGCCGCCAAGGGTTTTGGGATGTATCAAAAGGCGAAGGAACTGGCCGACGCCAATGGCTGGTTCCTGGCGCATCAATTTGAAACAGCCGATAATGCGGATATCCACGAAAGTACCACAGGGCGCGAAATCATTGCTGATTTTGCCGGTCAGCGGTTAGATTATTGGGTCACTGGTTATGGCACAGGTGGCACTGTCACAGGGGTCGCACGTGTGCTGCGCGCGGAACGGCCAGATACAAAAATCATCCTGAGCGAGCCTGTGAATGCCCAATTGCTGGGCAGTGGTCACGCCCAAGAACGAAACACCAACGGCGAGCCGACAGTCAGTCACCCCGCCTTTGAACCGCATCCGATCCAGGGGTGGACACCTGATTTCATTCCGCAAGTTTTACAAGAGGCGGTTGATCACCAACTGTATGATGAACTGCATCCTGTGGCTGGGCCCGATGGTATTGCCTGGTCAAAAAAGCTGGCCCAGCAAGAAGGTATTTTCACAGGTATTTCAGGGGGCTCCAGTTTCGCCATTGCCATGGATGTGGCCGCGGCAGCCGCCCCAGGGTCTGTGATTCTATGTATGCTCCCTGATACCGGTGAGCGGTATCTGTCATCGCCTTTGTTCGATGGCGTGGTCGAAGATATGTCAGAGGCCGAGATTGCCTTATCGCAATCAACGCCGGGCTATCATATGCCAGCGGACTAATACAAGGATGTGGTGGCGGCGCTG
Organism: Nisaea sp.; assembly: GCA_042088965.1. Taxonomy (GTDB): domain Bacteria; phylum Pseudomonadota; class Alphaproteobacteria; order Thalassobaculales; family Thalassobaculaceae; genus TMED26. The sequence goes on along the minus strand of JBELLC010000015.1, from coordinate 6,034 downwards.
TTTTACCTCTGTTGGTCTGTTTGCCAAAAAATTTGGGGTGGGCGGTGTCGCTCAACTTGAAGCAAAGCGGTCATTCTGCTAACGACTAGGACATGACTGACCAACCGCTTATCTCACCCAGTATTCTCTCCGCTGATTTCGCGCAACTTGGTGCTGAAATCGCTGCTATCGACGCCGCTGGCGCTGATTGGATCCATGTTGATGTGATGGATGGTCATTTTGTGCCCAATCTCACACTTGGCCCGCCGATCATTAAAGCCTTGCGCGGCCACAGCAAAAAACCCTTTGACGTGCACCTGATGATCAACCCAGTTGATCCGTTCATTGCAGCCTATGCAGATGCTGGCGCTGATGTGATTACCATTCATGCAGAGGCGGGAGCGCATGTGCATCGCAGCCTGCAATTGATCCGGTCGCTTGGTAAAAATGCGGGGATAGCGTTGAACCCTGGCACGCCAGCTAAAATGATTGAATATCTCATCGATTCCGTTGATCTGGTCTTGGTGATGACCGTTAATCCAGGTTTTGGCGGACAGTCTTTCATTGAAAGCCAACTTGCCAAGATTTCGGCCGTGCGGCGGATGATTGAAAAGTCAGGACGCGATATTCATTTACAAGTTGATGGCGGCGTGAATACCGAAACGGCCCCGCGTGTGCTGGCCGCTGGTGCTGATGTATTGGTTGCGGGCACCGCGTGTTTTCGCGGTGGACCGGCGCAGTATGCAGGCAATATTGCTGCCTTAAAAAATCAAGGTTGATCCGGTGTTAACCGCTTTCTGGCAGACCTTAAGTGATGCTGTCGGCGGCGTTTTCCGATTGTCCCGGACGCGCCAAATCCCGGTCCCCAAAGAGCCTTCTTTGCATCTCTATGATGGTTGGCCAGGGGATGCGGATGCGGGCCGTCGATGGCTCGATAACAAGCTGGTTTGCTTTGGCCAGGAAATAGATCTGCTGCCCTGTCCATGGCAGGATGCACAGTTCAACGCGGCGACACTCTGTTATCTTAATGGCTTCTCCTGGTTGCGTGACCTACGTGAATTGGGAGGTGAAGCAGCCCGCTTGAAAGCCCGTCAATGGCTGCAAGAGTGGCTCGAGCAGCCGCCGCCAAGCGAGGGCGAGGATATCGCTGTTGTCGGCGAGCGCTTGACCCATTGGATTGGCCATTACAGTTTTTTCTGTGATTCCGCTGCGGATGATTTTCGGCATACGTATTTCGCCCAAATTGCCCGCGACAGCCTGGTTGTTCGGCGGGCTTTGGCACGCGGGGAAATAACGGCGCGACCACTGGCGATTTGTAAAGGGGCCTTGTGGTCATCACTGTTTTTGGCAGGTGCCCTGGAAAATGACCGCGATTTCGCACGCTGTTTGACCAATGCGTTGTCAACCAGTTTAAATGCAGATGGCGGGGCCAAAGATCGGCGCGCTGATTCTGCCGCCCATCACCTTATGGATCTCATCGATATCCGCCAAGCTTTGCGGGCTGCAAGCTTAGACGTTGGCCCGGATGTTAACCGGATGATTGACGCTTGTGCTGCCGGTCTGCGGCTGTTGCGCCATGGTGATGGCGGCTTTGCTCTGTTTAATGGCTGCACAGCGCAATTGGATGCAGATATCGACAGCCTGCTGACACAAAGCGAGGTGAAAGCGCGGGCCTTAATGGCATTGCCGGAGACAGGCTATTTTCGCTTGGTGAACGGCCGCAGCTTAGTGCTTGTTGACGGCGGTATAGCAACTCTTGAAGGCAGTCATACCGCGCCGCTTGCCTTTGAGCTGTCAGACGCCCGGCAACGCTTGGTGGTCAATTGTGGGGCTGCACCGTTAGAGCCAAAATGGCATCAACCTTTGCGGGCGACAGCCGCCCACTCGACCTTAGTTATTGACGATAACAACGCTGTTGGGGCCTCCCATGCGCATGCTTTAGAAACGTGTCAGGTCGTCGCTGGCCGTGATGTGGAAGACCGAAATCAGCTATTTGAAGGCGAACATGATGGCTATGTGCCGCGTTATGGGATGGTGCACCGTCGGCGCTTATTCCTTGACGCATCGGGTGCTGACCTGCGCGGCGAAGATACTTTGCTGTATAATGGCGGTCCCACCCGCCGTGGCCGTGACTTTGCCCTCCGTTTTCATTTACACCCGCGCGTGAGCGCCTCACTGGTACAAAACCAAACCGAGGTTTTGTTGCGCCTTAGCAGCGGTAAAGGTTGGCGGTTCAGGGTTTCTGATGGTCTTATCGCCTTGCATGAAAGTGTCTATTTTGGCGATGGTCGCCACAGCCGCAGCCAGCAGATTATTGTCACGGGAAGCCTTGATAGCGCAATTGAAAATGGCGACATGCAGCTGAAATGGGCATTTCAGCGCGAAGGCTAGGTGCTGCATGTGCATCGCTTTTTTCGGCTTGACCTGGTTACTGCCGAAAATCAGCAGCAGGGTAAGTGCCCAGAATTTGTACAGCCCCTTTGGGACAGAAAAAGCGCAGTTCTTCCATCGCCATTTTCATATCCTCAGATTCCGGATGGCCTTCGGCATCAACATAGAATTGGGCTGCCGAAAATGAGCCTTCTACGAGGTAAGATTCTAACTTCGTCAGGTTGACACCGTTGGTAGCAAAACCACCGAGGGCTTTATAAAGCGCGGCCGGGACACTGCGCACACGAAACACAATCGTGGTCACATAACGATTGTCATCTAATTGCGGGACAATCCCTTGGCGGGCCATGATCAAAAAGCGGGTGGTGTTATGGGCGGCGTCTTCCACATCGCTGCGTAACACCTGTAAGTCGTTTAAGTCGGCTGCTAAAGACGAGGCGATGGCGCCAACTGTTGGATCACCGGCGGCGGCGATTTCTGCGGCAGACCCTGCGGTATCGGCGCTAATAACGGGTGTGACATTTAGCTCCCGGATCAGTTTGCGGCATTGTGCCAGCGCGTGTGTATGGCTTTTCACGCTGCGCAAATCAGTTATCTTGGCCTCTTTCAAACCCAGTAACATATGGTTTACACGCTGGAAATGCTCACCGATGATGTGCAGGCCGGAATCGGGCAAAAGGTGATGAATATCAGCAACCCGGCCAGCAACAGAGTTTTCGACCGGCACCATAGCCAGCGCGGCGCGGCCTTCCTGCACGCTCAGCAACATGTCTTCAAAACTAGTGCACGCCAGCGGTTCAAAATCTGGGCGTGCTGCTTTGCAAGCGGCATGCGAATAAGCGCCAGGCATGCCTTGGAAGGCAATCGTTTGTTGCGGATCGGTCACAGTTTTATCTCCTATGAGCGCCGCGATTGGCGGGCTGCCCCTCGGCGGCGCTTGAGTCACCCTCCGGCTGCGAGTAAGTCGCGGGCACGGTTGAGGTCGGCGGCAGTATCGACACCCAAGGGAACGGTGTCAACGCGTGCCACATCAATCCGCATGCCGGCCTCTAAGGCGCGTAATTGCTCTAACCGCTCGCTCTGTTCGAGCGGCGATGGCGGCAGGCTGACGAATCGCGTTAAAGCTGCACGCCGAAAAACGTACAGACCGATATGGTGAAATACGGGTGCATCTCCCCAGGGCGCGGGGAATTTGGTAAAATACAGCGCCCGACCTGTCTGTCCGTCGCTGTTCCAGGCGACAACGGGTTTATTCACACTGCTGCTTTCAAGTTCCGCCGCTTCGGTGATCTCGGCGGCGACTGTGCCAATATCAACCGCCGGATCGTGGAGCAGGGCCAGGGCAGCATGAATGACTTTGGCTTCCAGGACGGGCAAATCACCTTGAACATTGATCACCGCATCATGTTTTTCGGAGGGGTCGATCTGTTGCAAAGCCTCAAAAATCCGATCAGATCCTGAGGGGTGATCGGCTCTTGTCAGCACCGCTTCGCCGCCAGCGGCATGAATGGCGTCAACAATTTCAGTTTCCCCCGCCGCGACGACGACCCGGCCAACCTCTGCTTCCATGGCCCGTCGCCAGACGTGCTCGATCATTGGTGCGCCATGGATATCCGCCAACGGTTTATTTGGCAGGCGTTGGGAGGCCATCCGCGCAGGGATTATTGTTACCGGGTTTTGGGGACCCGCATTGGCAAAACGCATATGATCTGTGTCCTTCTTTGTTTCGCTCATAGTACGAGGGCAATCTGACGCACACAACGGCCTTGCACCCTGAGGCTGAGCATGCGAAAAAAAGTTCCGAAAAAAGGTGCGGGACGCGCCTGTTAACGTGTGTCGGTAGCGGGAAATTAATAATGGAATGGTACAAGGTCTCGGGCGTTGTGTTGGCGGCAGCGCTGATTGCGATGTTATCAGGTAAAGTCGGTGACTTTTTGGTGCAGCCAACGCAGTTAGCAAAAGCAGCCATTGCCGTTGCTGATGCGCCTGCGGCGGGCACGGCGGCGCCAGCTCAAAAACAAGCTGTCGATATTTCTGGTGCGCTCACATTGGTGGCCGCTGCTGACATGGGTAAAGGTGTCAAGTTGGCGAAGAAATGCAGCTCGTGCCATAGCTTTGAAAAAGGCGGTAAAAATAAGATCGGTCCAAACCTTTGGGACGTGGTTAATCGCGCCAAAGGTGCCCATGATGGCTTTTCGTATTCAAAGGTCATGGCCGGGTTCGGTGGTGACTGGGATTGGCAATCTTTGAATGGCTTTCTCGCCAATCCAAAGGGGTACATGAAAGGCACGAAAATGGTTTATGCCGGTTTGAAAAAAGATGCTGACCGTGCCGCCATGCTGGCCTATCTCCGTAGCCTGAGTGATAGCCCGGCGGCGCTACCAAATTAAAATGCGGCTGATAATTTTAGGCAGTCGACTCGCATGTTATTGGCTGCGAGTGGGACAGGAGCGCCGCACATAATGTCTTGGTCAATTGAGGCTTTTGCCACTTTTGCCGCAGAGCTGGCGGATGCAAGCGGACAGATTGCGCGCCGCTACTATCGTGCTGGCGTCAGTGTTGATACCAAGGCAGATGATAGCCCGGTCACTCAGGCTGACCGCGAAGCCGAGGCGTGCCTGCGGGAGATGATCACAGCGCGCTTTCCAGATCATGGCATCATTGGTGAGGAGTTTGGCAGTGGCGGGACAGACCGCGAGTTCGTCTGGATCCTTGATCCGATTGACGGCACCAAAGCCTTTATTACGGGCCGCCCAACTTTTGGCACGCTGATCGGCTTATTGCATCATGGTGTGCCGATCCTGGGGGTGATTGACCATCCCGCGTTGCATGAACGATGGATCGGGGCGGCTGGTTTACCAACGCGGTTTCAAGGGGCACCGGTGAGAACACGGCCCTGCGCCGATCTGGCCGATGCGATCCTTGCCAATACCGCACCGGAGATGTTTACCGGCGACCGTCAGCCAGCCTTTGAGCGGCTCCGGCAAACGGTTAAACTGCCAATTTATGGGGGCGATTGCCATAACTATGGGCTGCTTGCCAGCGGCTATATTGATGTGGCGGTTGACGCCACCATGGCCATTTATGACTTTTTACCCCTCGTGCCTGTGGTCAACGGGGCTGGCGGTGCGATTACCGATTGGCAGGGCAATGCCATGTCCTTAGACAGTGATGACCGTGTGATCGCTGTTGGGGACCGTCGTTTGCTGGCGCCAGTTGTTGCGTTGTTGGCAGGATAAAGCAGATGAACGCGATTGAGCTTGCAGCGCTTTTGGTCACGATGGCAGCAGGCTTTGGGTATCTGAATTTTCGCTTTTTGAAATTTCCGCCGACCATTGGTCTTTTGGTGATTTCGCTGCTTGGCTCTCTTTTATTGATTGTCGTTGATAGCGTCCTGCCTGGGCCAGACCTGACGGCTTTGATGCGGGAAGCGGTCGCCGAGATTGATTTTTACCAAGCCGTGATGGAAGGCATGCTCGGCTTTCTGCTGTTCGCCGGGGCACTGCATGTAAATTTAAGTGATTTGCGCGGTCAGCGCTGGCTGATTGCGCTGATGGCGACCTTTGGGGTGGTCCTGTCCACCTTCGTGATCGGTGCTGGGTTCTGGTGGCTGACAGGGGTGCCAATCTTGGTGGCGCTGGTATTTGGGTCTTTGATCAGTCCG
>JBELLC010000014.1:0-37586 GCA_042088965.1 Nisaea sp. | reverse complement strand
TGGGATCAGCTGTTTTTGGACAATATAAAGCGTTTTGCTCTTGGCGCGGCTTTGGCCCATGAAGTGCCACCGGAAAATCTGTCGTGATCCTCGCGTGCCTTATCTATCAAAGCCAGTGACGTCAGACGGGACGCCGCTGCGGGTTGTCAGTGCCAGGGAATATGGCGCGCTTATTTTGGACACGCGGAGCCCCGCACAATCGCTTCTGCGGTCAAAAATGAAAAGGGCGGCGTCACGGCCGCCCTGGTCAACATCAATCTGCAACCACTAAATTTTCAGCGGCCATCTTGCCATCACGGCTTGGAACCAATTCGAAGGTCACTTTTTGGCCTTCGTTCAAAGTCGACAAACCGGCCCGCTCGACAGCGCTAATGTGCACAAAAGCATCTTTCGAGCCATCATCCGGCTCAATGAACCCGTAACCTTTGGTTTGGTTAAACCACTTGACCGTGCCTGAAGCCATGATCAATTCCTCTCAACATTTAAGAATGCCGCACGATGCCGCATTTCTGGTCGACGTTGTCAATGTCGGGGAAGTAACCGGCTATCCGTCGAAACGGGTAATCGAGAAAGCTCAACGACTTGTAACGCTCGTTCAATATAAATAATCCGATTTGGGTCATAAGGCAAATTTTTGCGTTATTTTTCAATCTAACTTTCTTTTTTTAAAGGGTTTTTCAACGTCACAATCGCGCTGAGTTTACCGAAGAAAACAATATTCAGTTGGTCAGATAAAAAAATTGCGCAAATATGGTAGTGGTCCGAGATCAATGAGAGGGCGAGTGGAATGTCAAAAACCACGGCAAGCGGCATGGCAATGACGGCAGGCGGCGATTATTCTTTATCAACGCGCGGCGCTAAAAATGTCATCGACAATGCGCTGCCACGCTTTAATCAGGCGCTTGACGCTGTCATCACAGCAGTTGATCCAGCCCCCTTGGTCATTGCCGATTTTGGCTGTGCCGATGGCGGCACCAGTTTGGATGCCCTGCGCTCGCTGGCAACGCGGGCACAGCAAAGCCAAGAAAATCGCCCTGTCCTGATCATTCACGAGGATCAACCCGCCAATGATTTCAATGCCCTCGCTCGTAATACGCATCTTGCATCCTCACCCCCGAACGCCAGCCCAGCGTTGCATAATCCGGCGGCGAATGTGCATGTGCTGGCAAGTGGGGCTTCGTTTTACCACCGCGCCCTGCCCGCCGGCATGTTGCACCTGGGGATTTCAGCAACAGCCATGCATTGGTTAAGCCATAAACCCTGCGATATTGACGATCACGTGCATGCTGTTGGCGCAGCAGGGGAGCAATTGGCCGCCTTTGCCGCACAAGCTGCCACTGATTGGCAGACCATTTTAAACCATCGCGCCCATGAATTGGCCCCGGGCGGACAGTTGGTCCTGTGCAATTTCTGCCGCGATGAACAAGGGTTTTATCTGGGCCATACCGGCGGCGTCTCGATGTTCGACACCTTCCGCCAGCTGTGGGCAGACTTCCGCGATCAGGGGCGGATCACAGCCGCCGAATTCACCGCCATGACCTTGCCACAATATTACCGTGATGTGGCAGAGTTTTCGGCTCCTTTTGAAGATCACGAAAGCCCTGTTTATAAAGCTGGTCTGCGCCTTGAAAGCATTGAAACTGCGATCACACCCTGCCCCTATGCCGCTGCCTTTCAGCGCGATGGCGGTGACCCTCGATTATTTGCGGAAACCTATGTGCCAACCCTGCGCTCCTGGTCACAGTCAGCGTTTTTTGAGGGCCTGGAGACACGCCGTGACCTGCCAAGCCGGCAGAAATTGATTAATGACTTCTATCAGGCCTATATTGACCGGGTGGCCGACGATCCAACGGGGCACGCAATGGACTATGTGCATGCCTATTTAACCGTCCGCAAACAAGCCTGAGCGCGCGAACCGCCGCCGCCAATGAACCAGTGCTTGGGAAAGCTTTGAAAGGAAAACCCATGGCCGATATCGAATATTTTTATGCTGCCCATTCGGCCTATGCCTTCATCGGCTCGTCCAAATTTATGGAGATTGCCGCCGCCGCTGGCCGCAGCATCACGCACCGGCCTGTTGACCTTAACCAAGTTCTCGCAGGGGCAGGCAGCACAGGTTTTGGGGAGCGATCCTTGAAATATCGTAATTACTATTTCAACCGCGAGCTTGAGCGCTGGGCAGAATTTCGCGGCGTGCCAACTCTTGGAGGCCGCCCGCAACATCACCACCATAGCCCCGACCGCGCCAATAAATTGATCATTACCGCCATGCAGGCCGGCCATAACGTCGATCAATTGGCGCATCGAATTTTGGTCGCCCATTGGGCAGAAGACGCCGATCACGACGACGCTGATACGTTAATTGACTTATGTCAACAGGTCGGTCTCGATGGTGCCAGCCTCTGGGCGGCGATGGGCGACCCTGCCATTGCTGCACAATATCAGGCCTATACCGATGAGGCGATTGCCCGAGCGGTGTTTGGCTCACCGACCTATGTGGTCGATGGCGATATGTTTTATGGCCAAGATCATTTGGAGATGCTGGCGCAAGCGCTGGATAAGCCATTTGCCCGGACTTGGCCCGTACTCAGCAAATAACCAAAAGCGCCCAGCACTTTGATTTGAGGCCAGCATGATGCAGCTCTACTACACAGCAAATTCACCCTTTGCGCGGAAATTAAGAATCTTCGTCCGAGAACGCGGACTGGTGGATCAGATTGAGGAAATAAAGGTTGTCACCCGCCGCAACGATAACCCGTTGCTGCGTTTTGGGCCAACCGGCCGGGTGCCCGCGCTACTGACAGTGGACGGCACGTTACTGATTGAATCGGTGATAATTTGCCAATACTTGGCGCCCTTCAGCAGCCTTAGTCCAGCGCCGTTATCGGCGCCGGAACAGCTTCAAGATATGGCCTTGGAAGGTCTTTGTATGGAACTGATGGAAGCGTTGTCCCTGCGCGCCCGAGAGTTGCTTTATCGGGACCCAGAACAGCGCTCCCAACGGCTGGCAGAATATGAGGCAGAACGCTGCCAAAAAATCTATGGCCATCTGCAAACTTGCCTGCCGACGACCGATGCGGCGCAGCCATTAACAGCGGGCGAAATCACCCTTGCAGCAGCCATGGCCACAGCCGATCAGGCGCTGTTGGGCGACGATTGGCGCCCTGACCATCGCGACCTTGGGCGATGGTATGATCAGGTCGCCTGCCGCCCGTCCCTCTGCGATACGGTCTATCCTGGTTGGTGACATGATCCAGCGGGCGGCGTGGTGCGTAAACTGATCACGGCTGTGGCTTGAACAGCTGCGTCATCGCATTGATAGATCATGAGGTCGCTGTGAAAAAAATACCATTCCAAGCACGCACTGCCACGGGTGACCTGTTCGATATCAGCTTCCCCTTGCATGCCGAAACAACTGACAGCGTGCGGGTAGCACAGATTGTCTCTCTGGTTCTGGAGACCATCGATAAGGATATCGCCGTCATGGGGCAAACTGGCAATGGTGACGTGTTGCAAGCTGTCGCCATGGCGCTGGCGGTGCGCGCGCGGATGATCCATGGGGCAAGTGGTCAGGTAAACGCGCTCACCCAGCAATTGGTTGCCGATGCCTTGGCTGCCGCCAGCGAGGCCGAACGCCAATCACCGCCGGTCGGCCATGCCTGATCAGGTCCCTGTCCTCACGGTTTTTTTTGACGGTCAATGCCCATTATGTCGGCGCGAAATTGGATTTTACCAAGGGTGCCGGGGCAGTGATCGTATTAACTGGGTGAATGTTGCCGACTGGGCGAGCCATCAAAGCGTTGCTGGACTGACCAAGCAGGCTGCACTGGCGCGCTTTCACGTGCAAACAGCTGACGGCCAATTGGTGAATGGCGGCACCGCATTTGCCCATTTGTGGTTTGCGTTACCCGCCTTCCGGATTTTGGGATGGATTGGCAAAATCGCCCCCATCGCCTGGCTGTTAGATCGCACCTATGATCGCTTTTTGGTACTCCGCCCTTTCATTCAAAGACGCTTTCGCCATCACAGCTAGCGCTCCGAAAAAACCTACGCCTTGCGCCCAACGGCCGAATGTCCAACACTGCTAACCCAAAATGACAAAATAATATTGGGAGTGGAAAATGGGACGTTTAAACGGCAAGGTTGCCATTATCACGGGTGGCGCATCAGGGTTGGGCAAGGCGACAGGGGCGTTGATGGTCGCCGAAGGGGCAACCGTCATTCTAACCGACATTCAAGAGGTCGAAGGCGCGAAGGTTGCCGCAGAAATCGCCGCAACCGGCGGGCACTGCGAGTTTATCGCCCACGACACCACCGTTGAATCGCAATGGCAAGCCATTTGCAGCGATGTCACAGAGCGCCATGGCAGTCTTGATATCCTGCTCAATGGTGCTGGTGTGGGCGGCGCAGGCGGTTACTTGGAAGATATGGACTTCGCCACCTGGCGGCACTGCCTGTCGGTTAATCTGGATGGTGTCTTCCTGGGCTGCAAACATGGCATCCGGGCCATGCGGCAAACCGGCGGCGGCGCGATCATCAATATCTCGTCAATCATCGGCATCGCGGGGATGTCGGCGTCCGGCAATTACTGTGCGTCAAAGGGTGGTGTCCGCTTGCTCTCCAAGGCCGCTGCTCTGGAATGTGCGCAGAAAACGCCGCTCGTGCGCGTCAATTCTATTCATCCAGGTTTCATCGACACTCCCATGGTTTCTTCCGCAATTCAGCAGCGCGGACAAAAATTCTCTGACTACATTAAAGATAATGTGCCCATGGGCCGTTTGGGAGAACCGCTGGATATTGCCGAAGGAGTGGTTTATTTAGCCAGTGACGGGGCACGTTTTGTGACCGGCACGGAATTGGTAATTGATGGTGGCTTTTTGGCGCGATAGACCCGCCTTAACCAGACTGGATATTTGATGACATTTGACCCTTATGTGCTTTTACCGCTGGCCGCTGTGCTGGCTGCAACTGGCGGTATTGCTGGCATTTTGGCAGGCCTGCTGGGGGTCGGTGGCGGTATCATTGTGGTGCCGGTGCTGTTTACCATGCTGGGCATCGTCGACGTCGATATCGCGGTGCGTATGCATATGGCGGTCGGCACGTCACTTGCCAGCATTGTCATCACCTCCATCATCTCAGCACGCAGTCACCATCGACGCGGCGCTGTCGACATCCCCTTGCTGAAATCCTGGGCAATTTGGATTTTCGCTGGCTCCATCGCAGGCACCGCCATTGCTGGCTTTGTCAGCGGCCCAGCCCTTAGCCTTGTTTTCGCAGTGGTGGCCATCTCGGTAGCCCTTTACATGACCTTCACCGCGCCAGATTTCCGCCTGCGCGACAATCTGCCAACCGGGGTCGCCGGGGCCTCAGCAGGCACCACGATTGGCGGCCTATCAGCGATGATGGGGATTGGCGGCGGCACCTTATGTGTGCCGTTTTTCAACGCCTTTGGCTTTCCTGTGCACCGCGCCGTTGGCACTGCGGCGGCCATTGGCCTGATCATTGCCTTGCCGGCGGCCATTGGCTTTGTCATCACCGGTTGGGGGGATATCCGCCTGCCCGCTGGCAGCGTCGGCTATGTTAATCTTTTGGGCCTTATACTGATTGCGCCATTCACATCAATGACCGCCCCCGTGGGTGTCAAAATTGCCCATTTCCTGTCACCACGGGCGCTGAAACTATCCTTCGCAATTTTCTTATTCATTACTGCGGGACGGATGTTTTATAGCTTGATTTAGGGTTCTTACGCAGCCGCACCGCCAACGACCAAACGCACACGCTCCGGTAAAAACAGACTTTCCCCATGCTCAATGGCACGGCCGGAGTCATCATAATTGACATATTCGGTCACCAAAACCGGACCACCTGGCTGTGATTGCAGCATGCGGGCTTCTGTGCGGCTGGCAACACGGGCGGTAATATGGGTTTCACGGCGTTGATAATTGCTCACCCCAAATACTTTTAAGGCCGCTGTGATACCGCCATGCTGTTTGGCGACCGGGCCAAAATTCTTGAAGCGCCGCGCCGGCAATCGGTGCCACCCCAGGCCGACAATGACCTCATTCGCGCGGCAAATCCGGCGAAGACAACTCACCGCCGTACCCGCGCGAATACCAAGCGCCTTGGCCACCACCGGCGTTGCTTTTTCAGCCCGCCAGTCAATCACTTCACCCGAAGCGTCTAGCCCTTGGCCAATGATAATTTCGGTGAACCGCGTCCGCGCTGAAATTGGATAATCAATGACAGGACCGGTGACAAAACTGCCCGCCCCACGGCGGATCGTCAACACCCCTTCTTCGGCCAAGGATTGCAAGGCTTGGCGCACAGTGTGCCGGTTAACACCAAAGCGTGCCGCCAACGCTGACTCCGATGGCAAACGCACGCCAGCCTGCCACCCCGAGGTCGCAATTTCTGCTCTTAACGTCTGAGCAATCCGTTGCCATTGCGGGTTTTCGCGGTCCACTGCCCCACCTCATTGTCAAATTTCCGTCATAAAAATGTCATTGCAACAACATTAATCCAGAAGTAATTTACATAAACCTGTCTAGACAAGTTAAAAGATTAGTCAATGTCAAACTTAGATCAAAACCAAGATCCACAAAGTTCTGAACGGCGCGATTGGATTGCCTTGCTCGCGACGGCGCCAGCGTCATTATTGGAGCACGAAAGCCAACGTCTTGACCGCCACGCTTTTCAGTTTCTTGCGGCACCAGAAATTGGCTTGGTGATGGTCAGGGGGCGTCCAGGCGGCGCAGCAATGGCCTTCAATCTGGGTGAAATGACAGTGACGCGCTGTGTTGTCAGCACCACCGATAGCGCGACAGGCCGACAACTTGACGGCTATGGTCATGTCGCCGGGCGCAATCACCGGCACGCAGAACTGGCCGCACAATTTGATGCCTATTTTCAAGATAGCGCCCTCAGCTATCGCGACCGGGAAGAAATCCTCGCCCCCTTGCGGGACCATAAGACGGCGGCAAAACAGCAACAAACGGCCAAAACAGCAGCCACAAAGGTGGAGTTTTTCACCATGGTGCGCGGGGAATAACATGATGAATAATGCCGTTTTCAAGGGCTTCAACGATAAGGTATTCGACAGCCAAGACGTCTTCCGCGCTGTTTTAAAGGCCATGGCACAACCAGGGCAGGTTGTCACTGTGTCCAGCGCCCCCACGGGCCCATCGCCGCTGATGCCTGTGACCGCTGGCATTGCCCTAAGCCTTTTCGACCATGCAACACCCCTGTGGCTGTCAGCGCAGATCAATAACGATGCTGTGCGACGCTACATCGCTTTTCACAGCCGCTGCCCGCTGACAGCGCAACCTGTCGAGGCCGCCTTTGCCATCCTTGACGGCCTTGAGGTGCCGGCGAATTTCGACGAATTTGCCCAAGGTACGCCTGAATATCCTGACCGATCAACCACCCTCATTGTGCAAGTGGCTGATTTACAAACAGGATCAGGGTGCTGCCTGAGCGGACCCGGGATTGACACCAATAGCTATCTGAATGTGTCCGACGTTACGGACCATTTCTGGGCAAGTATGGCCCGCAATGCAAATAACTTCCCGCTCGGTGTGGATGTGATTTTGACCGCGGGTAATCGGCTGGCCGCACTGCCCCGTACAACCAAGGTGAAGGATGCAGCATGTATGTAGCTGTAAAAGGCGGCGAGGCCGCAATTGATAACGCCCATCGTTTGCTCGCTGAGGAACGTCGCGGCAACCTGGATATCGCCGAGCTATCTATTGGTCAGATTCGCGAACAGCTGCGGCTGGCCGTTGACCGTGTGATGACCGAAGGCTCGCTCTATGATGCCGATTTGGCAGCACTGGCGATTAAGCAATCACGCGGTGATTTGTTAGAAGCGATCTTTCTGCTGCGAGCCTATCGCACCACCCTGTCACGGGTTGCAGAAAGCCGCCCGATTGACACCAGTACGATGCAGGTACGCCGCCGTATTTCAGCAACCTATAAGGATTTGCCCGGCGGCCAAGTGTTGGGGCCAACCTTTGATTACACCCATCGCTTGCTGGATTTTGCCCTCGCGGCTGAGGGTTTAGAGCGCCCAGATGCGGCGTCAAACGCTCCCGAACATGCCGCCGATGGCCCGGCAATTTCAGAGGACATGCCGCGGGTCACAGACTTACTCGCAGATGAAGATCTGATTGAGCGGGACGAGTCGGTTGACGGCGGTTTTGAGACCCCAGGTGATCTGACCCAGGACCCCTTGTCCTTTCCAATTGATCGCGACTTACGCTTGCAGGCCTTGGCGCGCGGCGATGAAGGTTTCCTAATGGCGATGGCCTACTCCACGCAGCGCGGCTATGGTCGTACCCATCCTTTTGCAGGCGAAATCCGCATGGGCGAGGTTGCGGTAGAGATCGAAGTTGACGGCCTTGATTTCCCCGTTGTGATTGGCGAAATCACTGTCACCGAATGCGAAATGATTAACCAGTTCAAAGGCTCAAAAGAAAAGCCACCGCAATTCACCCGTGGTTATGGCCTCACCTTTGGATTTTGCGAGCGTAAGTCCATGTCCATGGCACTGGTTGATCGTTCGTTGCGCACACGCGACCTTGGGGAAGTCTCTGACGCCCCTGCAAATGATGAAGAATTTGTCATTTCGCATTCGGATAATGTCGAAGCATCAGGCTTTGTGCAGCATCTGAAGCTGCCCCATTATGTCGATTTTCAATCCGAGCTTGAGATGGTGCGCAAGATGCGCCGGGAAATCGCTGCACGTCACCGCCAAGACAACATCACAATGGACGCAGCCGATGACTGATGCCGCCCCCGTGCCCCCCCGAAAAGTGAATTTTGACGCCACCTATAACTTTGCTTTTTTGGACGAACAGACCAAGCGGATGATCCGGCGGGCTATTTTGAAAGCCGTGGCCATTCCCGGCTATCAGGTGCCGTTTGCCAGTCGGGAAATGCCCATGCCCTATGGCTGGGGGACAGGCGGCATCCAAGTCACCGCCAGCGTGATTGGCCCAGAGGACACCTTAAAAGTTATTGACCAAGGGGCAGATGACACCACAAACGCCATCAGCATTCGGAAATTTTTCCAACGCACAACTGGCGTTGCAACCACCGAACATACGGCTGAGGCAAGCCTGATCCAGACTCGCCACCGAATCCCAGAAGCCCCTCTCACCGCTGATCAGATTTTAATTTATCAGGTGCCTATTCCAGAACCTCTGCGGTTTCTGGAACCTCGGGAAACCGAAACCCGGCAGATGCATGCTTTGGAAGAATACGGATTAATGCATGTAAAGCTTTATGAAGATATCGCCCGCCATGGACATATCGCCACCACCTATGCCTATCCTGTGAAAGTTGCCGGACGGTACGTGATGGACCCGTCACCAACCCCAAAATTCGATAATCCAAAAATGCACGCCATGCCAGCCTTACAGCTATTTGGTGCTGGCCGGGAAAAGCGCATCTATGCCATTCCGCCCTATACGGAGGTCAAAAGCCTGGATTTTGATGATCATCCTTTTGAATTACCCACATGGGATACAGCCTGTGCGTATTGCGGCGCTGAAGATACCTATCTTGATGAGGTGATCCTGGATGATAAGGGCGGCCGGATGTTCATTTGTTCCGACACGGATCATTGTACCACACGACAAGCGGACGGTCATCGCGGAACCGCAAACATGCCCGAAGATGCGGAAGATGGTTTGCCCAAGGAGGCCGCCGAATGAGATCTGATAAACCTATTTTACGGGTCAGTAATATCGGCCATTTCTATGGCCATATTCGTGGCTGCGAAGATGTGAGCTTTGATCTTTATGGCGGCGAAGTCATTGGTATTGTAGGCGAATCTGGCTCAGGAAAGTCAACATTATTAAGCCTTTTGTCAGCGCGCCTGCAGCCGTCGGAAGGCCATGTACATTTCCGTAATCGCGTCGATGAAGAGGTTGATGTGCATGCCATCCGCGAGTCAGAGCGACGGTTGTTGATGCGGACCGATTGGGCTTTTGTGCATCAGAACCCCCGTGATGGGTTGCGTATGGGCGTTTCTGCGGGCGCTAATGTGGGCGAACGCTTGATGGCGATTGGGCATCGTCACTATGGTCAAATTCGCGGTCAAGCAAACGATTGGCTCGAGAAGGTAGAGGTTGATGCAGGCCGCATTGATGATCTGCCGTCAACCTTTTCAGGGGGCATGCAGCAACGCTTACAAATCGCCCGCAATCTGGTCACCCAGCCCCGATTAGCCTTCATGGATGAGCCCACAGGCGGCCTTGATGTCTCGGTTCAGGCGCGGCTTTTGGATCTGCTGCGCAGCTTGGTGTCAACGCTCGGTCTATCCGCTGTCATCGTCACGCATGATTTAGCCGTTGCCCGGCTCTTGGCGCATCGTCTGATCGTGATGAAAGATGGCCGCGTGGTTGAAAGCGGTCTGACAGATCAAGTTCTGGATGACCCACAACACCCCTATTCGCAATTGCTTGTCTCCTCAATTCTGCGCACTTAAGAGGCTCTGATGACAGAAATGCTCAAACTCCGCGATGTGGCAAAGTCCTTCACCTTGCATGTCCAAGGCAGCGTCGCGATCCCTGTGTTTGAAAATTTGAACCTTGATGTGGCCGCTGGCGAATGTGTTGCCTTATTGGGACCGTCAGGTGCGGGTAAATCGTCACTTATGCGCATGATTTACGCCAATTATGTTTGTCCGCGCGGCCAAATTCTGGTGCGGCACGGCGATGATTGGGTTGATATGGCCGCAGGCGACGCGCATTTGATTTTAGAAGTACGCCGCCAGACCATGGGATATGTCTCGCAATTCCTGCGCGTCATTCCACGTGTCTCGACGCTGAATGTGGTCGCTGAACCCCTGTTGGCCAATGGCGTTGGCGAAGATGAGGCCTTTCATCACGCCGAAACGCTTTTGCAAACCCTGAACATTCCTGAACGGCTATGGTCGCTCTCGCCGATGACCTTTTCCGGCGGCGAGCAACAGCGGGTCAATATCGCCCGAGGCTTTGCCTTGCCGCGGCCGATTATGTTATTGGATGAGCCGACAGCCAGTCTTGATCCCGAAAACCGCCATATCGTGCTGGACCTTATTAATCAGGCCAAAATTTCTGGCGCAGCGATTATTGGTATCTTCCATGACGCCGACGCTCGCGAACACTTATCCAGCCGTGAATTTGATACGACCCAATACACACAGGTAGCCGCATGACCGATAGTCTATTCACGAATGCAAAAATCGTTCTGCACAATGAGATCGTCCACGGCACAATCGCCGTGCGCGATGGTTTGATCGTCGATGTCTCTGCCCGTCAATCATCTGTGCGCGAAGCAGAAGACCTGGACGGCGACTATCTCATGCCCGGCCTGATTGAGCTGCATACAGACAACTTAGAAGGCCATATGTCACCGCGGCCAAAAACCGATTGGCCTGCAACAGCTGCCCTACTGGCCCATG
The DNA here is from genome assembly GCA_042088965.1 of Nisaea sp. Lineage (GTDB taxonomy): Bacteria > Pseudomonadota > Alphaproteobacteria > Thalassobaculales > Thalassobaculaceae > TMED26. Next base: position 26,140 of record JBELLC010000014.1, on the reverse strand, counting down.
ATGGACAGTTAGCATCAGCAGGGATAACGACTGTCTTTGATGCCCTTGCGGTTGGCGCTTTGATGACAGATGGCGTGCGCACCAGACATTTAAACGATATGATGACGGCAATTAAGTCTGCCAAGGAAAAGCGACTAACCCGCGCAGAACACCTGATACATTTACGCTGTGAAATATCCTTCCCTGAGCTGCCCGAGCTGATTGACGGCATGATCGAAAACGACTTGGTTAAACTTGTCTCTGTCATGGATCATACCCCCGGCCAACGGCAATTTGTGGACGAGGCAAAATATCGTGTCTATTACCAGGGCAAGCACAGTTTAAGCGATGCCCAGATGGATGACTTCATCACCTCACGGAAAGCCAATCAGGAAATCCACTCAACCAAAAACCGTCGCTATGTGGTTGACCGTGCAGCCGCACTTGGGCTTGGCATCGCCAGTCATGATGACGCCACCCCCGCACATGTTCAAGAAGCCATTGATGACGGCATGACCATCGCGGAATTTCCAACCACCATCGCTGCCGCAAAGGCCAGTCATGATGCCGGATTAGCGGTCTTAATGGGGGGCCCAAACATTGTGCGCGGTGGTTCGCATTCAGGAAATGTGTCCGCACTTGAGCTTGCCGAACAAGGCGTTCTTGATATTATATCAAGCGATTATGTGCCAAACAGCCTGTTGCACAGCGCCTTTTTGGTGCATGAGAAGCTATCAGACTGGGATTTGCCGCGCGCCATTGCGACGGTCACACGGACTCCTGCTGAAGCTGCTGGGTTGCAGGATCGAGGTGAAATTGCGATCGGTAAACGCGCGGATATGTTGCGGGTGCGCCATGCCCATGATCACCCGCTGGTGAGAGGTGTCTGGCGGCAAGGCCAGCGTATTGGCTGATGGGAGATAGAGATGCAAAAGATTGAGGCGATCAAGCAGATCCTGCTGGAGACAGGCGGCGAGCGGTATGGTGGTGAAGATATCAGCCAGCTTCAGCATGCTTTGCAATGTGCCAGCCTTGCCGAGGCGGCAAAGGCCAGCCCAGCTTTAATAAGTGCGGCCTTGCTGCATGATATTGGCCATCTGGTTGACCAGCATTCCGAAGGCGCAGCGGCGGCTGGTGTCGACCGCGTGCATGAGAAAATTGGTGCAGGTTATTTGGATAAGGCCTTTGGTCCCGCCGTCAGCACGCCGGTCTTGTTACATGTCGCCGCAAAGCGATATTTATGTGCCGTAGATGCAGGTTATTTCGACGGCTTATCTGCGGCATCGGTCCTGTCATTGGACGTTCAGGGCGGGCCTTTTAACGCTGATGAAGCTGATGCATTCATCGCCCAACCTTATGCGAAAGACGCGGTCAACTTGCGGCGCTGGGATGATCTAGCAAAAGATCCGGAAGCCAAAACAGCCTCATTGGATCATTTCATGGGCTACCTGGAAAACCTGACAGCCACCACCGCCCCCTGAGCCAAATATATATGGTTAACAGCGGGCGTGGTAGGTCGCACTTAAGCCAGATAAGCGGCGTTTAAGACGTGCCCGCATCCTCTAAAGGTGCGACCGTTACCCATGCATCACCGCTTGAAAGGACACATGCCTCGCCCGTTGATGAGACAACGACCACCGTCCAACTACCGTTTTTTGAGCGGTAAAACTCAATGAGATTTCCGTCCGCATCCAGTGCCAAGTTCACCGGCTCTTCGTCATAGGATTCCTCTAAAACCTGCGCCATAGCCTGATGAGGCGCACAGATTTTGTTGGCGACGATAGCTGCAACAGAACCTTGCGGCCACAACAGTAGCCATAAGGCAAGACTTACAGCGCCAAAAAGCGCAAATATAACAACCTGTCTCATGAAACACCCTTCTCTATATCGCGCTAGATTAAGATGTTGCAGTTAAAACGGTTAAGGGTATAAAGCTAATTTTTATACTATTTTTCCGTGAATTATACGGTTAATTTGATTTACAGAATCATTACGCGGCCAGTGCGTGCAATGCTGACACCAAAGTGCTGATCCCCGTGGCGAGATCGCGATCATTGCTAATCCGAAAGACACTCGGGTGATCGTCAACACCAGAGCCGCTACGTTCGAGACGTTGCTGGATGCTGTCGGCATCCTCGCGTCCGCGCGCCGCCAAGCGCTGGGCAAGAACCGCAGGCGGAGCCGTGACCTCAATCACCGCCAGATTTGGATAACGCTCTCGCGCCATCGCAATCACCCCACGGGAGCCATTGACGATGACCACCTTGCCGGCATCCATTAATTCATTAATCGCAATCGGGATGCCGTATGCCAGCCCATGGGCACGCCAATCCAGGGCATAGCCAGATGCCGCCTTGAGGCTGTCAAAGGCATCTATCGTGACCGCGCGGTGTGCCTCCCCACCCGCGTCCGCAGGGCGGGTGATATCGCGGCGTTGAAACACAAATTGCGAATCCCGAGCCAGCGCAACACGGGCCCCATCCAGCAAACTATCCTTGCCCGCACCCGATGGCCCAACCACCAAAACCAAGCGCCCCGCCATGGCCTTACTCAGCTGCGACCGAGGGGTTATCGGATTTCTGCGCTGCCGCCAACACCTGCAAACAATCATCATCCCTAGCCTCAATCGGGGTGAAGTCACGATGCGCGATCCATTCTGCCCGATTGTGCCGGGTGATGTGATTATCCACATGGCAGAGCGACAGATATACAATGGTGCGCGGCAGTGGGCTGATGTTCGGCGGACTGGCATGCACCAATAGGCTCGAAAACATTAGCATGCTGCCAGCAGGCCCTGTCGGTGCCACGCAGCCACCTTGATCAGCAAGCTTACTCACCATTTCCCGATCCAGGGTCCACAGCGGGTAACTGGTCGTTTCCAGGTCGTGACCGGCGTCAATCACACCGAGACGATGGCTTTTGGGAATAAATAACAACGGTCCATTGGCAGCGGTCACATCATCCAGGAAAACAGCAATATTCATCGCCCGTGGCGCCGGCATGCCATCATCACGGTGCCAGGTGCCAAAATCTTGATGCCACTGCCAAACCTCCCCATCAAAGGGCGCTTTAGCGTTGATTTTATATTGGTGCATGTAAAGTTTGCCATCCAAGACCTGTTCGACAGGATTGATCAGTCTTGGGTGCGCACCAAGGCAGGCATGTGCCTCATTATAGGTATGTGCGGCAAAAGCGGTGCGCGCAACGCCGGAGCTTTCCCGCCACACTTCTTGGCGATCTGTTGCATAGATTTCGGAAGCGGCTGTGTTCAGCACACTGATTTCATCAGCGGAAAATAAACTCGGCAGGAATAGATAGCCTTGCTCATTAAATTCGGCGATTTGGTCGGCAGAAAGCTGCATCAATGGATACCCTCATAATTTTATGCCGCAAGGATAGTCCAGCCAAGACCTGCTGCCAAGACCTACTGCCAACACCTACTGCCAACACCTACTGCCAAGTCACGGGCACAATCCCGGTAAATTTCGGTCGGCCTATGGGTGTTTTTCAGCGCGTGACCAATCATCCCAAGGGCTGTCATCAAAAGAGAATTTTTGGCTGTCATCTAAGAAGTCATGATAATGCACAATAACCGTTTCAGCATTGATATTCACCACACAATAGGCGGGCGGCTCAAAACTGCCTTGCAGCACAGGGTTGTCAATATCAAACCAGACTTGGTGATTGGTTCCCCGCAAAGTCGAGAACGGAATATCCAGCCAACTACCCGCGACAGGCCGGTGTAAGTGACCAAAAAACAAATGCCGGATTTTATGTTGCCGGGGAAGAATCACGTCTTGGAACGCTTGTTTTTGGTGTAGTCCAATCGCATCCATCGCCGCCACGCCCACATTAAAGGGCGGGTGATGCATGAAGACATAGGCGTCTTGATCACCAACGGCGTCTAATGTTTCCGCCAGCCAGGCACAACGCGCCGCACAATAATGGCCCGCATGGGTACCTTCCAGCACCGTATCCAGGAAAATAAAGACACCAGCAGGTGTTTGCAGAGTCGATTGTGCAAAACCGTTTTCATCAAAGACCTGATCGGGGAAAAACTGGGCAAAACTTGGCCGATGATCGTGGTTCCCAATCAGCAATTTCAATGGCGGCGCCAATGGTGCCAGGGTTTCGGCCAAATGAGCAAAAGCAGCCTCCTGACCGAGATGCGTCAAATCACCTGTGATAACGACCGCGTCGGCATCGTGATGGTGATGGTTAATGTCTGCGATTGCAGCGGCCAATGTGACGCTCGGGTCACGGCCATAAAGCGTATCCCCCTTCGGCACAAAATGGGGATCGGTCAGATGGATGAATTTCATAGCCCCTGCTTTCTCATCAATGTGGTATCGCCCAAAGGCAACCGATGTGGAAGGCGCCGAAACGCCCTCCACACGCTATGTTTAGCTCTTTGGCAACAGGTCGCCAACTTCTTCTGAAAGCTCTTCTTGCAACGCTTTCATGTCATCATTTTCGCCAATGACAATCCCTTCAATGGCGTCATAAATGACAGTGGTCACAGCCAAACCATTGTCACCTGGATAGGCAAGCCAATCACGCAGCAGCGGCAATTGGCGAACAGCGGTTTCTTTGTTTGGGTTGCGCTTGTAAAAATCCGCCAGAATGATTTCGTTGGCAGCCTTGTTTGGGGGCATGTAACCGGTGGTTTCAGCAACCGCAGCTGCGCCAACACCTGAGGTGATGAATTTCAAGAAGGTCCATGCCGCGTCAAGCCGCTCTTGGTCTTTTGATGTTGACACCAACAAGGCCGCGTTGCCGCCCGCTGGCAAGCCCAATGGTGCACCAGACATACCAGGGAATTCGCCCGTTTTCAGATCAAAATCTGTCTTCGTCCGCTCGATTGCGCCGAGGGCTGAGGTTGACCAGAACCACATGCCAATTTCACCAGCGGCAAAGGATTTCATGGCATCTTTCCAGGCCAAGTTCTGCATCTCACAGCCACGGAAAAGCTTTTTCATTGTTTCCAGGGCTTTTAAACCAGCAGGACCGTCAAAATTGGCCTTATTGCCTTTCACAATGGGGGTATCTTGTGTCCACAACAACGCTTGGAAAAACCAATTACCCGTCACTGACCAGCCCCACCACATGGGGTTCTTGATGCCTTTAGCTTTCATTTGCTGGCACATGCCAATGACCTCATCCCAGGTCGATGGCATTTTGGTGATACCCGCTTTTTTCAGCAGGTCCATATTGTAATAACCAACCGGCAATGAAATCGAGAACGGCAGGCCATAGACTTGCTTGTCAAAGGTCGACAGCGACAACATCGCTTCGTGATAACCATCTTTGGCGAAGTCAGCTTCTTTGGCGATGAACGGCTCAAGTGACTTGGCGATGCCTTTTTCCACCAACGGTGCCTGACGGTTCAGCCCCTGCATGGTCACGTCTGGCAAGTTGCCTGCGACAGCTTCACGCAAAATGGTATTGGTCGCGTCTTCATAGTTTTCATAGGTGGCCCGGAATTTCACGTTAATGTCCGGATGCGCCTTTTTGAAATCCTTCATGATTTTTTCATACGTGACGTCGAACAGATGGCTGTAGGGATAGCCAACTTCGATATCAACGGCCAAAGCAGGCCCTGATATCAGTGCTGACAAAGCAGCGATGGACAAAATCTTCCTCATTGAGATACTCCTCATATTGCCGGGGAAAGCGGACTGTCTGCAAACCTTCGCTTTCCTTGGTTTCCCCACCATTTAGGTGGGATCGGATGGTGGTGTCAGCGGCATGCCGCTGGCACCGCTGTTTTATTTCATCCCGGTTAGGGTAATGCCTTCGATAAACCGGCGCTGAGCCAGCAAGAAAGCAATGATCAAAGGTGTCACGATGATCGTTGCTGTGGCCATCATCGGACCATAGCTTGAGCCATCCGCATCACCTTTGAATTCACGCAGGCCAAGCGGCGGTGTATACAGGTCACGGTCGCCTGTAATCACCACGCGCGGCCAAAAATAATCATTCCAATGGGCGACCACAGAGAAAATCGCAAAAGCCAACAACGCCGGGATGGCCGTTGGCAACATCACCTTCCAAATGATCGAAAATTCCGACATGCCGTCCATCCGGGCGGCGTCGATTAAATCATCAGGCACTGTTTTAAAGAATTGCCGCATTAAAAAGATCCCAAAAACAGAGATGGTCCAGGGGATCACGAGGCTGGCATAGGTGTTGGTTAAGCCAAGTTTCGCCAGCATTATGTAAAGTGGCAAGGCAATCGCATGAACCGGAATCAGCAGGCAAAACAGCACCATCCCAAAGACCGCTTCGCGCCCCCAAAAGCGTAATTTCGACAACGCATAGGCACAGGGCAAAGCGACCAGAACTTGGATCAAAAAGATCGACAAGGTGACAATTACGCCATTGATCAGATAGCGCACCAAAGGGGCCTTTTTAAAGGCTTGGGTGTAATTGAAAATAATTGGTGTTTCGACACAGTCAGCGCGCGGATTACCAAGCTTTACGCAGTATTCATTCACCATCGGCTGTTGTGCGCCGAAAAAGCCACCGGTATTGGTTTCAATTTCCATCGGCGATTTAAACGAATAACTCAACATGACATAGAATGGCAGGATGACGATTAACGCCCCCAAAATAAGCACCGCATGTTTCAGCGCTTCGCTAAAAGGTGAGCTTTGACCAATCATGAGTAATGCACCTTGCGCTCGACAAAATAGCGCTGCAACAATGTTAGGATAAGGACGAAGGCAAGGAAGACGACCGTGATCGCCGATCCCATGCCCATCAAATTGTGCTGGATGGCTTTTTCATAAATCGCAAACATCATCACGAAGGTGCTTTTCGACGGCCCCCCTTGGGTGATCGCTTCGACTGTATCGAAGACTTGAAAAGACCGAATTGTCGTAATCGTGACAACAAAAACCGTCGTCGGGCCAAGCATTGGCCACGTCACCAGCCGAAAACGGTCCCATGCTTTGGTTGCCCCATCCATGGATGCTGCATGGTATAACTCCCGTGGCACCGACGTCAGTCCCGCCAAATAAAGCACCATGTTAAATCCGAAAGCTTGCCAAATGCCGATAAAAGAGACGGTCCAAAGCGTGTAGGTTTTATCGCCAAACCAAAGCGGGAAATTGCGAATACAGCCGCGCTCATACCAGCTTGGTTGCTCATCGGACCAGGGGATCCACTGCCAGCTAAAAAAGCCTTCAACCCAAGTACCGCAACCGTCTGTGAGGGTTTTATTGACGATCCCCAGGGTTGGATGTAGGGCAAATTCCCAGACAATCGCCATCGCCAACAAGGCCGCCATGACAGGCAGAAAGTAAATTGTTTTGTAGATATTGCCGAAACGATTAACTGAGTTAATCAGCATTGCCGCCCCCAGGCCCAGAGCGATCGAAACCGGCACCACAACAATCACATAGATGAAGGTCGCCCAGAGCATTTTCTTATAGGTTGAACGGCCAATCATATGCGCATAGTTCTTGGTCCCCACCCAATCAAAGCCCGGATTACCCAGGGAATAATCGGTAAACGAAAGTCCCGCAGCGATAAACACCGGCGCAATCAAAATCAGCACCATCAATAAAATCGCGGGGGCGACAAACCAATAGCCGGCATTTTGACCATGTGCGGCCATCGTCACTGCCCCTCGGCAAATGCCAGACGGCGCAAATCTTGACCAAAGGCCATTGCAGCGCCTTCTTCTGCCTGCACAAACACATCGTCACCGATGGAAATCTCTGACACCATGGATGGCGCAGCGCGGACCACAACGCGATCACTGCTGCCATTGATGGTTCCATGAAGGAAAAAGTCAGACCCGAGGTTTTCTTTGTAAACAATGCGCAACGGCCAGGATTCGCCCTCGACCGCGCATGTTGATATCTGTAAATGCTCAGGGCGCAAGCCAACCGACAAACCAGCGGTGTTTTTCAGAACTGACAAGCGTCGTCGGAAGGGTACGCCGGCACTCATGACCCGCCCAGCACTATCGACTTCGGCGGAAAAGAGGTTGATCTTCGGGCTGCCAACAAATTCTGCCACACGCCGATCTAGCGGATTGCCATAAACCTCTGCTGGCGGTCCGAGTTGTAAGATGTGACCATCCATCATCACAGCCATGCGATCTGACATCGTTAGGGCTTCGGCTTGATCATGGGTGACATAGACAAAAGTTGTTTTCAGCTTTTGATGTAACTCAGCCAATTCAGCCCGCATGTGAACCCGCAGTGCAGCGTCAAGGTTCGACAGGGGTTCATCCATTAAAAAAGCGACGGGTTGGCGCACCATGGCCCGGCCCAGGGCCGCCCGCTGGCGCTGTCCACCCGATAATTGACCTGGCTTGCGATCTAATAAATGTGAAATTTTCAAGGTCGCCGCTGTTTCATCGACCAAGGCATTGAGGCGCGTCATGGCGCTGCGGTGGCCTGATGCCACCTGCCCGAGCACCGGCAGCCGTTGCCAAAAAGTTAAATCGCGTAACAGTAAAGGCGTCGCCATGTTTTGGCGGACTGTTAGATGCGGATATAGGGCGTAAGATTGAAACACCATCGCGAGGTCTCGATCACTCGCGCGAACCGTGTTCATCAGCTGATCACCAATTGAGACATCACCGCTTGTTTGCATTTCCAAACCAGCAATGATCCGCAGCAATGTCGATTTACCGCAGCCAGATGGGCCAACCAATGTCAGGAATTCGCCAGCATGAATATCAAGATCAACTGATTTTAAAACCTGTGTTTCGCCAAAATTTTTGTCGATTTGCCGTAAATGAATAGATGACACGCTAGACCTCGCTGTTGATGCATTCGGTCTATGTCGTTTTATATGCAGTTCCATTTCACTTCTGTGGCAGTTTTGTGACAACCACAGCGATGCTGAACGATCTATGGTGCGGGGGTGCGGGGTTCTCTATGGTGCGGGTTTCTGGTGCTTTGGGAAGAATTTGCACGCCCCTGCGCCCCATGCTAACAATTTAGCGTAACAGCAGGAAACAGCGATATGGCAGGTGATAAAACCGTTGTGATGTCGATTAATGCGCCGGACGGCTGGCGCTGTGTTGATATTTTTCAGCGCCCCGACGGCAGCTTTGGTTTTGATGAATTTCGCCGTGATGTGGAAGATCAGCGAGGCTGGTTCCCAATTGGCCATTTCAGTGCTGGCACGTTTGCCGATCAAAACAGCACCCTCGCGGCTGCCCTCAAAGCCGTGCCGTGGTTGTCCCCCGTGCTGCCGGGGTCTTGTTTGCCGCAGCGTTGATAGGGGAACGCCGCGCTCCCCGGTTGGTTTGAAATGGCCGATGTTACAGCTAAAGGCTGCGCTCAAGGCGATCATCGCCGCCCAAGAACATAGTGCCGCAACCGCCAGCCGAAGGCGCGTTGCGGTCCCGGCAACAATGATTTTCCAGAATGGTCTCGATCAATATTCTGGATTCCGCGACGGTCACGATGTGTCAACGGCATAATGAATAGGACTAATTTATGCGTCATAACAGCAATCTGCGGCAGTCGATTATCAATGCCTGCAATGACCTGAACCGCTTGGCAATTAATCAGGGGACGTCTGGCAATATTTCCGTGCGCGATGGCAATCAGATGCTGATTTCGCCATCGGCCACCGCCTATGACCAGATGACCCCTGAGATGATGGCCCGCATCGCGCTTGACGGCGATATGCCGACGGACTGGCACGGCCCACGCAAACCATCGACGGAATGGCGGTTTCATTGGCAATTGCTGAAACAGCGGCCAGAAATAAAGGCAGTTGTCCATGCCCACCCCCCCTATTGCACCAGCTTGGCAATCCTGCGCAAAGATATTCCGGCCTGCCATTACATGGTCGCTGCGTTTGGCGGAAATGATGTGAAATGTTCAGGATACGCCACCTTTGGCAGCCAGCAGCTGGCTGATCTGGCGATTGCCGCCATGGCCGGACGCCATGCCTGCCTGCTGGCCAATCATGGGATGATCACTGTCGGCACCTCCCTTGATCAAGCGATGTGGCGGGCGGTGGAATTAGAGGCATTAGCTCGGCAATATCATCAAGCGCTACTGATCGGCGCGCCGGTTATCTTGTCCGATCAAGATATTGACGCTACCTTAGCCTTATTCCAAGGCTATGGGCATAGCGACAATTGATCTCAGCCAACATCTTGCTTCCCCCCCTCAACGATGGCTGTCGTGAATTTATATTCCCGGTTTCGCGTGCGATCACGCCGCCCATCACTTGTTAAGGAGAAGACCGAATGAGCACCCATGGCTATGACAATGGTCGCCTTGACCTCCCCTTCGTTGGCATCTGTACTTTCGGAAAAAACCCTTACGTCAGCGATTGGGACGCCATTGCTGCCGATATTGCTGTGCTGGGCGCACCGTTTGACTTTGGCACCCAATGGCGGGCTGGTGCTCGCCGCGGACCGCGCGCCATTCGTGAGGCCTCAACCTTATTTTCATTTGGCCATGACGGTGCCTATGACCACGAAGACGACATCACATATTTACCCGCTGGCGCGGCAAGCATTATTGATATTGGCGATGCCGACATCATCCATACTGATACCCTTCAAAGCCATCAAAACATTGAATTTGGCGTCCGCAAGATCCTCGCAGCCGGGGCCATTCCGTTGGTCCTTGGCGGTGATCATTCCATCAATATTCCCTGTATCAACGCTTTTGATGATCAAGACCCGATCCATCTGGTACAAATTGATGCACATCTGGATTTTGTTGATGTGCGCCATGGCGTGCGTTTTGGCCATGGCAATCCCATGCGCCGGGCCGCTGAAAAGGACTATGTTACCGGCCTCACCCAACTCGGCATTCGCAACGTCTCCTCCACCGCCCGTGAAGGCTATGACGATGCCCGCCAGATGGGCTCAGATATTCTCTCGGTCCGTCAGGTGCGTAAGCTCGGCATTGAGGCTGTTTTAGACCGTATTCCAGCCGGTGAGCGGTATTACGTGACCATTGATATTGATGGCTTTGATCCGTCAATCGCGCCGGGAACGGGCACACCAAGCCATGGTGGATTTTTGTATTACGAGGGTTTGGAGCTGCTCGACGGACTGGCCAAACGCGGCCAAATTGTCGGTGTTGATTTGGTCGAAGTTGCCCCGGACTATGACCAAGCTGACCTGACCTCGATCCTGGCAGCACAGTTACTGATGAATTTCATCGGCCGGATCATACATCACCGTTAAGCGGCATCAGGTACGGTCGGCGACCTTTGTGACTGATTTCTGTATCGTCTGACTCTCCCGACGACAGAATTCGGTGGGATCATCACCTCAACAATCTCCGCCATCCACAGTGATTGCGCCGTCGCACTGGCTTCAGCCCCCCCCCCAATTGGACGGGTCCCGATTTCCGCAACAGGGTTACCAGCCTGTTGCATCGATGATTTTTTGCGCGTCTTGAGTCAAAGGCGGTAATTGTTCTAACGCCAACCCATCGGTTTTAAAGTTCCCCCAGGACGCGATCATGCCAGTTTTGGCCGCCGCAGGATTGATCGCAAACTCATAATTAATCTTTTGATACAGCAGTTGGCCCTCATCACTGACCAGCCATTCCAAAAACGCCACAGCCGCATCAACATTTTTGGCATAACGTGCGACCCCGCCACCAGAGATATTCACATGCGCGCCGCGATTGCTTTGATTGGGGAAAACCATCCGCACGCTGTCGGCCCAGGCACGATGTTCAGCGATATCTGACGTCACCAATTTGCCAAAATAATAGGAGTTAATGATGCCTGCGTCACATTCCCCAGACCAGATTGCCTTAACCTGCGCGCGGTCATTGCCTTGGGGTTTGCGGGCGAGGTTTTCAACAAAGCCATGCGCCCATTGTGTTGCCTCATCAGCGCCGAGATGGTGAATCAAACTGCCCAATAAAGCGCGGTTATAAACGTGACTACCCGGCCGAGAGCAGAGCCGCCCCCGCCATTTCGGATCGGCCAAGTCTTCATAATCATTTAAATCGGCCATATCATCGGCCGCTTTCGCTACCACGATCACCCGTGCCCGCCGAGACAGGCCATACCAGGTGCCATCACTCGCCCGCAGATTTGCCGGAATTTTGGCGTTGAGAACCGGCGAGGCCACAGGTTGCAAAAGCCCGGCATCGGCGAATTGATGGATCCGCGCGATATCCACCGTTAACACCAGATCAGCAGGCGAATTTCGACCTTCAGCGCTTAACCGTTGGGCCAATCCACGTTTGGCGAAAATAACATTAATCTCAACATCATTTTTCGCCTTATACGCCTCAATAAACGGCTGAATAAGAAACGGCTGACGGTGCGAGTAGATATTAATCACCTCGGTCGCCAGAGATATCTGTGACGTAAGGGTGAGCAGCCCAAAAACGGCAATGGCAATAGCTCTCATGTTAAGACCTTTTCTGATAGAGCATTTTAAACGGTTGCATATAAAGCCAACGGATCGACTGAAGACCGCCTTCGGCGTCAGCTAATCCAAAGGTTAGCTTTGTCACCGGACGCCCCCGGACCAGCGTGCCGCCCAACCGATCCCATATGGCGACAACAACGCCATAATTACAGTTCCGATCTTCGGCGGCAGTGGAATGATGGAGTTGGTGTTGATAAGGCGAGATGACAATACCCTCAAGCCATCGACCGTAAGATAAATGCACATGTGAATGCCTGAGATTGGCTCCCAGAACGTTGAATACCAGAACAAAAACATTGCATCCCATATAGCTGACAATCGTCAAGCTATTGCCCCAAAACCCATAACAAACACCAATTACCAGCGCCTGTACAAGGCCGTTACGGACGATGAACAGCAGCGCCTCAAGGGGATGGGTTCGAAACACGGTTAATGGTGTCATCACCGTCACTGAATGGTGAAGTTTGTGTACCTGCCACAGATATTTATTTTCATGCAGCATACGGTGGACAATGTATTTGCTCAGGTCATTTACCAAAAACAGCAAAAGCGTGAAGGACAAAGAGGCTAAAAACTGCGGTGACTGGCCAGCTGCAAACAAGCGCTCAAGGGCATCGTCATCGACATATTCGACAAGCCAAAAAACCACCTCCAGGGTCAGCGCCTCTTGGAAAAAAAGATAAGATGCCAGCATCGCGACAAAAAATGGGTTAAAGAAGAACAAGGCCAGATCTGTCGCCAGATCAATTTTGAATGCCCTGCCGCGATAAACGCTACAGAAATTTATCTGACAAAACTGCGGCAGAAACCGCGCCGCCAGCAAGGCCAAAATACCAGCAGAGAAAAGATAGATCCCAAACACCCGCTTACTGGGATCAATGAAATTGTCAAAAATACCCGATACTATTGTCACCAGAGTGTCCATCAAAAACACCAGGAGACTGTGCATCACAGCCCCCCGTTCCCTCAGCGTTAATCGTTTTCTGAATTGCCGCCGCCGCCAGCAGCGTTAACAAGGCGCGAGAGCTTGCTGGTGGCGTCATTGGCTTTTACCTTCACCGCAAATGCACTGACCATCAAGCGCTGGATTTTGGCCATATGCACCATGTAACCAACCCAAGTCTCACCTTGATCGCGCAGATAATTGCCGGAACGGTCAATATCAACAACTTGGCTGGCATTTAACAACAAGGGTCCGGCACCAATCAGGCGATTCAACTTCGCAGCTGTCTCGCCCAAATCCTTGCGCCCTAACTGCAAGGCCAGGCTAAAGCCCTTCAACTCGCCCCAATGTTTTACATATTTGGCGAACTGCTTTTTTGTGTCTCCGTTAGCGTCAACAATCACTTGCAGCTTGCTCATGTCTTTCAAGACCGCGCCGGCATATTTGAACACGGCTTCTGCCAGCACTGTTTGCCACGTGGTTTCAATTTTTGCTGCCAAAGCAACCAGCGCAGCACGATCTTTATCGCTAAGCTTTGCGCCATTTGCAGCGGTGATGATTTTCCGCCCCGCAACAAAGGCCTTAAAAATCTCATGGGTGTAATTTGTATCAACACCTGCTTTTTCAGCTGATTTATCAAAAGCAGCAGCATAATAGGCTGGACCAAACACCATTTCGGTTTTCAGATCGACAACACCGTCCCCATTATGATCCGCTCGCGCCATAATGGCCGCTGGGTCTTTGGATTTTTTACCCCGTTTGGCGATGTGATAGATATCTGTGGCAGACAATGACAAGCTATGTGCTGGTGCCCCAAAATAGCCAAACGCCTCGTCCCAAACATGTTCTTTGCCTGTATAGGGTTGGCCCTTTTTATAGGCTTGGTCATTTGGCTTGTTTTTGGGTCCCAAGCCTTCGTCCAGATAATGATCAACGACTTGGTTAAACGATACGGCACCCATCACATATTTCGACACCAACTGGGCATAGTCATAGCCATTTTGCAGGTCGACACCGTTTTTGGTGGCGGCAGCTTTGGTCAACCAAAAAGTGACAAGCTCTTTGCCCGACATCGCCCGCGGCATGCCTGTAACATTGTACTTGGCTGTTTTACCGCTGAGGTTTTTACCGCCGCTGACAGCGTCGATGTCTGTTTGTTTAATCTTGAACGCCCCTGCCGATTTCGGCGCGATTATCGCCCGGCCTGTGCTTTTACCGGCGTAATAGGCCATTAATCGATCGTATTTCTCGTTTTCTGGCAGATCCGCACCGATCAACTTTTTCAGCGAGTCATGCAGAATATGGCGGGCAATCTGACCTGAATAGGAAACCGAGGATTTAGCGTCACCGTCATATCCTTTCACCGTTACCGGGAAATCTGCGTAAACCTCCGCCTCGGCCAGCGCATTCATGCTGCCCGTTGCCAAAATAGTAAGACTTACAGCACCTGCGGTGAATGTTCGTAACGATGACATGGCATTCTTCCTCCTTTTTTGCCCTGGGCAGTGGCATGTCTCCAGAGTGATGTCCCCAGTGGCATGTCCCCAGAGTGATGTCCCCAGTGGCATGTCCCCAGTGGCATGTCCCCAGAGTGATGTCCCGAGTGGCAGCATTCAATAATGAGCCCTTGCATCGACCGCCGCGTTGCGACCACCGGGTTGCGACCACTGGGTTGCGACTGCCTTGCAATTGCAACTCAGATAAACACCTTTCTGTTGCGATTGCAAGTCATTCTTAATATCAAACATAAATTTTTTTTGATCCGGAGATGGACGTTCTATACCGGACCATGCCCGTCACCTGATGCCGCTCAAAAGCTTGTGAGACCATGTCATCTCGGTCACGCGATGGGTGCTGACGCGACATTATGAGGCGGTGCACGGGGGAACAATGGCGCGCCAGACACAACATGCCCGTAAAAAAAAGATACGGGTCATGCGGGCCCTGTTTAAGCGCCAGACCCGATCTCCCTCGCCCCTCGCCCTCACCCTCGCCCTCACCCTCGCCAACAATAAAACTGAAATTTTCGCGCTGAAACTGCCCCGCACAGGCATTGCCGTAAGGTCATGGTAAGCGCGGTGTTTCGGTAATCTTCTCTCTTGAAATCCGCACGCTAGCCGCCCAAAGCTGCACCAGCGTTTTGGGGGCGATCCTCTACCGCCCGTGCCCTAACTGACGGCAGCACAAGTTTTGCTAACCGAAGGAGCACGGCATTGAATCAATGGGTTTCGATGTTATGCGCGAATATTCAAGCGCACCGGCGCCACCATTTGCAGCTGCCGCCTTGACCAGCCAGGCTCACATAAGAAGATGTTTACACCGCAGCTGACGCAATCTGCGATCGGTCCGCCGCTGATGTCGCTGTGGGCTGTTGGTGGTCTTGAGCAGCCGCATCGGTATTTTTGCCCGCGACCACCGAACGGCTGTTATCAATTTCAGCGGTAATATCGTCTGCGCATTGCCCGCAATTTGGCTGGCAACCGGCATAGGCATGGACATCAACCCAATTCTCCGCACCCGCCGCAACCGCCTCATGGACACGGCGATCACTAATTGCGTTACAAATGCACAGGTACATGGCCAACCGCTTTTTGCTCAGGTGATGCGAGTAATTATCACTAGCAAACTATATTCACCCTGACAATCCACTTTCAATCTTCCTTTCCCAGGCTTCTGTTGGAAGCATGCGATCTGCGACCAAAACTCAACCCATTCAATTTATCATTCAAATAAGAATTAATCGCAAAAAGATGACGCCAAGTGGCCGCAAAGATATTTTGCCAGGTAATCATGAATGATTTTGATAATCATTATCAGAAAAATAAATATTTTTATCTATTTGCCTTTTGATAAATACTGCATACTTTAATCGTATTACTTAAATGGAGGTTGAAATGCAGGGCGATAAAGACGTTATTGTGCAATTGAATATCATTCTTAAGAATGAATTAACGGCCATTAACCAGTATTTTTTACATGCCCGCATCTTAAAGGACTGGGGCTTAAAAAAGCTCGCGGCCAAAGTATACGAAGAATCAATTGGCGAGATGAAACACGCAGACATGATCATTGAACGGGTCTTGACCCTAGATGGCCTGCCGAATTTACAAGACCTTGGCAAGCTGCGGATTGGGGAGACGGTTGCAGAGATCCTCGACTGCGACATGGCCAGTGAATGCGCGAACCAAGCCGCTTTGAAAGACGCCATTGTCATCTGCGAAGAAAAACGTGATTTTGTCTCGCGCGCACTTTTCAGCCAAATCTTAGACGATACCGAAGAACATATTGACTGGATTGAAACCCAGCAGAGCATGATCAAATTGGCGGGTCTGGAAAACTACGTGCAAGAAAATCTGTTTGAAGGCAACGCCTAATCGTTTGCCCATGAAGACGCCCATGACGGCACCCATAACGGCACCGGTACAGACCCTAATCCAGCACAATCGGCAGCGGGCAAAATGCGGCACGATAAGCGCCGCTGCCTGCACGAGTTGCCGATTACATGCCGAAACGCTTCTCGCTATTTAAGGCCGCCAATTGGTCTCGGACAGGCGCCAGACGATCCATATAAATATGAAGGCTTTGCAGGGCCAGCAGGATGCGGGCTTTGACCTCTGCGGACTGACTGTCATCCTGGAAAAAGCCATCATGGACGTTGCGCACAATGACATTCTCCGGCACGTATAACAGCCGGGTATTTTTGGCGCTTAAGCCACGTAACTCCGTCACCGGATAGGTTCCCCCGGGTCCACTGGAGACACCAACCGCAATCGCCGGTTTATGGCTCAATGCCTGAGCCTCAATTTTAAAAAACAATTGTTTGAGGGCGGGGGGTGCCATGCCCGCATATTCTGGCGTCACAAACACAAACCCCTCAGCCCAAGCCGCCATCTCCTGCAATTCAGGATTTTTTGCGAGGCTCAGATAGTCAGCATCACGGCGGATAATATCGACCAGCCGCACGGCACGGGTATCAAAGCCGCAGGCGGTTTCTGCCGTTGCCTGAATATAATCAGCGACACGGGCGCTTTGAGAATTCTCACGCGGACTGCCTGAAATAATTGCAAGCTTCATAATTGTACCTCTATTATTTTCGTTAACCACCGCGTCACAGGGTCAGACATGTCAAGAAGCCCTTGCTTTATCAACTTAAATTCAGTCTTTATGATCTCAGCGATAACAGTGCTGTTATTTTGCCCCTTGCTGTCCCCTCAGGTGCAGGCTGAGATGCGCATGTTTCGCGTCGCCGAGACATCGGAACTGCCCATATATGCGCTAGAGTCCCTCGGCGCCAAGGCCAATATGATTGCCATTACAGGCGGCAATGGGGTCAGAAATGGCGCCGGTCGCAGTCAAAACTTCCTGGTGACACAACGCCAAGGGTTCTTCACTGCAGGCCTCAACTTTTATCTTTTGCCGAACGGCTCAAAACAAGAAAAAGCCAGCTATGGGCTACGCAATAGCCGCGAACGCATGAACCGCATTCTCGCTTTGGTAAAGGCGATCAGCACACGCAATGACAAGCCAATTTTCCTGGTGGGGTTTAGCCGCGGCTCCGTTGACGTTGGCCAGTTTGCCAAAACCACACCAAAGGCGGTTGATGGCGTTGTTCTGGCCTCTGGCATTTACACCAACACCTCAAAAAAAGCTGGCTATTACGCAATGGAACGTATCATCGGCGACACAATTGCACTCCCTCTCTTGCTGGTTCATCACGAAAAAGATCGATGTAAAGTCACTAGCTTCACCTTTGCAAAGCGGTTTTTTAACGATCTAGAGACCTCTGCCAAAACCTTGCGACACTATGTTGGCGGTACCGCCAGTGGCCGTGCCTGTGGGCCGCGGCACCATCATGGCTTTGAAGGTATCGAGGCCCGCGTGGTGCGCGATATCGCCGCCTGGATCCTTGCCCCCGTCACGGGTCAATAACCAGAACGCCTTTAACGGTCTGGCTTAAAGCCTTTCGGCGGCCACGCGATCATTAAAATGAGTGGATAGACAAGCATCGAGGTCCACAAGAACAGGTTATAGACATTGATGTAGCCGATATTGGTTGCTTGGCGTGCAATCTCACCGGAAACCACCGCCATGTTCGCCGGCATCTCCGCGCCCCAGTCCGTGCCAGCCAACGCCAGGTTGAGCCTTTCCGTGAACGGGTTAATCATTTGCACAAGCTCGCTGTAACTCATCTTTTGAGTATGGAAAATCACAATGAAGCTTGCCGAGATATAGAAACTAGAGGCCACACTGCGCACAAAATGAAACATCGCCATGCCTTCAGGTGTGCGCTTTGGATCAAAGTTTGAGACGATCACCAAGGTCATCGGCAGCCATAAAAAGCCAACACCAAATCCTTGGAACGCCATGGTCCAGGCAACCGCCCCCAAGGAAACATCCATCCCAAAACCACTCATCTCAACGCCAGCAATCGTATGAACGCCAAAACCAATCAGCAACATCAAGCGGGGATCCCAGCGGTTGGCAAACATGATCACCAGAATCTGTGCGACCGCCGTGCCAAAGCCACGGATGCCAATCAAAAAGCCAACCGTAAACTCGGGCACATCACGCAACTGCTGTAGCATGGCCGGCATAAGCACCATTGGGGTCACGAACAGCATGCCAAAGATTGCCGATATGCCAATCCCAATGACAAAATTTCGCTCTTTCAGCAGCCGTAAATCAATAAAGGGCTGGTCACTGGTGAAGCTATGGGCGATGAAAATCCAGCCACATATAATCGCGCCTATGGCCTCGAGTATGATTTCAAGCGAGCCAAACCATCCTTGGGTCTCGCCACGATCAAGCATCAATTGGATACAGGCGATGAATATGGAAAGGCTGAGGAACCCTGTCCAATCAAGCTTTGCCCGCGCCTGCCGTGGGGGATCGGCTTTAATAAAGGTCAGCACACCAATAAAGGCCATCACCGCAATTGGAATGAGGATAAAAAAGATCCAACGCCAAGAAATCTCCGCGCTGATATAGCCGCCAATCATGGGCGCAATGGTCGGTACCACCCCCACCCCCATGGTGAAAATCGCGACCGCTTTGGCGCGTTTTTCAGCGGAAAACGAATCAATCACCACAGATTGCGCAATCGGCGTTAGCGGCGAGCCAAACGCTGATTGCACCACCCGCCAGAAAATGAGCTCACTGAGTGACGTGGACAGCCCGCACATTAGGGTTGCCAAGCCAAACCCCAATACCCCCCAAAGCATACAACGTCGCCGCCCGAAACGCCCCGATATCCAGCCCGCCAATGGAATCGTAACCGCCGTTGCGATCAGATTAGACGTGATAACCCAGGCCACCTGATCAGGACTGGCTGACAGCGCCCCCTGGATTTGTGGCAGCGACACATTGGCAATGGTGATGGTGGTGGCATAAAGCGTTGTCACCAAAGTACACGTGATTAATAACCACATCGCCAGTTAGCAACTGGATGCGCGCTCGGCGTTGGCAAAACGAGCCCCGCAGGCGACAATCAAACAGTTATATGCGATCATGGATTAGCAAATGAAGGCTCTGGGCAAAAGGCGGGGCATCGGTCAGCATTCGCAAGCCTGTCAGACCGCGTGTCCCGACGCAAGTGTTGCAATGCCTGAAGTCTCCGGGTGCCCCCGCAGCTCAAAACCAAAATTGTCCGCATTGGCCTGATTAAGAACTGACAAACAGACTGGACATACGCGATCACAAAGCTCAATACTTTGCGCAGCGTCGGCACCTGCCGAAGCCCTGGCGACCGCCTTCTGAAAGACGCCTGAACGCAGCGCCCTTGACCCTCGGAATTTTTATTAAGCTCACCCTGCATGCTCATCACTCTCATCTGTCTCCGCGCCTTTAATACGCTGCCCAATACCTGGCAAACCCTGCCAGTGGGGGCGGTTGTGCCGATATCTAAATGTTGAGCAGTGGCCTGCTAACGGCCATATTCTCAATTTTGTGGAAAGGCACAGCAACCGCCGCTGTGATGGTGTCCGCTGGCCGCTTAGCGCTGCGTCTCGGGCCGTTGTTAACAGGCGTCCTGATTTCCATTCCCCTGAACGCGGGCCCTGGGTTTTTCATCCTGTCTTTTGATGTGGATGCCGCGTTTTTATCAGAAGCAGGGCTGTTTGGCTTGGCTGTGGCGGGTCCAGTGCTGATTTTTTCCTCTGTGACAGCCCGCTTGCTGTTGCGAGTTCCGCTGTTACCAGCACTTGTTGGCGGCCTCACCGCATGGGCCGCAACAGTCTGGTTTCTCAGTCTTTGGGACATGACGATCTGGATCGCAGGCCTGTCGATCATGATCTCTGCCTGGCTCTCTTGGCGGCTGGGAGAACTGCCGAAAGACACGCCAGCCATTAAAACCGTGGCCGCCCCTGCTGGCTGGCGGTTTTTGCTGATACGCTCGGGCCTCGCCGGAACTGTAATTGCCAGTGTGGCCACAATTGGTCCCTATCTCGCCCCTTTCTGGTCCGGGGTGCTGTTTGGCTTCCCAACCACACTCTGCGCCAATTTGTGGATGCTCAATGGCCACTATGGCCGGGTTTTTGCCGCCCGCACGCTTCTGGCGTCGCGCATAAATCAGTCTGCCTATGGCACCCTGTGCCTTGTGTTGTGGCTGGCAGATGGTTACCTATCTGCCACGTGGGGGGTTGTGGTTGCCTTTATTGCAGGCATGTCGGTGGCAGGCGTTGTTGCTAGTTTTCTGAACCGCAAACCGGCAACGTGATGGCTATTTGACGCCTACTAACAGCTATCATGCCGGTCAAAACCTGCCGTGAACAGCCGCCAGGGAGATCGCGCAATTAAACGCTTGCTGGCATCGGCACCGCTTTGTAATATTATAACATACAGGTGCGGGAATGCTGCGGGGTAGTCAGGTTATTTTGTGATCTAGCCATCGCTCAAACCGGATCACGGAACACTCATATACGAGCGTTTTGCAGCGCTGATTAAATTGTATAATTATATTTTTTCATTATGTTAGGAGTGTTTGTTTATGTTGGACATTAAAAAATTAATGCCCTATGTCACGTTTGGTGCGGTTATGCTGACGTTATCGGTATCCTTCGATACTGTCGCCAGCGAACGTAAACTCGACAGTCATGCACATGGCATCAGCGAGCTAAAAATCGCCCAAGAAGGCTCCTCTTTTGAGTTTGAATTAGAGGCTCCGGGCAATGACATTATTGGTTTTGAGCATGCCGCTAAAAATGACGCTCAAAAAGCCCAGATTGCGGCAGCCCTCAAAATCCTGGGAGCCCCCGGTCAACTTTTCCGAACCCCAGCTGCCGCTGGTTGCACGATCAGCGATGCGGAAGCTGAGTTTGAAACCTCTGATGATCACGCGGGCTTTCATGTGCACTGGTCAATGACCTGCGCCAATCCAGGTAAAATGACCATGCTTGAGATTCTTTATTTCGATGCCTTCGCCGCCGCTGAAGAGATTGAGGTAGAGGCCATTGGCAAGGCAGGCCAAAGCGCCATTGAAGTGGAAAAAGACATGCGCCAGGTTGACCTTACCGGGGCTTTTGGTGACTGACACAGCAACCGCGGGGGCGCCCGCCCTTACCATCAGCGATATGGTGTTTCGCTTTGCCGCGAAAAAGGACAGTTTTCGGCTGGCGATCGCATCGCTGTCGCTTGCAGCGGCTGGGCGTGCGGCCCTGGTGGGGCCGTCAGGTTCCGGCAAATCTACATTGCTGGGGTTAATTTCAGGGGTGCTTACACCTGAACGCGGACAGATAGATGTCTTGGGACAATCCCTCACCAGCCTCTCAGCCAAGCAGCGCGATAAATTTCGCGCAGATAATCTTGGCATTATTTTTCAGCAGTTTAACCTGCTGCCCTATTTATCGGTCCTGGATAATGTGATCTTAGCGTTAGAGTTCTCCAAATTTAAGACCCTCACCCCTGCGGCGAAAACGGCGCGGGCATGCCATTTCCTCGACGCCCTGGACATTGACGTTGCCAAGATGGCCGATCAAAAAGTTGCCCAGTTGTCAGTTGGTCAACAACAAAGAGTCGCCGCCGCCCGCGCCTTTGTCAGCGCGCCCAAGTTGATCATTGCAGATGAGCCGACATCGGCCCTAGATGCCGAACGCCAGGGGGCGTTTCTTGAGTTATTATTTTCCCAACAAAAAAATACCGCCGCAGCGCTGCTCATGGTCACCCATGACCCGCGAATTGCCTGTCAATTTGAGCGTGTTATTGATCTGCAACAGGTCTCTGACGTGCAGCCCGTGGCAAAGGATTTGGTTTGATTATCTTCCGTCTTGCATGGCGCAGCCTTTTGAACCGGCGGCTGACGGCGCTGCTGACAATCTTGGCAATAGCGCTATCCGTTACCCTCATGCTTGGCGTGGAGAAAACCCGCGTCGGCACCAAGAACGGCTTCCTCAACACAATATCTGGCACTGACTTAATCATTGGTGCCCGCGCTGGCGCGGTTCAGCTTTTGTTATACGCGGTTTTTCGGATTGGTGATGCCACTGCCAATATAACGTGGGAAACGGTTGAGGATATTAAATCCCGCCCAGAAGTGGCTTGGGTGGTGCCGATTGCCCTTGGTGACAGCCACAAAGGCTTCCGTGTCATGGGCACCAGTAAAGCCTATTTTGAGCATTACCGCTATCGCCGCCAGCAAGCCTTGCAATTTGCCACGGGAAAACCCTTTGACGATCTCTATGACGCCGTGCTCGGCCATCATGTGGCTAAAGCCCTTGGTTATGATCTGGGGGCCAATATCATTGTTTCCCATGGCGCCGGGCGGGTGAGTTTTGGCAATGATCACGCCGATAAACCGTTTCGCGTTGTTGGTATCTTGAAGCCCACAGGCACCCCTGCAGATCGCACCATTCACATCTCAATGCGCGCCATCGAAGCCATTCATGTGGGCTGGGAAAGTGGCGCAGCACCGCGCGCAGGCAGCCAGCCAAATGCCGAGGCAGTCCGGCAATTGGACCTCGCCCCAAAGTCAGCAACCGCACTCTTTATTGGCTTAAAATCGCGTATGATGACGTTTTCTTTGCAGCGTTGGGTAAATAACTACCCTGAAGAAGCCCTTTCAGCTGTGCTCCCGGGTGTCGCCTTTGGGCAGCTTTGGCGGATCTTGAAAAATGTGGAAATTGCCTTGCTGATGATTTCTGCGATGGTGGTTTTCACTGCCATTCTGGGCATGGTCATTTCCGTGCTGGGCTCGTTAAATGAACGCCGCCGGGAAATGGCGATTTTACGTTCTATTGGCGCCCGGCCGTGGCATATATTTGGATTATTGTTAAGCGAGGCAGTTGTGCTTGTTATCGCCGGATCGGTTTTAGGAACAGCAAGCGTTTATCTGTTCCTATGGGCCGGACAGTCGACGATTGAAAACGCTACAGGGCTTTATCTACACCTCGATGTGCTGAATATAAATGAGTTGTATTTGCTGTTATGTATTATTCTTGGTGGCACTATTGCGGCAATTCTGCCTGCGCTCAGGGCCTATTATCTATCGCTGTCTGATGGCCTCGTCATGCGGACATAAGGACAAGCGGCGCGCAAGAGGTGATAAATATGATGAAAATATCGCGTTGTTTCGGGGCCATCCTGGTGCTGTTTTTATATTCAATCAGCAACGCCCAAGCGGCCCCCAAAGAGATCACGTGGGAAGATCTCATTCCGCCGCAGGCAAATGCGCAAGCTGTTGAGTTTGTGGGCAACACACCTCTCAAGGGGATGCCAACCCTGGATGAGTTTAAAGGCTCGCAAGCAACCATGGACGTTTATTTGGCCAGTGTCGGCATGATCCGCAGCCTACAGCCGAACGATGGCAATGATGTTGCCGCCGGCCTTGATGGCCAAGAGATTAAAATTGCCGGCTATGTGACACCGCTGTCTTTTGATCAAGGCGAAGTTGTTGAATTTCTTCTTGTCCCCTATCATGGTGCCTGCATTCATGTTCCCCCCCCGCCTGCCAACCAGATCGTCTATGTGCGCCATGCGGCGGGGTTAAATGTCGAATACCTAAACGATCCCATATGGCTGACAGGCACGCTCAACGTATCCGCTGTCAGTACTATTTTAGCAAACACTGGATACACCATCGATACCGCCGTGGTGAGCCCTTATCGAGATTAGTCAATTCACTATCAGCGTGGCCCCTATTCAGCGGCGGTCAATCGATCGACGCTACCACCCTTGTCGGTAAACTCGACCATGGCGCTGTCTTCAATGGATAGCTGCATCACATCATTAAAGCGGTTGAAAAACCCGCAAAGCGCGCTGCGTAATGTTAATTCGACAATCTGTTCTTCGCTGAAATGCGCCCGTAATTTGTCAAAGCTGTCATCGCGCATGTATTGGAAATTATCGGTCACATCACGGGCGAAATCCCGCACCAGATGGTCAACATCATCAAAGCCAGGGACAACCTCATCGAGGATGGCGTAAGCCGCCTCGGAGTCAAACCCCTGATCGGTTAGGCGCGGCGCATGATGGGCAACACAATACGTACATTCGTTCAGCTTTGAAACCGTGACTAAGGCAATTTCCAAATAGCGCTTTGGCAAGACCGCCTCATCTGCCAGGTCAAGCAGTAGCCCCATGATATGTTTCAAAGCAGGCGGGCGATGGGCGAAAACTTTAACCTGGTTCAAAAAAGGCCCATAATCGCGGGCAAAACGGTTGTAAATTTCCCGTGCTTCTGGGTCTTTCACATCTTCAGCGGCTAATTCACGAACGCGGGGCATCGGGCTATCTCCTCGGTTTAATCAAAATATCATTGATAGTTTAGCAGATTTGGCTGTTTTGTAACGCGCTCGAAGATCAGCTAAGGTTAAAGTCTTGGGCAGCAAAATATGACAAGCTGCACGCTCGGACATCGCTTAAAGGATCTTTGCCGTGAAAATCATTGATGCCCAAATCCATCTTTGGGGCGCGGGCTTGCCTGACAATCAAGCCCACCGCCAAGTCACCGCATTCACCGCCGCCGAGGCGATTGCTATGATGGATCGCGACGGTATTGATGCTGCGATTATTCATCCGCCCAGCTGGGATCCAAACGCAACCGCGCTGGCAACCGCTGCGGTGCAGGATTATCCAGGGCGCTTTGCGATTATGGGATCGCTGCCACTGGAAAACCCCCGCGCCGCGGCCCAAATTGCCAGCTGGCGGCAACACCCTGGCATGCTGGGCTTACGATTTTTATTACTGAAAGAGCCATATCGCAGCTGGGCCCGTGACGGCCGTTTAGACTGGCTGTGGGCTGCCGCTGAGGCCTCAAATGTTCCGATTGCGCTGCTGGCGACAGACTCATTTGCCGATTTGGCTGGCATTGCGGCGCGCTTCCCAGATTTGAAATTGACCATTGATCACCTCGGCGGGCGCGGCGGCAATACGACCTTAAAAGATGACGCCGCCATGGCCCACATTCCGGCCCTATTGGCCCTGGCAAAATACCCAAATATTGCGGTCAAAGCCACTGGCTTGCCAGGATATTCGGCCGAACCATATCCTTTCATTACCATGCAAGGCTATCTGCGGCAGATTTTTGACGCCTTTGGACCTGAGCGGGTTTTTTGGGGCACCGATATTACCAAAATGCCCCTCTCTTGGCGCGCCTGTGCCACCCTGTTTACCGAAGAGATACCCTGGTTAAACGCCAATGATCGCCGCCTCATCATGGGTGAAGCCATATTGGCCTGGTGGGGCTGGCAACGCGACACGGGATGACCACGAAAAAGTCATTGGCAGGCGAAGAACCCGTCCCTAAAAAGGGGAGAGTTCGCGTCTCCTTTCCTACCGCCACGCCATCACGCTGGCGCGAGCTGGCCGGGCAGACAGCTTCGGCTCTAAATTCCGTC
>JBELLC010000013.1:23111-37774 GCA_042088965.1 Nisaea sp. | reverse complement strand
GGCAGCTGACCCTGACTATGCGGATAAATCAGCAGCTTTGGCCGCCCTGACCGTTGATGTGACAGAGCTATGTGCGGGCCTTGACCTTAAGGTTGATACCGAAGTTGATGCCGGCCGTGTGACCTATCATTCAGCCTGTTCTATGCAGCATGGCCAAAAAATCACCCAACTACCAAAGCAGTTGCTCAATGACGCCGGTTTTACGGTTGCTGATGTGCCCGAGGGGCATCTGTGTTGTGGGTCTGCTGGCACCTATAACCTGCTGCAACCGCAGTTGGCAGAGAAATTAAAAGCCCGCAAGCTCGGCAATATTGCCAGCACCAACCCCGATATTATCGCAACCGGCAATATTGGTTGCATGATGCAGCTTGGCTCCGGCACTGATGTGCCTGTTGTGCATACCGTTGAATTGCTTGATTGGGCGTCTGGTGGGCCGAAACCAGCGGCCTTAGAGCCTGATAGCCTGCGCGCGTCCTAAAATGGCACCGGCACTGATCCTGACCTGTGATCCGCGCCGCCCCCTTATCGACTCTGCGCTGCTTCAAGCGCTGCGGGGCGTATGCGTGCCGATGTCAGAAACGACACTTGCCGAGGGTATCGCCCATCAATTTGACCTGGAGAGGCTTCCCGATGCCGCGGTGATGGCGGCTGTTAAGGCACGGCTGGATGGCCATCCCATTGACCACAACTGGCTGCCGGATGGCCCAGAGCGCCGTAGGCTGCTGATTGCAGATATGGATTCCACCATTATTGTCGGCGAAAGCCTAGATGATCTGGCGGCGATGATCGGTATTGGCGACGAAATTGCCGCTGTCACCGCTCAAGCAATGCGTGGTGAATTAGATTTTGAGGACGCCCTCAAAGCGCGAGTCGCCCGCCTTACTGGCCAGCCCGCGACGTTACTAGATGATCTGCGCCAAGGCATTCAGTTAACCTCAGGCGCCGAAACGCTGGTGCGCACCATGCGCGCGAATGGCAGCTATTGTGCGCTTGTTTCTGGCGGTTTTACGGCCGTGACGGAATATGTCGCGGGCCTGGTCGGCTTTGATCACCACCGCGGCAATGTTTTAAATGTCGCTGATGGCAAAATTGCCGGTACGGTGCGCCTGCCGATCTTGGGGCAAGATGCCAAGCGGACGGCATTGATCACACTTTGTCAGCAGCTTAACTGCGCCCCAATGGCAGCCTTGGCGGTTGGGGATGGGGCCAATGATTTGGCAATGCTGACAACCGCCGGGTTAGGGGTTGCCTTTCAGGCCAAGCCAGCGGTTCGCGAGGCGGCCCGGTTCTGTATTGATCATAGTGATTTGACCGCACTTTTATTTCTTCAGGGGTATAAATTGTCTGAATTCGCCACCTGAGCGACGGAAGTAAAATATTTCGGCTAATACGATTCGGATATTTCTCTGGTCGCCGTCAAGCTGACGGCGGGCACAGGGATATTGCCAATGAGCATTGACATCACATTCGGACCACGGGTTCGCAAGTCACCTTTCTTCGATCGCACGATTGCAGCGGGGGTGTCGCAATTCACGATTTATAATCATATGTATTTGCCAACCGGCTTTGGTGATCCGGCAGCGGAATATGAACGTCTGTTGCAAGGGGTGGCGATGTGGGATGTTGCCGCCGAACGCCAGGTGGAAATCTCTGGCCCTGATGCAGAACGCTTAGTACGCTATTTGACGCCGCGAGAGCTGGGTCCGATTGTGGTTGGTCGCGGCCGCTATGTGCCCCTTTGTGATCATCAAGGCAATATCATAAATGACCCTGTTTTGCTGCCGTTGGCAGAAGACCATTTTTGGCTGTCGATTGCCGATAGTGATGTGTTGTTATGGGTGCGGGCGATTGCCGCTGAGCGCGGCTATGAGGTGACTGTCTGTGAACCAGATGTCAGCCCTTTGGCAATCCAAGGCCCTTATGCCGAAGACGTGGTGGTTGCCTTGTTTGGCCCATGGATCCGCGATTTAAAGTATTTTTGGTTTAATGAAGCGGAGATTGATGGCATTCCGGTTGTGGTGGCCCGTTCTGGCTGGTCGAAACAAGGCGGCTTTGAGATTTATCTGCGTGATGGGGGCCAAGGTGATGCACTTTGGGATCTGGTCGCGGCGGCAGGCGAACCATACGGCATTGGTGTTGGCGCCCCAAATTTCATTGAACGTATTGAAAGTGGTTTGCTGTCCTATGGTTCTGACAACCTGCCCGACAGCGACCCGTTTGAAGTCGGTCTTGGAAAACTTGTGTCTCTTGATCGTGAAGATGATTTTGTCGGCAAGGCGGCATTGATCCGGCGCGCGGCCGATGGCCCGCAACGCCAATTGGTTGGGGTTGTTTTCGATGGCACCCCGGTGAAGCCTAATCAGCATCCTTGGCCTGCCTGGGTCAAAGGTCAAATGGTCGGGGCCGTTCGCGTGGTCTGCCATTCGCCGCGGCGCGGTAATATTGGCTTGGCCCTATTGGCAACAGGTCATGCCAGTCTCGGTACAATTATTGATTTCGAAGGTGAAGGGCAGATTTATAAGGGTGAGATTGTCGAGATGCCGTTGGTGCGTCCTGGCACGCCGCTGGGGCAGGACGCGCGCCAGCGGGTGATGGCGCCTTTCATGACAGCCGATATGGAAATTGCAGAATTGCTGCCAACGCTTCTATAATAAATCAGACGCAGGACATCATAACTTGCGCACAGATTTATGAGGGAGCACGGGATGACACCTGAGGAAATTTTGGCCGAACCGCCACGGGTTCTCAGTCAGCAGCAGCGCGCGCAATATTTCGCCGAAGGCTATGTCTGTTTGGACAGCTTTTTGCCAGCCGATATTTTGGCTGAAATGGTGGCGGTAAGCGATGACTTTGTTGATGCCAGCCGGGCAGAAACGCAGTCAGGCCGCGTCTTTGATATTGGCCCCGGACATAGCCGAGAGCATCCAGTTCTGCGGCGCTTAAAACGTCCAGATGATCAGCATGACGCCTATTGGCGATTTGCCCAGGGGCTTATGGCGGATGTGGCAGCGGATTTGGCGGGCCCTGATGTGGTCTTTCATCATGCCAAGCTGAACTTTAAATGGTTTGATGAAACCGATAGTGTGAAATGGCATCAAGACATCCAATTTTTCCCGCACACAAATTACAATGTCTTCACAATCGGCTGTTATTTGGCGGATACGGATATGCAAAATGGCCCGCTTGCTGTCATGCCCGGCAGTCATTTGGGGCCGCTATATAATCAATATGATGCAGATGGCCATTGGGCCGGATGTTTGAGTGCTGATGACGCCGCCGCCATTGATATGTCAAAAGTGGCCTATTTAACAGGGCCCGCGGGCAGCATTACCATCCATAATTGCCGGACTTTGCATTACTCACCGTCTAGCAAGTCGCCGTCACCCCGGCCGTTATTGCTGAACTGTTATAGTTCTGCTGATGCGAAAGCCTATACCGCGCATCCGGACCCGTCGTCGCACACCTATGCGGTTGTGCGAGGGACAGCGGCGCGTTGGGCCGCCCATGACCCACGCCCCTGTTTGCTGCCACCGGATTGGTCAGGGGGGTATAGCTCAATCTTCGCCGCCCAAGCAGGTGAAGACGGCTGACGGGTTAGCTTTTGGCTGCAACGCGTTGGCGCAGATCAGTTACTTGTTCGGCTGTCAGGAAACGGGTTTTTTGATCTTTGAGCATCAGGAATAATTTTGCTGTTTCCTCCAACTCCTCGGTTGCTTGCACGGCGTCATCTAGGGATGTGCCCGCAACAACAGGACCATGATTGGCCAGCAACACCGCATGATGCTTTGAGGCCATTTCACCCACTGCACGGGCCAGATTAATATCCCCGGGGGGGAAATATGGGACCAGCGGTAATTGCCCAATGCGCATGACATAATAGGCAGTGATCGGTGGCAGAACATCGTTGGGGTCAATCCCGTCCAAGCAGCTGACAGCCACGGAGTGGGTTGCGTGCAGATGCACAACGGCGCCGGCATTTGGCCGTTGTTGATACATTGTGAGATGCAAGAAACTCTCTTTGGTGGCGGGGTCGCCTGAGACCAAGTCACCCGCCAAGTTCAGTTTTGACAAGCGGGCGGGATCCAGCGTGCCAAGGGTGGCACCAGTGGGGGTCATCAACCAGCCGTCGTCAACACGCACGCTGATATTGCCAGATGACCCAAAGGTTAGACCGCGCGCAAACATTGATTGGCCAAGGGCACAGATTTTGTCTCGGATAGCGTTATCTGTCATTCTGCTCTCCTGCTTGATCTGAGCGGTTCGGATACGATCTGCACAAGCGCTAACGGTCAGCAGACCTGCCCATGTATCGCGTAAAGGAGCAGAAATGTCACGGTTTCAAAGAGTGTTATTAACGTTGATTGCCCCGATTGCCGTTTTAACCCTTGGCAGCGCCATCGGTCAGGCGACGGAGATTTTAAACCGCATCACGCTGCCTGCGGGTTTCAAGATAAGTGTTTTTGCCGAAGTACCGCGGGCGCGCTCATTGGCGATTGATCCGGTGACGCAGATTGTCTACGTGGGCTCCCGCGGGAGCGCTATCTATGCCGCTTTGGATGGCGATGGTGATGGCTATGCCGAGGTGGTCAGAAAACGTGCTGACGGCCTAGCGGTCCCAAACGGACTGGCTATCCGCAATGGTTATTTATTCATTGCCTTACAAGATCGTTTGGTGAAATGGCGCTTGCCAAGATCGCCGTTGATGACGCCAAGAATGGCGCGTTTGCAAACTGTCTTTGACGGTTTTCCAGATAAACGCCACCATGGCTGGCGGTATGCGAAATTTGGGCCTGACGGGCAGCTTTATGTGGCCCTGGGGGCGGCCTGTAATATTTGCCTGACGGATGGATTGGAAGGCACCATTGTCCGCATTGATCCGGAGACCGGTGCGCTGGTGATTGTGGCCCGTGGGGTGCGCAATTCCGTGGGCTTTGATTGGCAGCCGCAAACAGGCAAATTCTATTTCACCGATAACGGTGCCGACGGCATGGGGGATGATATCCCGCCAGATGAATTTAACCGCTTGGATTATCAGGGACAGCATTTTGGTTTTCCCTGGCGCGGCGGCGATGATATTGCACTGCGGGGGTTTAAGGGCCGCCAGCCGCCTGGCCCGGTGACAGCACCGGTAGTTGACTTTACCGCTCATGCGGCCGCCCTTGGGGTGCATTTCTACCGTGGTCAGATGTTCCCAAAGGCCTATCAGGGCGATGCGTTTGTGGCCCAGCATGGCTCTTGGAATCGCAGCGAGAAAAGTGGTTACCGGGTCATGCGCCTGCGCTTTGATCCGGCCGGCAGAGTCATCGGCAAAGAGGTTTTTGCCGAAGGCTGGCTTGCGGGTCAGCGGACCCTGGGGCGGCCTGTCGACATTACAGAGGCGGCAGATGGCGCGCTGCTGATTTCAGATGACCATGCCGGCCTGATTTATCGGATCAGTTATCAGCCCTAGTTATCAGCCCTAGCCGACATTGCGATCAGCACCTTCCCAAAACGGTTTACGCAATTCCGTTTTCAGAATCTTGCCGGCACCAGATAACGGCAAGGGTTGGTCGGTGAAACTGGCACTGCGCGGGCATTTATAGCCGCCAATCTGCGAGCGGCAATGGTTGATGATGTCAGCTTCATCTGCGTTACGGCCCTCACGCAGGCGAACAATGGCGTGCACCCGCTCGCCCCATTTTTCATCGGGGACACCAATAACAGCACATTCCAGCACAGCGGGATGGGTGTATACAGCCTGTTCAACCTCGGCTGAATAGACGTTTTCACCGCCGGAAATGATCATATCTTTGACCCGATCAACGATATAAACGAAGCCATTTTCATCCATATATGCCGCATCGCCTGTGAGCATCCAACCATCATGCAGCACCTCGGCAGAGAGATCGGGGCGTTTCCAATATCCCTGCATAACATTGTCACCGCGCACCGCGATTTGCCCAATCTGGCCGCAAGGCAACGGCTGATTATTATCGTCGAGGATATTTAACTCACAGCCAAGTACCGCGCGACCACAGGATTTGAGCTGCACCGCGCGCGGTCCGTCAAGTACATGTTCAGCCCAGGACATGGTGGTGGCCAAGGGCGAGAGCTCGGTCATCCCATAGGCTTGGATGAATTCCCATTTTGGAAATTTAGCGATGGAGGCCCGCAAAACCGCTTCAGGCATCGGCGAGGCACCGTAAATGATCCGGCAGGCCAAATCAGCGGCCATATGCGCATCTTTGTGGTTGACCACCATATTTACCATGGTGGGCACCAATAGGGTTAAGGTGACTTTTTCAGCGGTCATGATCCGCAACGTCTCAGCGGGATCAAATGAGGCTTGGAAGCTGTGCTGACCCGCTTTCACGGTCACGGCTAAGATATTCAGCAGGTCTGCCATGTGGAACATTGGCGCGGCATGCAAATAACGCGGTACCGGACCATAACCAATTGATGCCTCTGAATTCAAACCATTGAAAAGAAGGTTTCGATGGCTCAGCATCACCCCTTTTGATCGGCCTGTGGTGCCGCCCGTATAGAAAATTCCGGCCAGGTCTTCATCCCGGCAGCCTGCATCGGCAATTGGCGCGTGGTTATCAATCAGATCATCATGACCCAGAACCCCATCTGCCATGGGACCATCATCGACACAAACGAAAGCGGCGCTTTCTGGCAATGCGGTGGCAAGTTCAGGTAAGCTGCTGCTGAAATTTTGATCGTAGAACAAGGCTTTCGCGCCGCTGTCTTCAAGCGCGTAGTGATGTTCGGCGCTTGCCCAGCGGGTGTTCAATGGCACGACGACGGCCCCGGTCCACCAGACAGCAAAAAAATACTCCATGTAGCGGTCGCTGTTCAGCGCCAGAATCGCCACCCTGTCGCCTTTGTCGATGCCAAGCGCGCGCAACGCCCCGGCAAGTCGAGCAACGCGGTCATATAATTGGCGATAGTTACGTCGCCGAGACCCCATAACCGTTGCTTCGGCATCGGCGTTAACCTGAACTGCCCGCCGCAGAACTTGCGTGATTTGCATATTGAACTCCCCGTTACCAATTGGTGTGCACTTCTGACTGAATGTGCTTCACCAAGCCCGAGATCATTTCAAACTGAATTGTTGCTGAGTTCAACCGATTCCTGCGACCGCCATCGCAGCAGGAGCAAAAAGGCCGCGTGTCACCACGCGGCCTTTGAGGACTGTATTTGACGCCGTCTTATGACGAGTAATACATCTTGAATTCGATGGGATGTGGGGCCTGTTCAAAAGCAACCACCTCTTCCAATTTCAATTCAATATAGGCATCGATCTGATCGTTGGTGAAAACATCACCAGCCGTCAGGAAGGCACGATCCGCATCAAGGCATTCCAATGCCTGGCGTAAGCTGGTCGCGACCGTTGGTACGTCTTTCAACTCTTCTGCTGGCAAGTCGTACAGGTCTTTGTCCATTGGATCGCCAGGATGAATTTTGTTTTGAATGCCATCAAGGCCCGCCATCAGCATGGCCGAGAATGTCAGGTATGGGTTACCCGCAGCATCTGGGAAACGCACTTCGACGCGCTTTCCATTCGGGCTGTTCACATGCGGGATCCGGCAAGAAGCTGAGCGGTTCCGTGATGAATAGGCCAATAGGACAGGTGCTTCAAACCCAGGAACCAAACGCTTGTAGCTGTTTGTGGTTGAGTTTGAGAAAGCATTGATGGCGCGTGCGTGTTTGATGATACCGCCGATATAATACAGGGCCGTTTCCGACAAATCAGCATAACCGTTGCCGGCAAACATTGGCTTACCATCACGCCAGATTGACTGGTGACAATGCATTCCAGAGCCATTATCGCCAGCGATCGGCTTTGGCAGGAAGGTCGCAGATTTGCCGTAGGCAGCGGCAACATTATGAACAACGTATTTGTAGTTCTGCATGTTGTCGGCAGTTTCAACCAAGGTATCAAACTCAATGCCAAGCTCATGCTGCGAGGGGGCGACCTCGTGATGGTGTTTTTCCACCTTCAGGCCCATTTCTTCCATCACTTCGAGCATTTCGCTACGGATGTCTTGCCCGGAATCAACGGGAGGAACAGGGAAGTAACCGCCCTTCACACCGGGGCGATGGCCGAGGTTGCCATCTTCAAACTCACGGTCGCTGGTGTATGGGCCTTCCGAAGAATCGACTTCAAAGTAGCTTTTGTGCATGTCTGCCGAAAAGCGCACATCATCGAAAATGAAGAATTCAGCTTCTGGGCCAAAGAATGCCGTATCGCCAATGCCCAAGCTGTCCATGTGGCTGATTGCAGCTTTCGCGGTTGACCGGGGGCAACGCTCATAAGCTTGATTGGTTGATGGTTCCAGCACATCACACATGATCGTCATGGTGGCCTGGGCCGCGAAAGGATCCATGATGGCGGTGTTCAGATCAGGGCGCAAGGTCATGTCTGACTCATTGATCGCTTTCCACCCCGCAATCGACGAGCCGTCAAACATAAAACCTTCAATCAAGCTATCTTCATCTACCGTCCGAACAGCTTGTGTCAAATGCTGCATCTTGCCGCGCGGGTCGGTAAAGCGGAGATCAACGAATTTAACGTTATTCTCCTTAATCATGTTCATCACACTAGCCACATCAGCCATGTCTTTCATTCCCTCTAAAGTTTTTCAAGTCGCACAACATCCTGCGTTCAGAATGCTGTTTTCTGCTGGTTCGCAGGTACACTAAGATCTGTTAGCGGCCCAGCTTAAATGGCATCTGCGCCTGTTTCGCTGGTACGAATACGGATTGCTTCTTCAACCGACAAGACAAAAATTTTGCCATCACCAATACGACCGGTGTGCGCAGCTTGCTGGATTGCTTCCACAGCCCGCTCAACCATGCCGTCGTCCATGACGACTTCTACTTTTACTTTCGGCAAGAAATCAACAACGTATTCTGCGCCACGATATAATTCTGTATGTCCTTTTTGACGCCCAAAGCCTTTAGCTTCGGTTACTGTAATCCCTTGAATGCCGACCTCATGAAGCGCTTCTTTGACCTCTTCGAGTTTAAACGGCTTGATAATCGCCTCGATCTTTTTCATCGGAATTCTCCAACTCAACGTTGTTGCCCATGTTCGACTGTTATGCCATGCTTGCACGCCGTATGCCAGATTCCTAAAGCGTTTTAGTAAGTTGAAAAATATGTCAAATCCTTGTTTGGCGTGATGCTTTTGCGTGCCCAGAGTGGTTAAAAAAAATGCGACTGCCCAATAATTGGGCAAAATTGTTGATGTTCACAGAGCACTGTCGCAATGACGTCAAGATGGCTTGCCAGGCTTAAAGATGGATTGCCAAGCGCCAATCGTTATGGCGCTGTATTGATCCATCGCAGATGCCAAAATAAAGATTTTGGATTTGCCGGGTGAGCGGGCCAGGTTGGCCGTCGCCCAGCAGCAAACGGTCAATGCTGGTGATCGGCGTGACTTCCCAGGCGGTGCCACAAAAAAAGGCTTCCTCAGCTGCAACCAATTCGGAACGATCAATGTCACGTTCAACTACCTCGATGGCCAGATCGTTTTGCAAAATGTGAATGATTGTCTCGCGGGTGATGCTTTCCAGGATGTCACTTGTCACGCTGGGCATGATGGCGCGGCCATCACGGATCATGACAAAACACATGCCAGGACCCTCAGATAATTTGCCACGTGAATTCAACATGATGGGCGCATCATAACCATCGGCGGATGCCTGCAAAGATGCCAGCCGCCCGTTGTTATAATTCGCGGTTGTTTTGACCCGCATGGGCATGGCTTGATCAGGCACGCGCATCCAGGAACTGACCTGCGCAGAGACGCCGTTTTCCACCCATTCAGGGGCGGCGCGTTCAACCGCGGTAATGGCCAACCCAACCGGTCCGGTCACGCCGGGATTCGCCCCGCCTTTCAGATAGGCTGTGGTCACGATATGCACGTTTGAGCGGCAATCCATCGCCCGCAGCAGGTCCACCATGTGGGCGCTAACTGTTTCGGCATTGTAAATGCTGTCGAAGCGGTGAAAGCGCTGTGAGTATTCCAAGCGATGCAGATGCTCTGGCACCCGAAAGACGTATAATTGCTGGTCTGCATCATTCCAGTAGCCACGTAAGCCCTCAAAAACCGCTGCGCCATATTTAAAGGCGGCTGAGGTGACATGCACTGTGCCTTGTTCCCATGGAACGATTTCACCATCTAAGCTTAATATTTCAGGAGCACTCATGTTTTCTCCAGATGTAACAGCAATTCTGCCCAAAGACGGCAAAGCTTACGCCTGTGGCAGATGTTCGCCAAGCCTGCAATTAATTGCCGCCTAAAACAGCAAAACGCGCGCAGAACTTATCGCTTGCCATGCGCGGTGGCCAGGGGTCAATTTCGATTGCCGGGACGCGCCGTGGGCGGCCAAAAATGGTGGCCGCCTCTGCAAGCGAGAAACCAGCGCATTGTGTGGCTTCCATATAGGCCGCGATATGGTCTGCGCGTTTGATGGTTTTGGCAATCCGCTCGGGCAATTTCGCAGGCAGTCCGAAACGCAAGTGAATGGCCTCTTGAAGGCGGTTTTCGATGGTCCGATAGGCCGGGCCAATCACCGCTTTAAAGGGGGTAATCATATCGCCAATGACATATTCAGGGGCGTCATGTAACAAGGCCGCCCGGCGCCATTTCAGGTCAAGTTTAGGGGCTGTTGTTTGAATGATTTGTTCAACCAGGATGGAATGTTGGGCAACGGAAAGCGCCCAATCCCCCGCTGTCTGACCATTCCAACGCGCAACCCGTGCCAAGCCATGGGCAATGTCGGTAATCTCGATATCCATCGGTGAAGGGTCGAGCAAGTTTAACCGGCGGCCACTGAGCATGCGTTGCCAGGCACGATTTTCGTTTGTCTGTTTTTGCAGATTTCGAGCCATTTTCCAGCGTCGCCTTTAGATAACGGTCGCGATGCCGCGCTGTGTTAAACGTGTTGTCGCCATTGAACGTCGACGATTGCGATTGGTTTCTTCTCTTATAGACAGATTGACGACTTTTGAGAACCGCTTGACCCCACGCGGTCAACCAGCGATGTTGATCCCCCTTTCCTAGGCCAACATGAATTATGACAGCGGTAAATACCCCTCGCATTGAAAAGGCGT
This sequence comes from Nisaea sp., assembly GCA_042088965.1. GTDB lineage: Bacteria > Pseudomonadota > Alphaproteobacteria > Thalassobaculales > Thalassobaculaceae > TMED26. Next base: position 26,668 of record JBELLC010000013.1, on the reverse strand, counting down.
CACAAAGCCCGAGACGAGCACCAGCCTCACCGGAGCCTGCAAATGATCTTAAGGTTGTGGCGACCATTGGTGTTGCGCATTTCTATAGCCATCTTTTTATTCTGCTCTTGCCGCCTCTGTTTCCGCTGATCCGGGATGATCTGCAGGTCAGTTATCTAGAACTCGGTTTTATCCTCACAGGATTCGCCGTTACCTCGGCTGTTTCGCAGTTGCCGATTGGATTTTTGGTGGATCGATTTGGCGCCCGTAAAATTCTAATTATTGGTTTGGTTGTCGAATCCCTTTGCTTCGTGCTGATGGGCTTTTGGTCCGATTACTGGGTCTTATTTGCAGCTTATTTGGTGGCTGGTATCGCCAATGGTGTCTATCACCCCGCAGATTATGCGATTCTGTCAGCTTCGGTGCGCCCAGAACGTATGGGACGTGCCTTCAGCCTGCATACCTTTAGCGGTTATCTCGGCTTTGCGGTTGCCCCGTTTACGATTATTTTACTGGCGGAAACTTTTGGATGGCAAACTGGTTTGGCAATCATTGGTGCCAGCGGCTTATTGGCTGCCGCGGCGTTAGTTTACTATCGAGATTACTTGCGCGAGGCACGAAAAGCCCCCCAAAGCGTTGACAAAAAAGCAAGCTCACAAGCAGCTTGGAAATTGCTCACCTCCACACCGGTTCTGGTTTGTTTTGCTTTTTTTGCAATGCTGGCGTTGTTATCGAACGGTATAAATAATTTCTCTGTTGCTGGTCTGAACTTGCTCTATGGCATTGATCTGGTGATCGCCAATACAGCGCTCACGATTTATCTCGCTTTTACAGCAGGGGGGATTTTACTGGGGGGCTATATCGCGGATCGAACCCATCGTCATAATCTGGTGGCCGCAAGCTGTTTTTTGGTCACCTCAATTTTAATGTTCATAATTGCGGTCATGGCGTTGCCTGCAATGCTGCTGATCACATTGTTTGCGATTCAGGGGACGATGCATGGCCTGATCATGCCGTCCCGTGATATGATGGTGCGGGCGGTGACGCCGGAAGGCTCGATGGGAAAGGTCTTTGGCTTTGTCTCTACAGGTCTAAACCTCGGCAGTGTCGTCGGCCCTATTATCTTTGCTTATCTGCTTGATATTGGGGCGCCGCAAATGGTGTTTTTTGTTATTTCTGGGCTGATGCTTGTGTCGATGACAACCGTGTTTACATCGATTAAAACGAGCCGCTGACGGTCGTCGTCGTCAACAACACCAAATCTAAGGCCAAGTGTTTTGCGGTGCGGCATTGACGGATTGTTATTTGTGGTGTGATTGCCATCGTTATGGCCGTTCTGGGAAATCAGACGAGATGAGCATGTATGATACCGAGCGACGTTACCGTCGACAGTTATTTGGACGTATTTTTCGATTGATTGTGACGCTGGGGGTCTGTGTTGCAATTGGCGCGATAGCTTACCAAGTTGGTGTTGAAGACTTGCAAGCGCAAAAGCGCCAGCACGAGCAAATTCTGTATGAAATGGAAGGCCGTTTGGCGGATATGGCGCAACGGGTTGCCAATCAAGCCCTGGAAGTTCGTAATACCAAAGAGCAGTCTCGGCTTCTGCAGGAACGCTATGCGGAAGAAGTTCCGCAAGGCACTGAGCGTGCGCTATTTGACCTGATGCAGGCGCGGTTGGCAGATGGCCTCGGTCTTGATCGGTTACGATTTTTAATTGAAACCGCGCGCCGGGAACGCGAATGCGTAGCGGCGGAAACCCGGCGGTTTCTGATCCGAACGCCTGTCAGTGTTGGTCCTAGATCAGCTGCAAGCTTTGAGAGTGATACCCTCACCATCACCGGCAGCGGGCAATCGGCCCGCACGGATGATGGCCGGCCACAAGCGTGGTTTGATCCGAGCCAACCGATCCAACTGGCGTTTGCAACGATTGGTGAGGCGGAGGTGTTCCGCGAGGGTATTCTGCCGCTAACCCATAGTCTGGTCCTGGGGAATCGAGAATTTCGCTTTCAAATTCAGGCGGGGAAACGTGGCTTTGTAAACGTTACGTCTGATAATTGCGCCTATCCATGAAGGCTGCCATGACTGTCTTGAAAACATGAGCGCAGATCGTGCAGGACCTCAGACGTCGACAACGCGTTGGGGATTGGTTGCGGTTATTTTTTCGTCGCTTATCGTCGGGGTCGGGCTTGGTGGAATGGCACCTCTTTTGGCCCTCAGCTTGGAATCGCGGCAGGTTTCATCGCTGTTGATTGGCTTTAACGCGGCGATGGCACCGGTGGGGGCGATTACCGGGGCGCTTTGGGTGCCGCTTTTACTGCGCCGCTGTAATGCGGTTTCCGCGATGGTCTTTGGCATCACCCTCAGCGCCGTGATTTTACTGCTTTTTGGCGTTACCGAAAATATACTGCTGTGGTTTGTACTGCGATTTTGCTTTGGGTTATTGCTGGCACTGCCCTGGGTGATTGGCGAAGCGTGGTTGAATGCTGCTGTCAATGATGTCAACCGTGGCCGTGTCATGTCCTATTATGCGCTGGCGTTGGCCGCAGGATTTATGCTGGGCCCTGTGATTTTATTCTTTACGGGGCGCGATGGTGTCGCGCCATTTGCAATCCTGGCGATCATGGTTCTCGCGTCTGCGGGCCCTGTGTGGATGGCAAAACGTGGGGCCCCAAATCTTAAAATTGACAGCCATATCGGGGCCATGGGCTTCATCTGGATCGCGCCAACGATTTTTGCCGCTGCCCTGGTCCAAGGTCTTCTGGACGCCGGGATTTTTAATTTTCTGCCGATTTATGGCGCGCGGTTTGGCTTCGCTGATGGTGTTGCGGCGCTCGGGCTTACCATATTCACTGCCGGTAACATCGCTTTACAACTGCCTTTAGGCTCTCTTTTAGATCGGTTTAATCGCCGCGCCATGATGATTGTTATCGCAATATTGATGACCGCATTGCCGCTGCTTATCCCGTTTTTACTCGGTCACCTTTTGGCGCTTTCGATTGTCTTGTTCTTTTGGGGTGGGGCGGTCTGGGGCAGCTACACAATTGCGTTAGCCATGATGGGGGACCGGTTCAAGGCGGGCCAAATTACCCTGGTCAACGCCACCTTCATTGTTGTGATGGAATGGGGCAATCTTGCCGGTAACCCAATCGCTGGCGTAGCGATTGATGCTCATAAAAGCTATGGATTGATCGCCTATTTCATTGGCTGTAGCGGAATTTTATTAATTGTGGCGGCCATCCGTGGCCTGCGCCGGGATTGATGTTTATTGCACGTCCCGCCCGCGTTTTAGGGACGGGCACGCACTGGTGAACAGAACTGTCGCTTTAGTTTGAGGGCTTTACAAAACGCCGTCGCAGACGCCCGACTTTCAAAGTATCCGGCGATCAGTCGCTGGAATGTTCCTTTGTTATTGCCACTATCAAAGGCACGGATCACCATGACCTTATCCATCAACTCCGTTTTGAATTTTGCTTTCAGGACTTTCCATCCTCGCTTGGCACCGCGGTCGCTGCGGTATGACGCCAAGTGAACACCATATTTACCATCCGACATGCCCTCTGAGGTGTTTTCTGACG
>JBELLC010000013.1:0-23011 GCA_042088965.1 Nisaea sp. | reverse complement strand
CGCTGTTTCAGGCATTTCATTCAGCCGAAAAGAGACCAATTCTTTGCGATCTTCAGTGGTGTCATGACGCCGGATTCGCAACGCATAATGCTGAATCTGTGGCGCATAGTAGATAATATCCACATGGTCTTCGCGCTGGCAGATGATTTTGAAGGTTCGAAAATCACCTGCGGCGACGGCAACCATTTCCTGCGGGCCGACCTCACAGACTTGTGTCTCTTGCCAGCCATTGGGCAGGTTTTCTGAACTGCCGCGGACGCCAAAACTCACGGTATTGCCTGTTTCGAGCGGAAATAACTGTGACGGTGAGCCGATAATTGTTTGCCGGCCGCGTCCCAATTCGGCATTCGCGCTCCACGAAAGCGCGGGGGTGACGACCTCACGGCCAACGGTCCAAATCAGGCCACGATCATTGGTCCAAACGACCCGATCAGGGGATACTGAAACAACCTTTTCTTCAATCAGGTTTTCGCCAACCTTGAAAACATAGGTATCTTCAGGCGCATAAACCGGCATTTCTGCGGGGGGCATCTTCTCAGCAGCAGCAAGCTCGTCATTGCTGCCAAAACTGAAGACATTTTCAAGCGCTAAATTCGCTTGGCTACAGCCAGTTAAAAGACCTGCAAACAGTCCTACAGCTACAGCCCGCGACAGTCCTGATTTCGTCACGGTTACCCCCAATTCAACGGAATATAAAAAATGCCAAATCACGCCTTGATTCTCAGTATTTTATGGGTTTTGTCAAGTCAGCCGCGCGGCGCTTTGTTGCTGCTGCGGCGGCGCGGGCTTTCTCAATGTTTGCAGGCGCTGATGGCAATCTCTTGCATTGGCGTAATTCGGCTATGGCGCTAATATGACGCTGGTGATTGTGGCACGCTGCGATTTCGGCATAAGATTAAAGCGGTGTGTGTGCGGCACCTGACGCGGCAGCATGCGCGATTAAATTTAATTTATTTCTCAAAGGGGACCCTGAATGCCTGAGTTTGATCTGGTGATACGCGGCGGCACCGTGGTGACAGCTGGCGATACGGTGCGCTGTGATGTTGGCGTGCGGGACGGCCGTGTGGCGGTTTTGGGGGAAAACCTAAGCGATGCAAGTCGCATCATTGATGCCGGCGGGCTGTTGGTCATGCCCGGGGGCATTGACAGCCATTGTCATATTGATCAGCTGTCATCGTCTGGTGCCTACACGGCCGATAATTGGGAAAGTGGTACCCGTTCTGGAATTGCTGGCGGGACCACCATGTTGATGCCCTTTGCCGCCCAATTCAAGGGCCAATCACTGCGTCAGGCGGTCGAAGATTATCATCAGCTCGCGGATGGCAAAGCCTTGTCTGATTACGCCTTTCATTTGATTATCTCTGATCCAACCGAGGCCGTGCTTGGCCAAGAACTGCCTGCCTTGATTAAGGATGGGTATACCTCTTTTAAGATTTATTTGACCTATGACAGTTTAAAACTGAATGACCGTGAAACCTTGGCCGTGATGGAAACAGCCCGGCGCGAAGGGGCGCTGACCATGGTGCACGCGGAAAATCATGACGTCATTGCCTATCTGACAGAAAAGTTGTTGGCAGCAGGCCATAATCGCCCAGAATTCCATCGTGTGGCCCATGCCGATGTGGCGGAATCAGAAGCGACCTCGCGGGCCATTACCCTGTCTGAGGTGATTGACGTGCCGCTGCTGCTTGTGCATGTGTCAGCCCGCGAGGCGATCGAAGCTATTCGCCGCGCGCGCGGCCGCGGCTTGCGTGTTTATGGCGAAACCTGCCCGCAATATCTGTTCCTCACCGAAGATGATTTGATTAATTCCGGCTGGGAAGGCGCAAAATGCATGTGCAGCCCGCCGCCGCGCGATAAGGCTAATCAGGAATATGTCTGGAATGGCCTGACCGACGGCACTTTCCAAGTGTTTTCGTCTGACCATGCAGCCTATCGATTTGATTCCCCGAAGGGCAAGTTTGTTGGCGGTTTTGATGAGGCCACAGCGAGCTTTAAAAAGGTTGCCAACGGGGTTCCCGGTTTGGAAATTCGCCTGCCCATGCTGTTTAGTGAGGGCGTCAAAACAGGCCGGTTAAGCCTCAATCGGTTTGTGGAGTTGGCCTCAACAAATGCCGCCAAAATGTACGGCGTTTATCCCAAGAAAGGCACTATCGCGGTGGGCAGTGATGCCGATATTGCGCTTTGGGATCCAGAATTAACCCGCACCGTCTCGATCGACATGCTGCATGATAATATGGACTACACGCCCTATGAAGGCCGTGAGGTCACAGGTTGGCCGGTAGAAGTATTGGTGCGCGGCGAAACAGTGTTCCGCGAGGATGAAGTGATCGCGCCTGCGGGCAATGGCCGCTTTGTGCCGTGTGCGCCGCCAGAAATGGCCAAGCCACTTGGCCGGCCAATCCATGGCTTCACGCCAACAACAGGTCAATTCGACGGTTGGTAGGTGCCTGCTGGGCAAGGGATTTTAATTTTAACCTTCACGATATGATGATCAATGGCCGGGACATATCGGCCGATGGGAGAAAAAGATGACACGTATGGTCCATGTTGGTGCCGCTCAAATGGGGCCGATTGCGCCTGATGAAACCCGCGAAAGCACCGTCGCGCGGATGATTGACCTATTGAAACAATCAAAAGACCGCGGCTGTAATTTGGTGGTTTTCCCTGAATTGGCGCTGACAACTTTTTTCCCGCGCTATTATGAAGAAGACATCGCGGCGATGGACCATCATTTCGAGACCGAGATGCCAGGGCCAGCATTGCAACCCTTGTTTGACGCTGCCAAAGCAGCTGATATTGCGTTCTATCTTGGCTATGCTGAGAAAACCCCGGACGGCCATCGCTTCAACACATCTATTCTGGTCGATGGCGGTGAAATCATCGGTAAATACCGAAAAATCCACCTGCCGGGGCATTCCGAATATGACCCAAAGCGCCCGTTCCAGCACCTCGAAAAACGTTACTTTGAACCCGGCGACCTTGGGTTCCCTGTTTGGCGGTGTAAGAACGGCGTTATGGGCATGGCCATTTGTAATGACCGCCGCTGGCCAGAAACCTATCGGGTAATGAGCTTAAAGGGCGCAGAGCTTATTATGCTTGGCTACAATACCCCGGATGTGAACACCTCGGCGCCAGAACCTAATCATTTGCGAATGTTTCACAACCACCTGGTGATGCAAGCAAGTGCCTATCAAAATTCCAGCTTTGTTGTTGGGGTCGCAAAGGCAGGGATTGAGGATGGCTGCATGCTCATCGGTGGGTCTTGTATCATTCAGCCGTCAGGTGAGATCCTGGCGCAAGCAAGCACGCTGGATGACGAGTTAATCACAGCGATGTGTGATCTTGATCTGGCCCGCATGGGCAAAGAGACCGTCTTTAACTATGCCAAGCATCGCCGGATTGAGCATTACGGTATCATCTCGCGCCAAACAGGGGTTGAATTGCCTGCTGAGTTGGGTGAAGACCCCAATTAACCTGTTTTCTGTGAAGGACATTTGATATGTCGAGTCCCGCTGCTGCGCCAAATGTGATCCGTCTGCGTGATTATCACCCCCCCAATCACCTGATTGACAGTCTGGCGTTGACGTTTGTTCTGGAAGCGGGACAGACGACAGTGACCGCCAATGTCCATGGACACCGAAACCCCGCCGCCAAAGGCAGTGATTTGCCTTTGGTGGTGAACGGCCGAGATCAAGAAATCCTGTCCTTTCAGGTGAATGGTGTCGCTCTAAGTGCACAAGATTGGGCGCATGATGATGAGGTTTTAAGCCTGCCTGATCCAGGGGAGCGGTTTCACTATCAGGTGGTTAGCCGCTTTGATCCGGCTGCAAATACGGCGCTTGAAGGCTTATATGTCTCGCACGGCATGTATTGCACGCAATGCGAGGCTGAAGGCTTTCGCCGGATTACCTATTTCCCAGACCGGCCTGACGTGATGACCACCTTCCAGGTGCGCATAGAGGCAGATAAGACGCTGTATCCAAAGCTGTTATCGAATGGCAATTTATCTGCCGAGGGCGATCTTGAGGGCGGTCGGCATTTTGCAGAATGGCAGGACCCGTTTGCCAAGCCAGCGTATTTGTTTGCCTTGGTGGCAGGCGACCTTGATCATCTTGATGATCACTTTACAACTGCTTCTGGGCGGGGAGTGGCGCTGCAAATCTATGTCGAAAAAGGCCAGGTTGATAAAGCGCGCTATGCCATGGATGCCCTGAAACGATCCATGGTGTGGGATGAACAAACCTATGGGCTGGAATATGATCTGGACCGATTTATGATTGTTGCGGTCAGTCATTTCAACATGGGGGCAATGGAAAATAAGGGGCTCAATATCTTCAACAGTGCCTATATTCTGGCTGACGTTGACACTGCAACCGATACCGACTTTCAAAATATCGAAGCCGTCGTTGGCCATGAATATTTTCATAATTGGACAGGAAATCGCGTGACCTGCCGCGATTGGTTCCAGCTCAGTTTGAAAGAGGGGCTGACGGTTTACCGGGACCAGGAGTTTTCCAGCGATATGGGCTCGCGGGCGGTCAACCGTATTCAAGCGGTAGAACGTTTGCGGCGCGCGCAATTTCCAGAAGACGCTGGCCCGATGGCCCACCCCGTGCGCCCGGACAGCTATATTGAAATCAATAATTTTTACACGTTAACCGTCTATGAAAAAGGCGCTGAAGTGGTGCGCATGATGGCCACCTTGGTTGGCCGGGACGGTTTCCGCAAAGGCATGGATCTGTATATTCGCCGGCATGATGGCCAAGCGGTGACGACCGACGATTTTGTGGCCTGCATGGCAGAGGCCAATAACCTTGATCTGAGCCAGTTCAAGCGCTGGTACGACCAGGCAGGGACACCGAGCATTAAGGTGCAATTACACCATGACGCCGCGGCGCAAACAGCGCGCTTGGCCGTCACGCAAACCCTTGCCGCGACTCCGGGACAAGATAACAAGGTGGCGATGCATATCCCCTTGGCTGTTGGTCTGATTGGGCCGGACGGCAAGGATCTGCCGTTGGTTTTGCAAAGCGATGCGGTGTCAGCCGAAGAACCGGCCATGACGACGCGGGTGTTAGATGTGACCGAAGATCACCAAGAATTCATCTTCAAAAATATTGCCCCGCTGCCGGTGCCGTCATTGCTGCGAGATTTCTCAGCGCCGGTCCGGTTAACCATTGACCGTGACCTCGATGAGCTGGGCTTTTTGATGGCCCATGATAGCGATCCTGTGGCACGCTGGGATGCGGGTCAGGAATTGGCCTTGAGGGTGCTGTTGGATATGGTCGCCGGGCGTCCTGCGGCAACAGAACAACTGATTACTGCGATCGGCGCGATCCTTGAAGATGACAACGTTGATGCGGGCTTTCGGGCGCGGGCGATTGTGCTGCCGGCAGCGATTGAAATTGGCGATGCGTTGCCGGTCTATGACGTGGATGGGGTTGATCAGGCGCGCCGCAGTTTGCGCCAGCAAATCGGCTCTCAGCTTGGGGAATCTTTAAATCGCCTGTATCCAGTGATGCGTGATGCCCATGCAGCAGATGATTTATCTGCACCCGCAATGGCAACCCGTGCCTTGGCGAATAACGCGCTTGGTTATTTGGTTGCGAGCGGCACTGACGCAGCAATCGACCTTGCCGCCGCGGCAGCAGACGTAAACGGCACCATGACCACTGTTTTGGCGGCACTGGCAGCGCTCAGCGCGGTCGATTGCCCGCAGCGGCGCGACGCTTTAGATGCCTTTCATGATCGCTGGCAAGACGTCGAGCTGGTCTTTGACAAATGGTTGGCGCTCGAGGCAGGTAGCCCCTTGCCGGGCGTTTTGGGGCGGGTAAAGGCGTTAATGCAGCACCCGCGATTTGATGTCGGTAATCCAAATCGCGTGCGGGCATTAATTGGCGCTTTTGTGCGCAGTAATCCGGTTTATTTTCACGCTGCCGATGGCAGTGGTTATGCATTTCTTAGCCGTCAAATTCTGGATTTGGACCCGAAAAACCCACAATTGGCGGCCCGTTTGGCCGGGGTCATGGCGCGTTGGCGGCGATTTGATGACAGCCGTCAAGACCAGATGCGGGCGGCCTTGACGGAGATCATGAGCCGCGAGGGTCTGTCCCGTGATACCTTTGAAGTGGCGTCAAAAGCCTTGGCGTAATCGGCACAGCCCCGAAACCATAGCGACACGGACCAAAGGAAGAATGACATGTCCCGGATTCTGGTGATTAATCCAAACTCCAGCGAAACCGTCACGGCGGCTATGGATGCGGCCCTTGATCCGCTGCGGATGGCCGGTGGTCCTGAGATTGAAAGCCTGACCAATCCCGATGGCCCCCCGGGGATTGAAAGCCAAGCGCATGTTGATGATGTGGCGGTTCAACTGCGCGGCATCATTCACGCCCATGAGCATCGCGCAGACGCGTTTGTCATTGCCTGCTTTTCTGACCCAGGATTGTTTGCCGCGCGGGAATTGACCGCAAAACCTGTTTTTGGGATTGCGGAAAGTGGTATTTTGTCGGCCATGAGCTTGGGCGCCCGTTACGGAATCGTTGCCATCTTATCAAAGTCGATTCCGCGCCATTTGCGCTATATCCGGTCGCTGGGATTGGAATCCCGATTTGCGGGTGATCTGGCCATTGAACTTGGGGTTACCGAGCTTGCAGATGAGGGCCGCACCTTTACCCGCATGGTTGATGTGGGGAGCCGTTTGCGCGATGAACACGGGGCCAGTGCCTTGGTTATGGGCTGTGCGGGCATGGCGCGCTATCGCAGCCGCCTTGAGGACGCTTTATCGATGCCGGTGGTTGATCCCGCACAGGCGGCAACAGCCATGGCCCTCACAGCCATTCAGCTCGGTCAAACCAATGGCAAGAGCAGGTCATAGACCCGTTGCCCGTCTCGGCTTGATCGCTAAACGGCGTTAAAGCTTTTCACCAAACTACCTGCGACCATGTACCAGCCGTCGATCAAGACAAAAAAGATCAGTTTAAACGGCAATGAAATGGTCACGGGCGGCACCATCATCATGCCCATTGCCATCAAAATAGAGGCAATGATCATGTCAATGACAACGAATGGCAGGTACAGCAGGAAGCCAATTTCAAAGGCCCGCCGCAATTCACTGATCATGAAAGCGGGTACCAGAACTTGCAGCGGTGCTTCAGCGCCTGTTTGTTCGGGGGAGACTTTGGCAATGCCCTCAAACAGTTCTAGGTCTTTATCCCGAACATGGGCCAGCATGAATTTTCGAAAGGGCGCGCTGACAGCGTCAAAGGCCTCAGATTCATCAATTCTATTTTCCAATAATGGCTCAACACCATTTTGCCAGGCCTCGGTCAACGTCGGGGCCATGATAAAACTACTCAAAAACAGAGCGAGTGAGATCATCACCACGTTTGGAGGTGACTGTTGCGTTCCAAGAGCGGTCCGCAATAGCGAGAGCACCACAACAATGCGCGTAAAGGATGTCACCATTACCAGAATTCCGGGGGCGAGCGACAGGATCGTCACCATGGCGACCAATTGGATGATCCGCGCCGTTGACGAGGTGCCACCATCGCCCAGGTCGAGGTTCAAGGACTGCGCCATCACCGGGGCCGTTGCCACGCTGATAACCGCGCCAATGAGCACTGTGATCAAGATGATCCAGAGAGCCTTGCGGTTTCTCCCGGGACGCGGCGGCATTGACTGACGGGAGCTGCGAGAGGTTTGGACGGGCCAGGCAGTCATGACGAGGCTCCTTGGGCCGGACGCGGCAGTGTAAAAGCGTCTGGATCTTTCGTCTCGATCCCGCCTTCAACCAGTAGATCATTCTGGCCGCCGATGACGATCAAATGTTCGACATTGTCTCGGCGCAGCAAGACAGCCCGCCGACGGCTATCAACGGCCACCACTTCGACGATCTTGAGGCGGCGCCCCCGGCCGCCACCAGCCCAGGAGCGGCCCATCAGATATCGCCGCAGGCCAACATAGAAGACCATGATCAAACCGCCGGTCACCCCAAGCGCTAAAAAGAACCGCAGATAGCTTTCAATTTCCATATCGCTAGTCCCGTCGCCGCTGATAGGCATTTGTGGCGCGTTGGCGGACCGCACCATTATCGCTGTTTAAACTGCCGCTGCGCGCTTGCAGTTGTGTTTGCAGCTGATCAAGCGTGGCCAAAATCGTTTCAATGGCTGGCAGCAAACGTCGTGCCAGCGGTGGTGATAGGTTCGGTACCTGATGACAAAACCGGTCAATGTCAGCGCTGAGGGTCTCTAAGGTGACGGCTTTGCCAGCGGTAACAGCTTCTTGCGCTGCATGCACGCTCGCCGAAATGTCGCGCAGCTGCTTTTGTGCAGCGATCTCGTCGCTATTTATCGGAGGCTCCACCATAAGCGTCATTCTGCCCTAACATTCGATTTAGTATAAATAGTTTAACAGGCTGACCGCCGTCTGTGAAATGACGCTTTTGGCCAAAAGTTAGAAAACATATTTAAACTGGCACGCGACTTGCTTGGACATATCCAAACGATGCGATGTTATCGTCATGATGGAGGAAGAAATGGGTGTTTCAAATTTATCAGTGCTGCAAATGGCCCGCGGTAAGCTCGGTTGGTTGGCGCAGCGCCAGGTCGTCCTTGCTGGAAATATTGCCAATGCGGATACGCCTAATTTTCTCGCCAAAGATCTGAAAGCTTTGGACTTTAAGAAAGTGTTGAATGCCCGCGCCGGGTCTGCTGGCACCATGATGCGGACGTCGGCGAAACACATGACCGCGGCGGGGAGTGCAGCTCAAAGGGTTGGCACCACCACAAATCGACAGCCGTATGAAGTCAGCGCAAACGGTAATGGCGTCATTTTAGAAGAGCAATTGATGAACCTCTCAAACACCAATGTGCAATATCAGCTGACGACAAATATTTATAAAAAACAATTAGGTATGCTGCGGATGGCGCTTGCGAGCAATAACCGGTAAGCGACAATTTTTTGAGTGAGGACAGGTCATGGATCTTAACAGTGCAATGATGATTTCGGCATCGGGGATGAAAGCCCAGAGCGCCCGTATCCGCGTCATCTCTGAGAATATCGCGAATGTTAATTCCACAGGCACGGCGCCAGGGGATGACCCATACCGGCGCAAGGTTGTGACCTTTAAGAATTACATGGACCGCAATGCAGACGCCAATCTCGTGAAACTTTCCAGCGTCTCAAAAGATATGAGCGACTTTAAAATCACCCATCAACCGCACCATCCAATGGCGGATGAAAATGGCTATGTGAAAACGCCGAATGTGAATGCTTTGATCGAGGTATCAGACATGCGTGAGGCACAACGCAGCTACGAGGCAAATGTTTCTGTTATTGAAAATTCCCGCATGATGCTTATGCGCACCATTGATTTATTGCGTGATTAACGGGGGGCTTTTAGGGTATTTGGCTTTTATAGATAAAATATGTTATTGCGTAAGTATTATACATAAGTGATTTCGGAGACGTTATTATGGTTTCACGCATCGGCGATTTCGCCAACATCGCGCCCGCTGCTTCAATGGGCGGCAGTGCCGCCGCAGGGGGCGGAAACTTTGCAGAATTCATGCAGGATGCAGGGGCCTCTGCCATTGAAAGCTTGCAGCGCGGCGAAGAGATGAGCAAGCAAGGCATTGCCGGCACCGCAGAGCTGGCGGATGTTGTTGCTGCCGTAAATGATGCCGAGATGACGTTGAAGACCGTGACCACGTTGCGCGACAAAATGGTGGCTGCGTATCAAGAAATTGCGCGGATGCCGATCTAAGCGCAACGTAAGGCCGCATATGATAACGGGCACCGCTGCCAGAAGTGGTTTACGCTGCTGGGCAGTATTTGCCGTTGTCATTGGCGCTGTTGCGATTGCGGCCGTTGCAATTGGGGAAGGAATTGCCGGGTGAATGAGGTTGAGGCGATTGCAGTTGGCCGTGAGGCAATGCAAACAATCTTGATGGTCAGCGGGCCGATTATGGGCATTGCGCTGATGACAGGCTTGCTGATTTCGCTGTTTCAAGCGCTCACACAATTACAAGAAATGACCCTGGTTTTTGTGCCGAAAATTTTGGTTGTTTTCTTGGCACTGTTAACCTTTGCGCCCTTTATGCTGGCGCAACTCACAGCTTTTGTTTCCTCGCTAACTGACCGTATCATCGGTCTTGGATGACGCTTCAAAGCGCGTCATAAAAGGCGCTTGTTGTGGCACTTGAGCAATATCTGCCAACCCAAGTTTTTATCTTTCTTCTGGTCTTTGTGCGTACCGGTGCGATTGTCATGTTGATGCCAGGCATTGGCGAGACCTATGTGACAACCCGGGTCCGGCTGTTTTTTGGCCTCGCCCTGACTTTGGTGATTGCGCCCGTCGTTGAAAACCTTCTGCCAGCCGAACCGCCGTCAGCGGGGGCTTTATTATTGTTGATGATAAGTGAACTGGTGATTGGCCTATACTTGGGGCTGATTGCGCGGATTTTGCTGCTAACCCTGGATACGGCTGGCCGGATCATTTCATTTTCCATCGGCTTGGCGAGCGCCCAAGTCTTCAATCCCAGCAGTGCCAGCCAAGCAACCTTGCCAGGTTTGATCCTGACAATGTTGGGCATTTTGATGATCTTCGTGACCAACCTGCACCACCTGATGATCACAGCAATGGTCGATAGCTATCAATCATTTCAGCCGGGACAGCCATTGCCATTGAACGACATGGGTGAGGCGATTACCTTGCTGGTGGCAAAAAGCTTCAAAATTGCCGTTCAACTATCGGCACCGTTTTTGATTTTTAGCTTGTTATTTTTCGTTGCCCTTGGGATCGTCGCCCGGTTAATGCCGCAAATGCAGATCTTTTTTGTGGGCTTGCCGGTGCAGATTGCTGTGGGGGTGTTTATGTTATCGGCGATCTTAATGGCCATGATGGAAGTGTTTTTGAATTATTTTGCCGAGAATGCGGCATTTTTTATGTTGCCAGGGTGAGCGTTGATGTCTGACGGTCAGGACGAGTCCCAGAAAACAGAAGAGCCGACCCCGAAGAAACTGGAAGAAGGGCGTAAAAAGGGGCAAGTCGCGACGTCGCGCGAAGTTGCGAGTTTTGCGGTCCTCCTGTGTGGCGGGGCAGTGGTGCTGTTTAGCCCCTATTTGGTGCAGCCAGTCTTCCGCATTTCGCGCGGCCTGGTCGAGCGGGCGGCCGTTCTGCCCATCGATAAGGCCTCAGTTGCAGCCGTATTTAGCGATCTTTTAATGGCTGCGTTGATGACTGTTGGGCCTGTCTTTGCCTTGATCATGTTTGTTGCTGCCAGTGCCAGTTTGGCGCAAAGCGGCTTTTTGATTTCCGGCCACCCATTGCAACCGCAGCTTAGCCGAATCTCTCCAATAGCTGGCTTTAAACGCCTATTTTCCCTGAAATCGGTGGTTGAGCTGGTCAAAGGGGTTGTCAAGATGACTTTGGTGGGCGCGGTTGCCTATATCCTGCTGCGCCCAGAATTTGATCGTTTTGGTGTGCTCGTGCAGATGGAGCCGATGGACCTGCTGGGCGAGATTTTATTTCTAATCATTCGCCTGATGGGCGGGGTTTTGATCTTGTTGTCGGTCTTTGCAATCGCTGATTATACCTACCAGCGATATGAGTTTATGAAGCAAATGCGGATGTCGGTGCAGGATATCAAAGATGAATTTAAGCAGTCTGAGGGCGATCCACATGTGCGCGCCAAACTGCGGCAAATTCGAGCAGAAAAAGGCCGCCAGCGGATGATGGCGGCGGTACCAACCGCTGATGTTGTGGTCACCAACCCAACCCATTTTGCGGTCGCCATGAAATACGATGGTGACAGCATGGCGGCCCCGGTGGTTATCGCCAAAGGTGGGGATGATGTGGCCTTGAGGATTCGGGAGATTGCCAACGAAAACAAGGTGCCAATCGTTGAAAACCCACCCTTAGCGCGAGCGCTTTTTGCGACCGTTGACATTGATCAAGAAGTGCCCCCAGAGCATTACAAGGCCGTGGCCGAGGTGATCAGCTATATCATGTCGCTGAAGCGTTAATGATCTAAATTTTTTGAGTACGAAACCAGAACTTGCATTTTGTCCCGCGCGAATCGTTGCGAGATAACGCCTTCCTATCCATATCTAGCTATTTGTCAGCCCACGAATCGATGATTTTGATTTTGGAACAAACCAAGAATATACCTTGTAAATAAGAACAAAAAGTGTACATTTACATCAAATAAAGATCGAAGAGCTTGAAGTGCAGGTCAATGAGGCGCTTCACCGGCTTCGCGCAATCCCTTGGGCGCTTATTGCGTCGATGCATTGCCAGGCTGGCGACGCTATGAAATAAGGAGAGGCAAGATGGCGACAGCAGAGTTGCGATTGGTCGAGAAGGGCGTCATGGATAAAACAAAAGCGATTGAAGCGGCAATTGGGCAGATTGAACGGGCCTTCGGTAAGGGCTCGGTGATGAGGCTTGGCCAGCAAGGGGCGAGTATTGAGATTGAAGCGATCTCAACAGGCTCGATTGGCCTTGATATTGGCCTTGGTATTGGCGGTCTGCCGCGCGGCCGAATTGTCGAAATCTATGGGCCGGAAAGCTCGGGTAAAACCACCCTGGCATTGCATGTGGTTGCCGAAGCGCAAAAATTAGGCGGCACATGTGCCTTTGTCGATGCGGAACACGCCCTCGATCCTGGCTATGCGCGCAAGCTTGGTGTGGATATTGATGAATTGCTCATCTCGCAGCCAGACGCCGGTGAACAAGCTCTTGAAATTGCCGATACATTGGTGCGTTCAGGGGCCGTTGATGTGTTGGTGGTTGACTCGGTTGCCGCATTGGTGCCGAAGGCGGAACTTGAAGGTGAGATGGGGGATACCCACGTCGGCCTGCAAGCGCGCCTGATGAGCCAAGCATTGCGCAAACTAACCTCGTCGATTTCGAAATCGAACTGCTTGGTGATTTTCATTAACCAAATTCGTCTTAAAATTGGCGTCATGTTTGGTAACCCTGAGACCACCAGCGGCGGAAACGCGTTGAAGTTTTATGCATCTGTCCGTCTCGATATCCGCCGCATTGGCGCGATTAAGGACCGAGATGAAGTGGTTGGAAATCAGACCCGGGTGAAAGTGGTGAAAAATAAAATGGCGCCGCCATTCCGGGTCATTGAATTTGACATCATGTATGGCGAGGGCATTTCAAAAATGGGTGAGCTTCTCGACCTAGGTGTCAACGCCTCGTTGGTTGAGAAATCGGGCTCATGGTTTTCCTATCAGGGCACGCGGATTGGCCAAGGGCGCGAGAATGCGAAGAATTTCTTGCGGGAAAATAGCGACGTTGCAGAAGCGATTGAGCATGCGATCCGCCATAACGCGGGCTTGGTTGCAGACGCGATGCTTGATCCAAATCCTGTCAAAGAAGGCAGTGGTGACGGGGATGCCGCTGAATAGCCTGGCTAAACGTACAATCAAAGACGACCAACAACAGGCCCGCAGATGCGGGCCTGTTTATATGTCAGCGATCCGCTTATGCGCGGTCTGATTAAAGCTTCACCGTCCTTGGTCTAGACAGTATGGCACGGCTTGATTACAACCTGAGGGCCGCAATGCCGCGTTGCCATGCGCAGGGTGGCAATTGGGCGTTTTTAACGGGGATGTAAGCCGGTATGCAAACCACCAACGACATTCGAACAGGGTTCTTGAATTATTTTCAGAGCCAAGGCCATCGCATTGTCGACAGTGGCCCTTTGGTGCCGCGGAATGACCCAACCTTGCTGTTCACAAATGCGGGCATGGTGCAATTTAAGAATCTATTTACCGGCACCGAAATGCGCGATTACCAGCGCGCAGTGACGTCGCAAAAATGTGTTCGAGCGGGCGGCAAGCATAATGATCTCGAAAATGTTGGCTATACCGCGCGCCATCACACCTTTTTTGAAATGCTGGGGAATTTTTCCTTTGGTGACTATTTTAAAGAGAACGCGATCGAATTTGCCTGGAACCTGATTACCAAAGAATTTGGCCTATCCGATGAGCGCTTGCTGGTGACGGTCTATGCCGATGATGAGGATGCGGCAGGGTTGTGGCGGAAAATTGCGGGGCTAAGCGATGATCGTATCATCCGGATTGCCACGTCAGATAACTTTTGGGCGATGGGCGATACGGGCCCATGCGGGCCTTGCTCGGAAATATTTTATGATCACGGTGACCATATTCCCGGTGGCCCGCCTGGTAGCCCGGATGAAGATGGCGACCGTTTCATTGAGATTTGGAATTTGGTTTTCATGCAGTTTGAGCAGGTCAGCACGGACCAACGCATCAATCTGCCAAAACCGTCGATTGATACGGGTATGGGCCTGGAACGTATTGCCGCGGTGATGCAGGGCGTTCACGACAATTATGACATCGATTTGATGCGTTCTTTGATTGAGGCCTCAGCAGCGGCGGCAAATGTTGATCCCGATGGCGATCAGGCCGTGTCTCACCGGGTGATTGCCGACCATTTACGGGCGGCCAGCTTTTTAATTGCAGACGGTGTGCTGCCGTCGAATGAGGGGCGCGGCTATGTGCTGCGCCGGATCATGCGCCGGGCGATGCGCCATGTACATATTCTGGGGGTCAAAGATCCGATGATGTGGCGTCTTGTCCCTGCACTATCTGCGCAGATGGGACAGGCTTTTCCGGAATTGCGGCGCGCCGAAAGCTTAATTACAGAGACTTTGAAATTGGAAGAAGGCCGTTTCAAGGAGACCCTAGATCGTGGGTTACGCATCTTGGCTGATGAAACAGACAAGCTTGGTGATGGGGAAACCCTGTCAGGATCAGTTGCCTTCCGTCTTTATGATACCTATGGCTTTCCGCTAGATCTCACCCAAGATATTTTGCGCGGCCAGGGGCGCGGTCTTGACCAAGATGGCTTTGATGTCGCCATGGCAGAACAAAAAGCCGCCGCCAGAAAGGCTTGGGCTGGTTCTGGAGAGGCGGCGACAGAAACACTCTGGTTTGATCTCCGCGAACAGCTGGGGGCGACGGAGTTTTTGGGCTATGAGACAACCTCGGCGGAGGGCGAAGTTGTTGCCTTGGTTGCCGATGGACAGGTTGTGCAGCACCTAAACGCGGGACAGGCTGGCGCAGTCATTGTCAATCAAACGCCCTTTTACGGCGAGTCAGGCGGCCAGGTCGGTGATCAGGGGCAGATTTCCAGTGCCGCCGGTTTCGATTTTGCGGTGGCGGATGTCAGCCGTAAATTAGGGGATTTGGTGGTTCATTTGGGGACTGTGAACAAGGGGCAGATTGCGCCAGGTGATGCTGTTGAATTGCTGGTTGATAGTGGCCGCCGTGATCGCTTGCGGGCCAATCATTCGGCCACCCATTTGCTGCATGAGGCCTTGCGGGACGCCTTGGGGGATCATGTGACCCAAAAAGGCTCGCTGGTCGAGCCCGGACGCCTGCGTTTTGATTTTAGCCATCCCAAAACAGTCACTGCCGAACAGCTCACGGCTGTTGAGGCGACGGTGAACAGCCGCATCTTGGCGAATGACCCTGTGCTGACCCGTCTGATGAGCCCGGAGGAGGCAATCGCTGCGGGTGCTTTGGCGTTGTTTGGGGAGAAATATGGCGAGGAGGTTCGGGTTGTCTCCATGGGGGGCAGTGCGCAATCTGCGGATCGCGGCGCGCCAGTTGGTTATTATTCAACCGAGCTTTGTGGCGGAACCCATGTCACGCGCATGGGCGATATTGGCCAGTTCCGAATTACCAGTGAAGGCGCCGTTGCCTCGGGAGTACGCCGGATTGAAGCGGTCACCGCCGGTGATGCGCTCCGCTATGCCCGCGAACGCGAGGCGCTTTTATTGGCCGCAGCAGACCACCTAAAAGCCAATATTGACCAGGTGCCAGATCGTATTGCTGCACTTCAGGTTGAACGGCGACGCCTGGACCGTGAATTGACCGAGGCGCGCAAGAAACTGGCCAGTGGCGGCGGTACTGCCAGCGAAGGCGCGGCAACAAAGACCATTGCTGGTTACGTATTTGCGGGCCGTATCCTTGACGATGTCCCCGCCCGTGACCTGCGCGGCATGGCAGATGCCTTAAAACAGCAGGTTGGCAGCGGTATTGTTGCCATCGCCAGCGCGGATCAAGGCAAAGCTTCTTTGGTGGTCGGGGTCACAGAAGACTTGACGGAAACGATAAGTGCGGTTGAACTCGTACGTGTCGGCGCAGCTGCTCTTGGCGGCGGCGGTGGTGGTGGCCGTGCCGATATGGCGCAGGCAGGGGGGCCAGAAGCGTCGCAAACAGCAGCGGCGATTGCGGCCATTGAGGAGGCCTTGGCTGCGGTAGCCGGGTAAGATTGGGGAGTTGGGAATGACCGTTCAAACACGTTTTAGCGGCACAGATAAGTATGTTGCCACCGATGATCTCAAGGTTGCGGTCAACGCCGCCATGACCTTGGAGCGGCCTTTGCTGGTCAAGGGGGAGCCGGGGACTGGGAAAACCGTCCTCGCCCGTGAAGTTGCCGCAGCTATCGGCAAGCCGTTGATAGAATGGCATATTAAGTCGACCACCAAAGCCCAACAGGGGCTTTATGAGTATGACGCCGTTTCACGTTTACGGGATAGCCAACTTGGTGATGACAAAGTCCACGATATTGGCAATTACATCGTGCGCGGCAAAATGTGGGAAGCTTTTGAGGCGGACCAGCAGGTCGTCCTGTTGATTGATGAAATTGATAAAGCTGATATTGAATTTCCAAATGATCTGTTGCTCGAACTCGATCGGATGGAGTTTTTTGTATATGAGACTCAAAAGCAGGTGCGCGCCAAAACCCGGCCGCTGGTGATCATTACGTCAAATAACGAAAAAGAATTGCCTGATGCGTTTTTACGCCGGTGCTTTTTTCACTACATTAAATTCCCCGAAGCCGAGACGATGGAACAAATCGTCCAAGTGCACTTCCCTGACTTGAAAAAGTCTTTGTTGCGGGAAGCTTTAAACGCCTTTTATGACGTTCGCGATGTGCCAGGCATGAAGAAAAAGCCCTCAACATCCGAGCTGCTGGATTGGATCAAGCTGCTGGTTGTTGAAGACATTCCGCCTGAGGTCCTGAATTCTAAGGATAAAAAAGATATTATCCCGCCACTCTATGGTGCCTTGCTGAAAAATGAACAGGACGTGCATTTGTTTGAACGCCTGGCGTTCTTGGCACGGCGAGAGAAATAGGCTGAAGGATGTCTGCTGGTTCACGCATGGCTGTTTTGGTTGTCGCTGGATGGGCTTGTGTAAGCCCACTGCACGCCAGTGACCTTAGCGATCGTGCGCTTGCCCCCCTCAACGCTTTTGCAAGCACGGTTGGTCACGTCGTTGCAAGCATTCCATTTTGTGGTGGGGATGCGCGCGAAGCCGAGCAATTTAAGGGTTATGTGGAAAAAATGCTTCAGCCGTTCAACCCTGATGTGGCTGACCTGTCCAGCTTTTGGGAAATTGTGACGGTTGCGAAAAATAAAGCCGTCCCACGGGGGGTGGATTGCACCGATGCAGGTGGTCAGGCATTATTTGGGCAAATGCTGTCACAACAAAGTGAGATTGCCGCAGCATTGGGCATTACGTTAGACCAATAAGCGTGCTCAAAGGAGAAGACAACGCATGTTTAGTAACTTTTTCTATGAGTTAAAGCGCGCGCAAGTACCTGTATCCTTGCGCGAGTATTTGACCTTGCTGGAAGCTGTTGAAGCTGGTCTTGCAAATTACGCGATTGAGGATTTTTACTACCTGTCGCGTTCCGCACTGGTCAAAGATGAACGACACATTGATCGCTTTGATCAGGTCTTTGGGCATGTTTTCAAGGGTCTCGAGTACCTCAGCGATATTTTCAAAGACGTTTTTGGCCAGGAAATTCCCGAAGAATGGTTGCGCCAAATGGCCGAGCTGCATCTTAGCGAGGAAGAACGCGCGGAAATTGAGGCGCGGGGCGGCTGGGACAAGCTGATGGAAGAATTGAAACAGCGCCTAGAGGAACAAAAAGGTCGCCACCAGGGCGGCAATAAATGGGTTGGCACCGCAGGTAAGTCGCCCTTTGGGGCGTATGGCTATAATCCGGAAGGGGTGCGCATCGGCCAGGAAGAGGGCCGCCAAGGCCGCGCTGTTAAGGTCTGGGATAAGCGCGAGTTTCGCAATTATGACGACAGTATTGAGCTGGGCACCCGCAATATTAAAGTTGCTTTGCGCAAGTTGCGACGGTTCGCCCGGGAAGGCGCAGCCAGTGAACTGGATTTGACCGATACCATTACCTCTACTGCCAGAAATGGCGGCTATCTGGATCTGAAAATGGTGCCAGAGCGCCATAATATGGTCAACGTGATCCTATTCTTAGATGTCGGCGGATCCATGGATCCGTTCATCAAAGTTTGTGAAGAAATGTTCTCGGCAGCGCGCAGTGAATTTAAGCACCTGGAATATTTCTACTTTCACAACTGCCCCTATGAACGGCTGTGGAAAGATAATGGCCGCCGCCATGTGGAATCGCAATTAACCTGGGAAACCCTGCGGACCTTTGGGCCAAATTATAAAGCGATTTTCATCGGTGATGCCTCCATGAGCCCCTATGAAATCGCTGTTCCGGGCGGCAGTGTCGAGCATTTCAATGAAGAAGCGGGCACGGTTTGGATGAAACGCCTGACCGATCATTTTAGCCGATCAGTCTGGTTAAACCCAACCCCCGAGAAATATTGGAATTATACCCGTTCAATTGAAATGATGTCGGAAGTGATGGAGGGGCATATGTACCCCCTGACCCTCAGCGGCCTTGATAAAGCGATCAATGAGCTAAAGTCGTGAGTGGGGTGGGTCATGGCGATACGCTAGATCCACGCTTCTACCCCTTTCGTGCTGACATCGCGGCGGACTGGCTGGCCGGGCGGGTCACCGCTGGCCGCTTCGTTCGCGGGCAAAGTCATAAGGTAACGGCTGGTTGCACGCCCCTGCGGCGGGCCGCTGCCGCAGATGGACCCCGCGACAGTGAGCTGTTATGGGGCGAGATTTTTATTCTTTATGAGCGCCAAGATGAGTGGGCCTGGGGGCAAAACCAGACCGATGGCTATGTCGGCTATGTCCAGGCTGCCGATTTGGCGGCCCTACCCGAGATATTGCCACCAAGCCATGAGGTCAAAGCCCTGCGGACGCCCCTGCTGCCCGCCCCTGACCTGAAGCAACCGGCATGTGATTACCTGCATGTCACGACACGTGTTGAGGTTTTAGGCGCGCATGGGGCGTATTCACAGATTGCAGATGGATGCTGGGTATATAGCCCCCATCTGGTGCCGTTAACAGTGGTGGAGGCAGACCATATCACGACAGCCCGGCGGTTTATGGAAACCCCTTATCTTTGGGGGGGGCGGTCAAGTTTTGGAATTGATTGCTCGGCCTTGGTACAATTGTCCTTGGCGCGTGCAGGACGGGCTGTGCCGCGTGATAGCGATATCCAAGCACAAACAATCGGGCAACTTGTCAAGGGAGGTCTGGAGGCCGCCTTGCCAGGGGATTTTCTGTTCTGTGCAGGACATGTGGGCATGCTATCAGCGCCTGGCATGTTCTTGCATGCCAATGCCCATCATATGGCCGTCGCCGAAGAACCCCTGACACAGTTTGTTGAGCGGATTGCCGCGCGTGGCTTGTCAATTACGGCTGTGCGACGGATTCAATAAAATCAATTTGGCGGTTTTGGATTTTATAAAAGCCATTTTGCGGCCTGTCTAAATTGAAGGTCGCGGTGTGATCAAGGCCCATGATATGGCCCCGAATAATCTTATTCACAACGCCGTGGGCGACCACCACATGACAGCCACCAGCCTCCCGTTCTTCGAAGAAAGGAATGGCGCGATCTTCGACCATTTGGCTGCTTTCCCCATTTGGGGGCTGGTGGTACCAAGGGTTCGCCCGTCGTTTTGCCGCTTCTTCGGGGGCCCGCGCATCAAGTGCTGCCCAGTTTTCCAGCCCATCCCAATCGCCCAAAGTAATTTCCTTTAACCGGTCGTCAAAGGCGATGGCGTCAAAGGGATGGTCGATGGTCTCGGCAATGATAGCAGAGGTTTGCCTGGTGCGACCAATTGGGCTTGACCAAAACGTAAAATCTTGGCCCGCAAGCAGCGGCTTTAGGGTCTCGCCCATCGCAAACGCTTGCGCGATACCATTATGGGTCAGCGGCGAATCAAGTTGGCCTTGCAGCCGCCCTGTTCGGTTCCAATGGGTTTCACCATGTCGCAGGAGGAATATAATCGCGGTCATGGTATCGACATGCCAAGCGGCAGGCTGTCTGTCAAGGTAAAGCGATGTGGTTGGGCGAACAGCGCTCATATCAGCGTAATTTTCTTTACCGACAGTCTTAATTCCCTATGCTGCGGCGATTTTGATTACTGGAATGAGCTGCCATGACCGAGATTGTCCAGCCCCCGCTGCCACGTTCGCAGATCAGCGAGATTGAAGAAACAGGCATTATGAAGGTTTTCCTGCATGGTGTGGGACGCCGCGATATCATCCCTTTTTGGGCGGGCGAGGGAGATGTGCCAACGCCTGATTTCATTTGCCAAGCTGTGACCGCGTCGCTTACCGCAGGCGAAACCATGTATTCGCATTCACGCGGTATTCCAGAGGTTCGCGACGCCTTGGCGCAGTACATGAATCGGACCTTTGCGCTTAATTTGCCAGAATCCCGCGTGAGTCTCACAACCTCTGGCATGGCGGCGATTGTGGTGGCGGTTCAAATGGCTGTTGGACCTGGTGATGACATGCTCGTTCTCGGACCTGTCTGGCCAAACATCTATTCAACGATTGAGATAGCCGGCGGCACCGTGCGCCATGCGACGTTAGCGTTAAAAGCCGATGGCTGGCAGCTCGATCTAGACAAGCTTTTTGCCCAAGTGACCCCGAAAACGACAGCGATCTTCATTAATTCACCGGGTAACCCGACAGGCTGGGTGATGACCGCAGAAGCGCAAAAAGAGCTTTTGGAATTTGCCCGCGCACGGGGCATTTGGATCATCGCCGATGAGGTTTATCATAACCTTGTTTTTGATCGAAAAGTGGCACCAAGCTTTTTGCAAATTGCCGAGCTTGAGGATCGTTTGTTGGTGGTGAATAGTTTTTCTAAGTCATGGCTGATGACCGGCTGGCGGCTGGGCTGGTTAACCCATCCAGCGTCTTTGGCAGATACGGTAACCAAGTTAATCCAGGTATTGACCAGTTGTGCGCCAGTGTTTTTACAACGCGGTGCCATTGCAGCCCTTCATCATGGGGATCATGTTATTGCTGATTTACGCGACCGTAGTCGGCGTGGACGTGATCTGGTTTTTGATCGTTTGGAGTCTTGGCCGCGGGTGCGGGCAGCCCGGCCCCAGGGAGCGTTCTATGCATTTTTCGAGGTTGACGGCATGACCGATAGCTTGGCTACCTGCCATGAAATCATTGATCAATGTCAGGTTGGTTTGGCACCTGGGATGGCGTTTGGCCCGAACGGTGAGGGATATTTGCGCCTTTGCTTCGCCTCCCAGCCTGAAACCCTGCAACGGGGACTAGATGCGCTAGAGCCCTATTTAGGTGGCGGCGCACATCAGGTATAGTGACCAGGTATCATTTTAGGGGGAAAGTTTATGGCACTGCCACCGACAGGATCTGGGTCAGGCCCGCGCATCCCGGATCGCCCACAAACGCGTCCTGAACGCCTTCAGCGACCTGTTCTGCCACGGTCGAACGAAACACCAACAGCGCCGCCTGCAGGCCGACCACGGCGTTTAGCGACAGCAATCAGTGCGGCTGATATTGAGGCGCAGATTGAGCGGTTATTGGCACTGATCGCCAATGACAATATCAATCCCAAAGCGCCGCCAGGCTCTTACCTTAATATGCTGGTGTAATATTGCCGCCATGTGCGGTTATTAGTAGAGCTGGTTTTTAAGCGAGTCCTGAATCCGCTCTTCAGCAGCTTCTGCATCACCATTGCCAACTTGTTCAGTAATCATGCGGCCGAGGTGTGGGAAGTCACTGCGGTCGATCTGCCTTTCTGCATCCCATAGTTTTGAGCGCACAAAAGCTTTTGCACAGTGCAAAAAGACTTCATCGATTTCAACACGGCAGGCGGCAACAGGCTGTTTGCCGTGTGCCACCAAGGCGTCCATCAAAATCGGATCGGTGGTCATGGTGGCGCGGCCATTGACGCGTAAGGTTTCATCCATCCCGGGGATCATGAACAGCAAGCCGATGCGGCCATTGTCAACGATATTATACGCCCCATCTGCACGCCGATTTCCGGGGCGGTCGGGGATCGCTAATGTCTGGTCATCAATTACCGCAACAAAGCCTGCCGCATCCCCTTTTGGCGAGGCGTCAAGATCACCGTCAGCATTGGCCGTGGCCATGACCAAAAACGGTGAGGCAGCGATGAATTGGCGGGCGTATTTATCTAGTTTGGGCATAACTTTAACGCTGGCAAGGCCAGATGGGGTGCCATAATGGGCCTTGATCGCAGCATGATCGCTGAGCTCATACGGGTCGGTCATTCTGGCCCCTTTCGTTGTCGTCGGCAGCCTCGCGGGCAGCGATTTTGGTGGCATCCCATTTGCCCAGATAATAACTGGCAAACAGCATCACCACGCCGACCACCCCCCACAAAAGGGCTTGGCCCTCAACCGGCCGGGTGTACATATCACTGATCCCCGCTGCCAACGATGCAACACCGCCGACAGCGGCGACTATCCGAACTCTTTTACGTTTACGTTGATCCATCATTTGTCCCCTGGTGATGGCTGGTATGGGTGCTGGGTGCGCCAATGATCGGCAATGTCAGCGCGGGTTGCGATCCAGACATCATCATGTTTGGCAACATGGTCAAGAAAGCGTTCAAAATAGCCAATACGTCCGGGTCTGCCAATAATCCGTAAGTGCAGGCCCAAAGACATCATTCGTGTCTGTTCTGCCCCCTCGCGATAGAGGCAATCAAAGCTATCAATGGCATATTGTAACCAGTCTGCTGGTGTCAGGGCAGGTGCCGTCC
>JBELLC010000012.1:5203-37840 GCA_042088965.1 Nisaea sp. | reverse complement strand
ACGGGGACTTTTTTGTGCTGCCAATCCGTAGTGCCGGTCATGGTTGGGCAAAAATATGGCCGGGTGGTGAATATCGCCTCTATCGCGGGTAAAGAAGGCACGCCGATGCTGTCTGCCTATTCCGCAGCCAAAGCAGGCGTTATCGCCATGACCAAAGTTTTGGGCCGGGAAGTTGCCGAAACGGGTGTGCTTGTCAATTGTGTCGCCCCAGCGGCGATCGAAACCGATATGGCCCGTGATCAAGACCCAGAGGTGCTGCGTTATATGATTGAAAAGTCACCCATGAAGCGGCTGGGCACTGTTGATGAGGTTGCGGCGATGGCGACCTGGCTTGCCTCAGCGGATTGCAGCTTTTCCACAGGTGCGGTTTTTGACCTGACTGGTGGCCGAGCGAGCTACTAACACCATATGGCGTATTAAAGTATTGCCAACACTTATGGGTTGCGTGTTAAAATTAACGACAGGACGATGGGAGAACAACAGCACTAGGAGCGCGCGGCGATGCGGGCAGCTATGCTTTTCAAAACCCTCATCAAGGTGGGCAAGCTCACCTTGCAAGATGCCCGTGGCAAGACCCATGTCTTTGAAGGCGCGCCGGGACCGAATGTCGGCATTAAGATCCATACAGCAGCCCTCGAGCGACGCATTCTCTTCACCCCCAAACTCGCCATCGGTGAAGGCTATATGTCTGGCGAGTTAGAGATCACCGAGGGTGACCTTTATGATTTTCTAGATCTCTGCATGGCCAATGTGGGCCATCTCGACAAGGTGCCGGGCCAAGGCTGGGCAGAATTGCGCCGCCGCTTATCGGCGTTATGGCGGCATTACAACCCGGTCCACCTGGTGGCACATAAAGTGCGCCACCACTATGATCTAAAAGATAGCTTATTTGACCTGTTTTTAGATCCAGACCGGCAATACTCCTGTGCCTATTACAACACCCCAAATGATCGACTTGAACAAGCTCAGGAACAAAAAAAGCGCCATATTGCCGCCAAGCTATGCCTTGAGAATGGCAACAAAGTTCTTGATATTGGCTCTGGTTGGGGCGGGTTAGCCCTGTCTTTGCACGGCTATCGACAGATTGAAATTGATGGTGTCACCCTATCACGTGAGCAGCATCGCTACAGCCAGCAGCGCGTCATCGACGCCGGTGTTGAAGATCATGTGCGCTTTCATCTCCAAGATTATCGACAGGTCGAAGGGACCTTTGACCGTATCGTCTCAATCGGTATGCTCGAACATGTGGGGCCGCGCCATTATGGCGAGTATTATCGAACGGTTGGCGATTTATTGGCCGATAATGGCGTCGCTTTAATCCACTCAATCGGCAAATTTCATTCACCGGGGCCACTAAACCCATGGATAGATCGGTACATTTTCCCCGGGGCCTATACCCCAACCCTTGCCGAACAGACACGCGCCATTGAACAGGCTGGTCTTTTGGTCACAGATATTGAAATTTTACGCACGCATTATGCAGATACACTCTGTGCCTGGCGGCGGCGCTTTCATGCCAACATTGATCGTGTCAAAGATATGTATGATGACAGGTTTTGCCGCATGTGGGATTTCTACCTCGCAGGTTGTGAAGCAGCCTTCCGGCGCGGTGAATTAATGGTGTTTCAGATTCAACTCACCAAATCCGTCGACACCGTGCCAATTACACGCGATTATATCGATGATTTTAAGGCTAATCTGCCAACATTTTGAGCGATATTAACACGGGTGTTTTTCAATGACTCAATCGCGAGAAGATGCGCCGTTTTGGCGCCATACGCCGTTGCACAAAATGACACCCGAACAATGGGAATCGCTTTGTGATGGCTGTGCCAAATGCTGCCTTGTAAAGCTGATTGATGCGGATACCGAAGCACTCAGCTTTACAAATGTTGCCTGCCACCTGTTAGACACAAACAGCTGTCGCTGTGCTGATTACACTAATCGCCAGCTGCATGTACCAGATTGTGTGCGCCTCACACCCGAGGCCTTGGAGCGGCTAGATTGGATGCCCTCAACCTGCGCCTATAAGCTGGTCCGTGATGGCCAAGACCTTCCTGAATGGCACCCCTTGGTGAGCGGTGATCCCAAAAGTGTCCAGCGTGCCGGCATTTCTGCCCATGGCAGGATTGTCTCAGAGAGCACTGTCGAAGACGCTGATCTGGAAGATCATATCGTCACCTGGGCCAGTTAACCTAGCCGGAGGAAAGCCAGTGTTTCGCAGATATTGGATCTGGTTGATCTTTTTCTCCTTTCCGCTTGTGCTGATGCTGTATCATTTTAGCTTTGACAAAGCCCCAAATCGCCCTTGGAAGCGCTGCAAAGAGAGCTTTGTTATGCAGGTCATCAATGATCAATGCACGCCCCGTGATGGCGTCTTCCAGCGGCGGCCAGCGCCTGTGCAAAATTGAAAATTTGCAAGCCAGCCGGCGGCCAGATAAGCTCACACAGTATGTGTTAATAACCACTGATGGGCATTATGATCACGCAACAGGTCACCTTTATCTACACAACGGATGTTGCCAAAAGCTCTGCCTTTCTCGGCGATGTTATCGGTCTAAAACTGGCCCTCAATCAGAATGATAGCTGTCATATCTATCACGTCACTGACAGCAGTTTTCTGGGTGTTTGCTGCAATCGTCCGGTCCCTGAAGATCCAGGGGTGACCTATACATTTGTCGTTGATGACGTTGACCAGACCTATGCGGATTGGAAAGCGCGCGGTGCGATTTTTGAAAAGCCCCCCGCTTTCAGCGAGCGCTTTAATGTCTACGCGGCCTTTTTCCGGGACCCTGCGGGCTATCGATTTGAAATTCAGGAATTCCGGGACCCAAATTGGCCGCGCGCCTAATATGCCTTCAGTTCACAAAGGGATTTTTTCATGAGCACTGATTTAGCCTTAATGTCGGCAACAGATCTTATCACAGGCTACCGCGATCATTCCATTTCACCGCGCGAAGCGACGGCCGCCGCCCTAGATCAGATCAGCGCCCATAATGATCGCTTGAATGCCTATTGCCTGATTGATGGTGAGGGGGCCATGACAGCGGCCAGTGCCGCTGAAAAACGCTGGCAAGCAGGCACACCGCTGGGGCCTTTGGATGGCGTGCCGACCTCAATTAAAGACCTGTCGCTGACCAAGGGCTGGCCAACCTTACGCGGCTCAAACATCATTGATCCCGCGCAGGCATGGGAAGATGATGCCCCATATGTCGCCCATCTACGGGCCGCTGGTGCGGTATTCCTCGGCAAGACCACAACCCCTGAATACGGCTGGAAAGGCGTCACCGATAGCCTTTTGACGGGGATCACACGCAACCCATGGGATGATCGTAAAACCCCGGGTGGATCATCAGGCGGGGCCGCTGTGGCAGCGGCAGCAGGCATGGGCGCATTACATCAAGGCTCTGACGGCGGCGGCTCGATCCGGATGCCCGCAGGCTATACCGGTATTTACGGCCTGAAAGCCACTTATGGGCAAGTTCCAAGCTGGCCTGCCAGCCCCTTTGGCACCCTCTCCCACGCCGGGCCAATGACACGCACGGTCAGTGATGCCGCACTCATGCTTGAGGTGATGGCGCAGCATGACCCGCGCGATTGGTATGCTCTGCCCGCCACCCATTTTGATTGGTCTGCGGCCACCAAAGCGTCCATTGCGGGGTGGCGGATCGCTTATAGTCCAGACCTTGGGCATGCCACCGTGGACCCGGAGATTGCCGCACTGGTTGCCACAGCGGTCGAGGTCTTGCGCGACTTGGGAGCCATTGTGGAAGAAGTGGACGCGCCAATCCCGCCTTGCCGCGACGTTTTTGAAATTCATTGGTTCGCAGGTGCCATCAATATGGCCCGCGGTTGGAGTGATGAAACCCGGGCAAAGCTTGATCCTGGTTTAAATGAGATTATCAGCGCGGGCCGTGATATCACCTTGGCTGATTACCAAGTTGCGGTGAGCCAACGCGAAACCATTGGCATGGCGATGAACAATTTCTTCGCCGACTATGATGCTTTGTTAACGCCGACGCTGCCAATCGCTGCCTTTGATGCCGGACTGGAAGTGCCAGCTGGCTCTGGCCTGCCACGCTGGTATGACTGGTCGCCCTTCTCTTATCCCTTTAACCTCAGCCAACATCCTGCAGCCTCTATGCCTTGCGGGTTAACCAGTGATGGTTTGCCTGCTGGCCTGCAAATTGTTTCTGCGAAATATCGGGAGGATAAAATCCTCTCCATCTCAGCAGCCTATGAGCGCCAACAACCGATCCAGTTGCCAAACCTCGGTTAAGGCACGCTACACCGTGAGCGCATCATCCCACGGATAGTGTGATAACAACTGGTGACCGGTTTCGGTCACCAGCACTTGCTGTTCAAGTTTAATGCCTTCAGCACCCGTCTCACGGCCAACATAAGCCTCCACACACAGCACCATACCAGCTTCCACCACGCCGTCATAAGTCTCGTGAGATGTGTCTTCAGGATAGCGGACGGCAGGGTATTCGTCACATAAGCCAACGCCATGCATGATCAATGAATAACGGTTTTTGCGGCAGTCTTCTGGCAGACGATGGGATTTCTCAGTCAGTTCTCGAAAACTGATCCCCGGTTCTAACAACGCCATATTTTCCTCAATATGGCGGCGGGCGATATCATGTAGCCAGCGTTGCTCATCACTGGCCCGCACATCACCGCAGAGCCAAGCACGGGATATGTCCACACAATAGCCATAGGGCCCGATCATGTCGGTATCAAAGGCAACAATGTCACCCGCTTCAATGATTCGGCTACTGCATTCCTGCATCCACGGGTTTGTGCGCGGACCGGATGATAATAATCGGGTTTCAATCCATTCACCGCCGCGTTTGATATTCCCGGCATGCAAATGCGACCACAGCTCATTTTCAGTGACGCCCGGCACCATGGCCGCCCGCATTTCATCAATCGCCGCTTCACAGGACACAATCGCACAGCGCATCGCTGTGATTTCAACAGGCGCTTTGATGACCCGCGCCAGTTCCATCACCTGCTCGCCATTATGCAGCGTGATGCCGCCTTGTTGCAGTGCTTCTGCGCCTTCGGGGTTGAGACGATCAACAGCCAAGCGTTTATTACCGCCGCCATAGGTGACGACCACATCAGCAATCTCATCGGCCCATTTTTGTGCCCGTGCCTGAAAGTGATCGCCCGCTGCCATATAATTCCAAGCGATCGCTGGACGCACTTCACTGACCAATTCAAGGCCGTTTGATAAATGCTCACTGCCATGAAATTCAAAAACAATGACCGGGCCGTCAGTGGCGATGAACACATAGCGCACGGCATTATGCGCACACCAAAGCTGCATATTGATGGAATCAGTTGCGTAACGAACGTTCAGCGGATCAGCCAACAGAATGCCCGCGTAATCACTGGCGCGTAATTGGGCTTTCACCCGCGCCAGACGATAATGGCGGAGATCGGCCAAATCTGGCGGTGACAGCCCCTTATCCTGCCACTCACGCAAGGTTGCAAGTGCCGGTGGATTGGCGCTGAACGGACCGGATTTATGCCACCGCCGTTGTGGGTCGATTTTGCGGCGACTGGCCGCATAATGATGTTCTAATGCCATAACACGCCTCTTTTTTTTCTACGTAAACGCGAAAAACACAAGCGTGCTATATTAAAACCGCCGCAATATCCAAAGCCCGACGCATTTGTTACGAAAACTGAATTTGTGCTTTCATTGATTGCGTCCGATCATTGGCAATTTCAAACCCTTCGACCGCATCTTCAATAGAAAAGCTATGAGAAATAATAGGTTTCACGTCAATCTTACCTTGTTGCATTAACTGAACTGCAAGTTTGAATTCTTCATGAAACCGAAAAGACCCTCTAATCTCTAACTCTTTGGCCGTGACCGCTTGCATGGGGACACTCATATCGCCGCCTAACCCAAGCTGGATTAAAACCCCCCGGGGCCGCATGGCCGCGATGCCAGAGGCAAGCGCCGCTGCACTCCCCGAACATTCAAACAAGACATCAAAATAACCTTTGCCAGCCTGATATGCCGCCAAAGCATCGGGGTTTTTGCCAACATTTATCACCTGATCTGCGGCAATTTTTTTCGCATATGCCAAGGCTTCGTCAACCAAATCGGTGACAATAATTTCTGCCGCGCCTGCTGATTTGGCGGCCAAAACGGTCAAAGTGCCAATCGGCCCTGCGCCCGTCACCAGCACCCGTTTGCCAAACATGTCACCGGCCCGGCGAGTCGCATGCAGCCCGACCGATAAGGGTTCTGCCATGGCCGCTTCGCCAGGGGTCAAACCATTTGCCGTCACACATTGACTGGCATCGGCGACCAAGCCCTCACGAAATGCCCCTTGGATATGGGGAAACGGCATTGCTGATCCATAAAACCGCATGTCCTCACAATGAATCTGTTGACCCTTTTGGCAAAACCCACATTGCCCACAGGGCCGTGATGGTGACACGGCCACCAAATCGCCAATATCAAAGCCTGTCACGCCGTCACCTAAAGCGGCAATAAACCCGGAGACTTCATGTCCGAGGATCATCGGCTCGCGCACTCGAATGAGGCCAAATCCACCATGATTGTAATAATGCAGATCAGAACCACAAATGCCGCCTGCCGCCATCCGTATTTGAACTTCACCTGGCCCCGGCGGCCGCAGATCAACATCTTCAACCCGCAGGTCTTTCGCCTTATGAATGACAATGGCACGCATTAATATTCTCCTACAGGCTGGCGGTAATGCCGCCATCGACAAAAATCGTTTGTCCGTTTACAAAACTTGACGCCTGAGAGCTTAAGAAAACACACGCCCCAACCAGCTCTTCAATACGCCCCCAACGGCCTGCTGGCGTGCGCTTTTCAAGCCAGCGGCTAAAGTCTGCATCGGCCACAAGGGCGGCATTTAAGGGGGTGTCAAAATACCCCGGGGCAATCGCATTACATTGCAACCCATGCGGGGCCCAATCGGTGGCCATGCCTTTTGTTAAATTGCCAACAGCCCCTTTACTGGCGGTGTATGGCGCGATCCCTGGGCGAGCAAGTGTTGTTTGAACCGAGGCAATATTGATGATCTTACCTGCACCCCGGGCGATCATATGGCGGGCAACAGATTGCCCCACATGAAAAACTGAGGCCACATTTGTCGCCAATAATTTGGCAAACATTTCGGTTGGAAATTCCTCCAACGGGCCGCGAAATTGCATACCCGCGTTGTTCACCAAGATATCAATCGCGCCGTGATCACGCTCAAAACCATCAACCGCAGCCCGCACAGAATCGGCATCGGTGACATCGAAAATGAGTTGATGTATGGCACCGCCGCAGCCCTCAAGCATGGCCGCTGCCTGTGCTAATTTTTCACCATCGCGGCCATTTAAAATAACCGCCGCACCCGCCTCTATTAAACCGCGGGCAAGACCAAAACCAATCCCCTGCGAGGACCCCGTGATCAACGCGGTTTTGCCAGAAAGATCAAATAATGTGGATACCATAATGGCCTACTGATTATTTTTTCTCGGATATAATACGCCAAACCGAGGCAAACAAAAGCTTGTTAGAGCCGTCAAGCCTTTGCGCGCTCAAAACACTGAAAGGACAGAAGTAAAATGGCAACTGTGACAGCAGTAAACCTTTGCCCGTCAGCTGCGGCCGCTTGGTTCGTATCTGCGCGCCCAGTCGTTCAGGCCTTACGCCTGAGGCACTGCGCTTTCGGCTCTGAGCCAGCCAAAGTCACATGTGCGTTCATGGCATAATGATCAATGCTCAGGTGGGCGCGCTTAGGGTATCAAAAGCAGCTATGGCAAGTTTGCGCTTGACGAAATGGGCAGTGGTCGCCACACCCGCCGAAGTAAATGCAATCCTTATGTCCAGAAATTGGGAGAAAACGCATGACCCATGGTCATAAGTTCGCCAACTTGCACGTCGCCGAACACCCCCTGATTCAGCACAAGCTGACATTGATGCGTGAGCAGACCACAACGACCCAGAAATTTCGCGAGTTGCTGCGCGAGATTGCCTTGCTCCTTGGCTATGAAATCACCCGCGATTTGGCCCTCGCGCCGCGCCACATAACGACCCCGCTCACGGCATATGAAGGGCGCATGATTTCCGGCAAAAAACTGGCGATTGTTCCAATTTTGCGGGCTGGGTTGGGCATGGCTGACGGCTTGCTGGAATTGATCCCGAACGCACGCGTTGGCCATATCGGCTGCTATCGTGATCCCAAGACCAAACGGCCCGTTGAATATTTGGTCAAACTTCCCGATCCGACGGGGCGATCCTTTATTCTTGTCGATCCGATGCTTGCAACGGGATTCTCGGCCTCTCATGCGGTAAGCGTTCTTAAAAATGCAGGTGTCGACGGGACGAGAATACAGCTAATGGTGCTGGTCGCCGCCCCAGAAGGCGTTGCAGAGCTGCAACGCGCCCACCCAGACATTGCCATTTATGCAGCCGCCTTGGATCAACGCCTGGACGAAAATGCCTATATTGTTCCCGGCCTTGGCGATGCAGGTGACCGCCTCTTTGGCACCGCTTAACAGGTATGTGATCAGATGCTTAAATTTGAACCATTCAATGCTTAAAAATGAAGCACTTAAAGCAGATTATGAGGTAAAAAAAGGATAGTGCATTGTAATTAAATATATTTTTATTTGGCACACTGATTGCAAAAGCGGTTGGCACGCCGGAACACCTCCGAAACCTTCGGAGCTTCAGGATAGGTTAGCTGGCGTGCAACGCCGCTGAAAATAAACGGTCGGTCTGGCGGAAAGTGAACATATGGCTGAAAACACTTCGCTCGCGGGCAGCATTGAGCTGATCCATGTGAGCAAACATTTTGATGACAGCGTCGCTGTTGATCAAATTAACCTTCATGTGCCGCGCGGCGCTTACTGCTGCTTACTCGGCCCTTCGGGATGCGGCAAGACAACGACGCTGCGGCTGATTGCGGGACACGAAACAGCTTCTGATGGTGACGTGTTTATCAGTGGCCATAATGTGACCAGCGCGCCGCCCGCCCAGCGGGGCACGGCGATGATGTTTCAAAATTACGCTCTGTTTCCACATTTGAATTGTCTGGAAAATGTAGCCTTCAGCCTCCGTATGCAAGGCGTTGACAAGGCCACTCGCGCTGCCCGGGCGCTGGAATTGCTGACACTTGTGCATATGGAAAATTACGCCGAACGCATGCCGTCACAACTATCTGGTGGCCAACAGCAGCGCGTTGCCCTGGCCCGTGCACTGATCACCAACCCTGATGTTCTGTTACTAGACGAGCCGCTCTCCGCTCTTGACCCGTTTCTGCGCACCCGCATGCGGGCAGAGCTGCGTCAACTACAGAAAAAGCTCGGGCTTACCTTCGTCCATGTCACTCATTCCCAAGCCGAAGCTTTGGCTCTGGCCGATCTGGTCGTGGTGATGCAAGGCGGTCAGATCGAACAAGTCGGCCATCCGCGTGAGGTCTTTAATGCGCCCGCAAATGCCTTCGTTGCACAGTTTATTGGCGGTCATAACGTGTTGTCCGGCACGCTCAGGGAAAGCGATATAAGCGGCATGGTGATCGAAGGCCCTGGATCCTTCTCTTTTCCTGCGCCTGTATCCGAACACGCCGCGGGAACCGTTATGAGTTACGTGGTTCGTGCCGATGCCATCGACCTCTTCTCGGTTGATCAAGACCGAGATGAGCGAGGCAGCTCGGTTGAGGCGCATATCGTGGAAACAGAATATACCGGCGCGGAGGTGCGGGTAACCCTGCGGTCCGTCGACGGTCAGGAGTTTGTTGCGCTTTGCAGGGAAGCAGATTTTTTCGCCCATGGCTGGGTACATGGCGACACCCTGCGGGCCGTTTGGAAAGAGGGAAGCATTCACGCGATTGGGCCAAAACAATAATCGACCCATCGCGTGCCGAAACTTTGTAAAAACGATAGGAATTATGAAATGACAAAAAAAACTCTGAGCAAGTCGACTTCTAAAATGAGTGTTGGGCGGCGGAAATTTATGAAAGGCGCAGCTGCAGCTGGCGGCCTGGCCCTCGGTTCAGGCGCGATAACAGGCTTCCCAACCATCAAAGCCAACGCAATCAAGAATATCACCTTGCGGCAGTTTGGCACCGGCGTGTCCAACATTAATGAAATTGCCAAGAAGGTAAAAGAGGACCTGGGTTTCACCTTGGAAATGACCGCCCTCGACACGGACACCACCGCACAGCGCGTGGTCACCCAGCCAAAATCCTTTGATATTGCCGATATTGAGTATTTTACGGTCAAGAAGGTTTGGGGCGCTGGTAATATGCAACCCTTCGATGTCAGCAAGTTGAAGAACTACGACAAGATCGTCGGTACGTTCAAAGATGGTAAACTCACGCCAACGTCGAACATCGCTCAAGGCACGGCACCGCACACGGTTGGTTTCACCGAGTCGCAAGAGTCGACAGGCTTCGCGTCGGGTGAAACCAATTGGTACACTCTGGTGCCAACCATCTATAACGCGGACACCCTGGGTATCCGCCCCGACCTGATCAACCGCCCGATCAATTCCTGGGCCGAGCTTCTCAACCCAGAATTTAAGGGCAAAGCGTCGATCTTGAACATTCCATCGATTGGCATCATGGATGCGGCGATGGTGTGCGAAGCTATGGGCGAGATCACCTATGGCGACAAAGGCAACATGACCAAAGAAGAAATCGACAAAACGATGGCGATTTTCACCAAAGCGAAAAAGGACGGCCAGTTCCGGGCGTTTTGGAAGTCATTTGATGAATCTGTCAACCTCATGGCATCAGGCGAAGTGGTCATCCAATCAATGTGGTCACCTGCCATCACCAAGGTCCGCTCACAAGGCATTCCATGTGTTTACCAACCCCTCAAAGAAGGCTATCGCTCATGGGGCGGCGGTCTTGGGTTGTCACGCAATCTGTCAGGGATCGAACTGGACGCGGCTTATGAGTACATCAACTGGTACTTGTCCGGCTGGGTTGGCGGTCTTTTGATGCGCCAAGGTTACTACTCAGCTGCGCCTGAGACCTCGAAGCAATTCATGAGTGCCGACGAATGGGGCTTCTGGTTTGAGGGTAAAGCCGCTCAATCCGACATTATTGACCCATTTGGTAATACGCTCGAAAAAGCTGGCGCAACCCGCGATGGTGGCTCGTTCTACGACCGTATGGGCCGGGTCGAATGCTGGAATTCCGTGATGAGCGAAAATCGCTACATGGTCCGTAAATGGAATGAGTTCATCGCCGCCTAAGCTTTGCGCCGATCATTCAACAACGGTATCATTTAACAACCGCGAAACGACCTCGGGGACTCTGCTCCCCGAGGTCGCCTGTTTCTGAAAACGAGGACGGCCCAAGTTTTGAAGACACAATTACAACTTCTGCCGCTGGCGGCGATATTGGCCACGTTTTTAATCGGCCCAATCGTCATCATCTTCATCGTCAGCTTCTGGGACTATACGGAATTTAGCCTGGTTCCAGACTTTGTGTTCACCAATTATATCGAGCTGTTCGAATCTTCCGTCACCTATTCGATTTATCTGAGCACCTTTAAATTCGCTGCCATCAGCTGGGTCTTTACCCTGACCATCGGATTTGCGGTTGCCTATTTCCTTGCCTTTCACGTCCGTACTTTGAAATGGCAGATCATTCTATTCCTGATTTGCACAATTCCATTTTGGACATCGAACATTATCCGGATGATCGCCTGGATCCCCGTCCTGGGCCGCCACGGCCTGGTTAACCAAGCATTGATCCATTTAGGTTTTATTGATCAACCATTAGAATGGCTGCTCTATTCCGATTTCGCGGTTATCCTGGCATTCGTGCATCTTTACACCCTTTTCATGGTTGTACCGATTTTCAACTCAATGATGCGGATAGATAAATCAGTCCTTGAGGCAGCGCGCGACGCCGGTGCCAGTGGGACGCAAATTCTCCGCCATGTGATCATTCCCTTGTGCCGACCAGGTATCGCCATTGGCACCATTTTCGTGGTCAGTCTCGTGATGGGGGATTTCGTAACCGTTCAGGCCATGTCCGGCGGACAGAGCGCCTCTGTTGGCGTCGCCATGAACTACAAACGGGCGCTTCTTCAGTACCCGGCAGCTGCCGCTGATGCGGTCATCCTTTTGATGGTTGTCTTGGCCATGGTCGCCATGCTGATGCGCACCATCAATATCCGAAAGGAACTCTGAGATGATGCGCGGATCAAAATCCAGAGGGGCTTTCTATTACGCCATGGCAGGGTTTTTTGGCCTGTTTGTGCTGTTTCTCTATGGCCCCATGTTCGCGATTATTGTTTTATCCTTTCAGGGCCCAGACGGCGGCCTTACCTTCCCGATGAATGGCTTTTCATTGCATTGGTTCGGCGATTTATTCAAGGAACAACGGGTTGGCGACTTTAAGGGATCGTTCCTACGCTCCTTTAGCCTGGCGTTGTTGGTGATGACCCTAACCGTCATGATTTCATTGGCGGCCGGGCTGGCCTACCGCAAACCATTTCGTTTTTCTGGCACCATCTTCTATGTGACAGTCGCCAGCTTGATCGTTCCCTCGATTCTGATCACCCTTGGCGTTGGTCTGATTTTTGATCGTCTGGGGATTGAGGCGGCATGGTATACATCGGGCATGGGCGCGCACCTGACATGGACACTGCCATTCGGGCTGCTGATTATGTTCGCGATTTTTAACCGCTTTGATAAATCTTACGAAGAAGCGGCGCGAGATTTAGGCGCAACACCTTGGCAAGTTCTCCGCTTCGTCATCATTCCGATTATCGGCCCCAGTCTGATCGGGGTTGGCCTGTTCGGCTTTACCCTGAGTTTTGACGAATTTGCCCGCTCGCTTCTGTCCATGGGCAGCCGAAACACATTGCCATTAGAGATTTTTGGCATGACCACAACTGTAACGACACCCACGCTCTATGCGTTAGGCACGGTAACAACAGCTGTCTCTTTTCTGATTATTGGCATTAGCGTCAGCATTATCGCTGCCCTGGAACGACGGCGGCGACAGCATGGGAGCGATGCCGGCAAGGGCATGGTGTGACCGCAATGAAAATTGTTCTGATCAACCCGAATACAACGGCCTCAATGACCGAGCGCATGTATGCGACCGCCGCCCCACTGGTCGGTGATGATGTGCGTTTGATACCGTTGACCGCCGCCTATGGCATGGCCAGCATCGAAGGCTATTTTGATGAGGCCTTCGTGGTGCCGCCGATGGTTGAGGCGCTGAAACCGCTGGCGGCGGACATTGACGGTGTGGTTGTCGGCTGTTTTGACGATACCGGCGTTGATGCCCTGCGGGCAATGTTAGAGGTGCCGGTGGTCGGGATCTGCCAAGCGGCCATGTTGTCAGCGTCCATGGTGTCGACTGGTTTTTCGGTGGTCACAACCCTGCCCCGCTCGGTGCCCGTGATCGAAGATCTCGCTCTACGGTATGGGATGGAGCGTCGCTGTCGCCGGGTTCGGGCGGCAGACATCCCCGTGCTGGCGCTGGAAGAAGACGGCAACGACGCCCGCGATAAGGTGCGCCAGGAGATTGAGCAGGCGATCATTGAGGATAACTGTGAGGCGGTCATTTTGGGATGTGCCGGCATGGCCGACTTGACGGCCTGGCTCAGCGCGGAAACCGGGGTACCCGTCATCGACGGCGTTGTTGCCGGCGTCAAGATGATTGAAGCCTTAATCGGCGCCGGGATTACCACCAGCAAAATCGGTGCCTATGCGCCGCCACGTCAGAAATAGGAGCCATCGTGAACGACAAGCCTTATCCGCGTGACATGATCGGCTACGGCCCTAATCCGCCACAGGCGCATTGGCCCGGCGGCGCACGCTTGGCTGTGCAATTCGTTATCAACTACGAAGAAGGCGGCGAAAATAATATCCTCCACGGTGATGCGGCGTCTGAAGCGTTTCTGTCCGAGATTGTCGGCGCGCAACCCTGGCCCGGCGCGCGCCATCCAAGCATGGAATCAATTTACGAATATGGCAGCCGTGTTGGGGTGTGGCGACTGTTTGACCTGTTCCGCCGCCATGATATCCCGGTAACTGTTTTCGCCGTCGCGATGGCCCTGGCCCGAAACCCAGCGGTCGCCGAGGCCGCCCTGACCGCCGGTCATGAGATTTGCAGCCATGGTTACCGCTGGATTGATTACCGAGACGTTCCCGAAGATGTTGAGCGCCAACATCTACAAAAAGCAATTGAGATTATCACCGACTTGACCGGCGAACGGCCACTCGGCTGGTACACCGGGCGGACCAGTATCAATACCCGACGTCTGGTTGTCGAAGAAGGTGGCTTTCTTTACGATGCTGACGACTACAACGACGATTTGCCGTTTTGGACCAAAGTGGATGAGAAGCAGCACCTGGTTGTCCCTTATACCCTCGACACCAATGACATGCGCTTCGCCTCGCCGCAGGGTTTCAACGCTGGCGATCAGTTTTTCAATTATCTCCGCGATGCCTTCGATGTCCTTTACGAGGAAAGTGCGGTAACGCCTCGCTTCATGTCTATTGGCTTGCATTGCCGGTTAATCGGACGCCCGGGGCGGCTTCTGTCATTGCAGAAATTCATCCAGCACGCTCAGGCACATTCCGCCGTGTGGTTTTGCCGCCGGGTCGATATCGCACGCCATTGGCATGACAGGTTTGCAGCGGACGCAGATTAGGTTAAATCAGTGCTTGGCAGCCAAGAGGTGATTTGAAGGCGGAAAGCGCGTTTATCGCTTGCAAACGCCTGATCGCTCGCCGACCTTGACCCCTGCAATATTTTTAGGGGGGCATCATGAAACGGTTATTTCTGCAAATTATTATGACCTTTTTGATGGCTATGCCCGCAGGGTCACTTGCGGCGAAATATGACGGCCGTCTACTTGACGCGCACGCGCATATACCGCGGGGCGTCAGTGTGGATTTTATTTTGGCGCAATACGCGAAAGCCGGCGTCGAGGGCGCTATGCTGTTCGTCAAGCTCGGTGATGCCAGTTCGCTAAAAGACCGCTTGCCAGCTGGCTTTCAGCTTTTTTCTGACGGTTATAAAAAGTTCCGTGGCGGCGGCGGGGTGACATTTAAGCTGCGGGAAAAGCGGTTGCAGAAATTTGCGTCGCTTTTGGCCGATGGCACATTGCGGGGTGCTGGTGAATTCTATTCCGCCATCAGCTATCACCCCCGCATGAAAAGCTTTCAAACCGATATCAGCAGCTCCGATTTCAGGCGCTATATGCGGACAGTCGCCAAGCATAAGGGCATTTTCCATATTCATGACGAGCGCATGGGAAAGG
The DNA here is from genome assembly GCA_042088965.1 of Nisaea sp. Taxonomy (GTDB): domain Bacteria; phylum Pseudomonadota; class Alphaproteobacteria; order Thalassobaculales; family Thalassobaculaceae; genus TMED26. The sequence continues at coordinate 22,552 of JBELLC010000012.1, read as the reverse complement.
GCCGCGAGGTAATCTTCGGCCAGCACCCTGACGTTATTTTCGTGCTTGCCCATTGTGGTTATTTGGCTCCTCGCACGCTGCGGGCGTTGTTCGAGCAATACCCTAATTTGATGGCCGACTTATCTTTGATAACAAACGCTCATTTTGGCATTTCAAAACGCTGGGGTGGCCCAAAAATAACCACACATCCTCGCGCTAGCTGGCGGCAGCTATTGATTGACCATGCGGACCGCTTTTTAGTGGGCAGCGATATTGGCGCCGACCGCGAAAGAATTACAAAGCTGGCCGCCGTAATGGACGACTATCGCGTCTTGCTCGGCGGTTTGCCGCGGACCGTCGCTGACAAAATCGCCCATGGAAATTTTGAACGTTTAATGCGTGCGCGTTAAATAATTTCCTGACAATAAAACATGAACAGAAAACACTAAAGAAGAGGCATTTAAAAGAACTCTATCCTATTTAAGATATACCACCCCGCGTACGTCAACCCTCCTGGATTCAAAAGTAATAGAAAACTATTCTTGACCTATGCCCAGAAATCGCATATCACCGCCGCGCCTTAACGTGAGATGTGAAAACGACAAAAGTTAATCCAAATTCAAAAGGCACACGTAAGACAACTATGGATATTAATTTTGATAAAGAAAAAGTAAGCCAGCATCTTCACTGGACAACAGTGGCGAGTGAAAAGGTGCTTCTCGCGGTTATTGGCGGGCTAACGATGTTGGCCGCTGGCTTAGACATAATTGTGTTGTGGGAAAAGCAAGAGATCCTACTGGCAGATTTATTTCTATTTTTCATTTATGCCGAGATCATCGGTATGATTGGCGCGTTTTACGCTAGTCGCCGAATCCCTGTCACATTGCCGATTATCATCGCGATTACAGCCTTGTGCAGGGTTCTTATTGCACAAGGTAAGGGCATAGATTCACTCACGCTGATCGCTGCCGCTGGCGCTATTTTTCTCTTGGCGGCGGCCGCTTATGTGATGAGCCTCAAAGACAAGATAAGTCTCGAAAAAAAGAAGCTACGGGATGAATTAGACAGCTAAACACCTGCTGCATGATTGGCGGCGATACCTTTTCCAGCCTCTCCCCCGCCGCCAACAAAAGACAGAGGGGCGGTCAACAAAAGCTCCCAGGTCGGCGACCAATTTTCGGAGATCGACCGAACAGCGTTTCGAAGCACTTTGAAACCGCTCATTTGTTATTGTGAAAACGATATGTTGAAATGTGCCAGCTTACTTTGTTGGCATGGGCTCCAACGCATCAATAAGTTTGTGGACGCCATCATACCCCTCCAGAAAGCCGTCCTGCTTTAACACGACATAAACCTCATGTATGGCCGGTTGGGAAAATACTCTTTTAACATGAGCATTTAGCCTGACTTTTAAACGTGACCTATGTTGAAGGTATGTCGTCTCCGCAGCCACCAGGTAATCTCGATTGATAATGCTCATGGTTACAAAAATAAAACTCTTCAATTGATTTTTTTCATATTCTTCCAATTCGGAACATGGTTTACCGGCTTTCACAAATAGTTTTGAGAAATCTTTTTCCATACTTTTATAAAAATAATTTTCATCCTCAACAGACCTCATAAAAGTATTTTGTATTTTCCTTTGTTTGACGTTTTGATGTAATTCAAAAATGATGATGACGGCTGAAATAGCCAGAAATACTGAGCCAAAAATCTCTGCCGCCATATGAATTTCGCCAAGGGTCAATTTTTCCTCCTATGACCTAATGAACATGCCTTTAAACAGCGTGTATTGTGTAGAGAGCCGCCCAAAGAAGGGTAGGCAAATATGAGAGGTATGCGCAACCGTACTGCATCCAGCCAGCCTTTCAGCAGCGCACCAAGCCTGCCCTAAATAATACGGAAATGCGGCAACGCCGCCGTTACCAACGACGACGCTATTGCGCAGGCAAAAAGACTTTCAGCCTACAGATCTTTGGCAAAAAATACACGCAAGGGGGCTTCGGTTATCAGCGCAAATGCCGAACCGATCTACGGCAACGGTTTGCGACCCTGACCGGCTGAAAGCAGGTGCAACAGTCGCTATCCTGAACAGGAAAGTCGAGACGCAAAACAAGATTGATTAAAGCCCCTGACGCCGATCACTTCATAACGTCTATTTAATTAACCGTGATCGTCACCCCTTCACTTTCCGTCCAGGCTGCGCCGCCCAGTCACAGCTGATCGCGCAATATCGTGGCCATACAGGCACTAAGATTACAGAGCCCGCTTCTGGGCCTTTTAGCCCCAAGCTTTTAAGCCATGTTGTGGCGGCGTTAAACGGGTAAAGGGTGGCCAGAATTGAATTTTTCTTGCTTTTCAAGACGCCCATGCGCTTTTTTCGGAAACGCATGAAACTTTCTAAGTCATTGAAAAATTGGTCGGAGCGGCCAGATTTGAACTGACGACCCCTTCACCCCCAGTGAAGTGCGCTACCAGGCTGCGCTACGCTCCGACCGACACATCCCCGCAATCAACGATTACCAAGATGCCAAGATAGGGACAGGAGTATAGCAGAACCGAGCGGGTATCAAGTCGATTACACAGCCCGCGCGCCGCCACCTTTATACAAAGACTGATTTTATGAATTTTTATCCAAAACAGCGCGTAAGCGCGACCGCATATCATGCAGATCGGCCAAAACCTGGTGTAGATTGTCCAGCCCCAAGGGTACTTCCGGCTGAGGCGTTTTTTGATCCACATGATCGCTCGCCGGTTCCCGAAACAGCGTATCCGGCGACGCGGCAGCCGGTTCAATGGCATCTAGAAGCGATACTTGGCGCGGCGACGTATCCGCGCGGCTTTCATCGGCGGCAACACCCGCACCAGCGTCGCCATCATCCAGATTAACCAGACCGTCGCGCAGCAAGCGTTGAACACCCTTGATGGTATACCCCTCGCCATAGAGCAATTGTCGAATGCGACGCAGGAGAATAACATCTTCAGGGCGGTAATAACGACGCCGTCCGCCCCGCTTCAACGGTTTAATTTGGGTAAATTTGGTTTCCCAAAATCGCAATACGTGAGGCGGAACGACTAAATCCTCAGCAACTTCACTGATGGTTCGAAAGGCTGACGCTGATTTACCCGATCTTCGCGAATTTGGCGGTTTTGTTGACGTCATGACTGCCTGTTTCTAATGCGCAAACCCTGCTTTATTTCAAAGCAGATTTAATCCGGTCTTTTAGCACATGCGACGGTCGAAAAACCAAAACCCGCCGCGGCAAGATCGGCACTTCTTCGCCAGTCTTTGGGTTACGACCCACCCGCTGACCTTTTTGCCGGACCGAAAAACTACCAAACGATGAAACCTTAACCATCTCACCGCGCCCAAGCGCATCGGTGACCTCATCTAAAACTGATTCAACCAATTCTGCCGACTCGTTTCGCGACAACCCAACCTCTTGATATACCGACTCACTTAAATCAGCACGCGTAATTGTCTTTCCAGCCATAATAACCCCCCACCTCTTCTCGCAAAACTACCTGCAAAGAGAGACGGCGTCAATTCGTTGTCCTTATAAAACGCCCTAGATGGATTAGCTCGATCGGCATTTTGTGGTCATTGACAAGGAGAGGTCGGCCAGATTGCGGCTATGGACGGCCAAGGCGCACTAAACCAGAGCCCCAAGACAAACCACCCCCGATTGCCTCAAACAGCACCAAATCGCCATTCTTGATGTCACCAGAGGCAACACTCTCCGTTAATGCCAGGGGCACTGAGGCGGCCGACGTATTGGCATGACGGTCAATCGAGCAAATGACCCGCTCAATGGGCAAATCAAGTTTAGAGGCCAGATTATCAATGATGCGACGATTTGCCTGATGGGGGACCAACCAATCAACATCTGAAATCGACAAATCATGCGCGCTCAAAGCTTCATCAATGACATTGGCAAGCTTTCCAACCGCATGCCGGAAAACTTCCTTGCCGTTCATTTGAACATGCCCAACCGTCTTTGTCGCCGACGGCCCACCATCAACATATAGAATGTCACGATAACGACCATCAGAATGCAGATGCGTCGATAAAACCCCAAAGCCTACATTCTGCGGCGTCTCATCGACAGCTTCCAAAATGACCGCGCCGGCACCATCCCCAAACAGGACGCAGGTCGTGCGGTCTTGCCAATCAAGTAAGCGGGTAAAGGTTTCTGCACCAATAACCAGGGCGCACTGCGCCTGCCCGGCTTTGATAAAATTATCTGCAACAGCCAGCGCATAAACAAAGCCAGCACAAACCGCCTGCACATCAAAAGCCGCACCATGGGTTATGCCCAGTGCCGCCTGAACCTTGGTCGCTGTTGCCGGGAAGGTATCATCCGGCGTAGTGGTGGCGAGCACGATCAAATCAATGTCATTGGCCTGCAGGCCAGCACAGGCAAGCGCCCGAAGGGACGCCGCAATTGCCAAGTCGGAGGTTAACTCACCCTCAGCGGCGATATGACGTTGACGGATACCCGTGCGTTGAACGATCCACTCATCCGTGGTCGCCACTGCCTCGGCAAGTTCAGCGTTGGTTACCACCCGCTCCGGCAAATAAGACCCTTGGCCCACCAACAGGGATTTACGCATGATCTATCACCCTTAACTCTCGCCGTTATCGTCGCGCAGGCTGCCCAAATTTTCAATTTGCTGGCGCACTTGCGTTAAGAAATCACGTCGAACCAGTTCTGCGGCAACCGAGATCGCATTGGCAAAGCCAATCATATCTGTACCGCCATGACTTTTGACCGAAATACCATTAAGACCAACAAAAACCGCCCCATTATGGGATCTTGGATCAAATCTCTGGCGCAGGCTCTGCATGGCGGGACGGGCAATCATTAAGCCAATTTTTGAGAGCAATGATGCATCCACTGAGTCGCGCAGGTTTTGAAAGAACATCCGCGCCGTGCCTTCGGCTGCTTTAAGGGCGATATTGCCTGTAAAGCCATCTGTCACGACAACATCAACAGTGCCATCAGCAATATCATTACCCTCGACAAAACCATGGAACGCGAACCCTTGGCCATCAAGGTCGCGCAGGATCGCGGCGGCTTCACGAAGCTCATCATGGCCTTTTTGCTCTTCACTGCCGACGTTCAACAAAGCGACTCGCGGCTGTTCAATCGCGCTGACCACATTTGCAAAAATACCGCCCATCAAGCCAAATTGGACAAGGTTTTCCGCATCACAATCAACATTCGCCCCGAGATCAAGCATGCAGCAATCGCCAAGCTTGGTTGGCACCCTGGTCACCATCGCTGGTCGGCTGATGCCTTTCAGCATGCGCAAGCTCATTTTCGACATCGCCATTAAAGCGCCTGTATTGCCAGCGGACACAACACAATCAGCGTCACCATCCGCCACCAAGTCAATCGCCATCCGCATCGACGAGTTTTTCCCCCGGCGCAAAGCGATCGATGGTTTGTCCTCGTTGAGAACCACCTCTTCGGTATGCACGATGCGGACATTAGCGGCTGTCAATGTTGCGCATTTAGCAATCAAATCCGTCAATTGTGCCCGATCACCCACAAGAATGAGATGTAAATCAGGTTGCTGTTGCAACGCCTGTTCGGCGCCCTTGACCACCATTATCGGCGCATCATCGCCGCCCATGGCATCCAAGGCGACCCTTATCGGAGCTTTAATCAATCCATGCTCCTAAATCCGTTCGCAGGATGAGCATAAAAGGCAACAATATGGACCCTGCCGTAAATAACAAGGCCTACCAAATTTCGTTTTGACATGACGTGGATGTTTTTCCCTTGCAGCATCGTGATCACGTTCCCGTTAGCGTGCCACGCAATGCGAACGGCGAACATTACCGCAAGCGCATCGGGAAAACAATCCTTGGCGAAGGATAAGGTTTCAACGACGATTTTAACGGCTGTTTTTTAAACGATCCGCTAAATCAGCAAATGGTGACGCCGTCTTAGGTTTTTCCGCTGGCGCGGTATCAACACTGTCTGTCTGCGAGATCGCTCCCGGGGCCCGGGCGTAAGGATCAAGGCTCACCCCGAGTATCTGTGCGGCCAGCTCACCAAGGTCAATCCTGCCGCCATCGACATATTCGGCTGATCCCTCAACCTCGGCTGCAAGGTCGATATCAAATTCATCCTCCAGCTGTCCACCGTCCGCAAGGAACAATTCATCAATCGGCTCTGCCACCGTGACCGCAAACGGCTCTCCGGTGAGCGCACAGAACTGCTTGACCGCCGCCGTTAATTGGCCAGAGACGTGGATGCTGCCAGCCATGCCACGGCGGACCAACAGCGCTGCAGACAGGGCCTCCACCGCTGCTAAATCAAATCTCAATGCAAGTGATTGGCAGGCTTCTTTTTGGGCGGTTACCAGCACCGATTGCGGTGTCGCAGTAATTTTTGCTGTGTCGATAAAATGACTAAATTCAGAGCCCACATCCAAAGGACAGTAACCTCCTATGAAAGCGCTGGTGCGGCGGCAAAAACAACGACACCAGCCGCCATTTTCTGAACATCGGCCGCCGCCAAATGGCGATCGCACGCGCGCATATAGTCAGCAATCTGTGAGGTGCCTGTACCACCACCGCCGACCGTCCCATAAAGGTTTCGATCCAACGCCTCACGCAACGTCTGATCATCGCCATCAAGCCCGCCATCATAGGCCGCAACCCGGCCATAGAAGGCCTTCATCATCGCCTTGACACGTTTACCGATGGAAATATCGCTCACGCCCATGAGCCGAAGCGAACGATCCATATCGGTAAACATGACATCAAAGAGTGCCTGCCCGAGCTCGGCCTGTTCGGGTGCTTCTGCGCGCAGCCGCCGCAGCACCAAGTGCTGATGCAAGGCGATCATTTCAAACCGGCCATCAAGATCATCCGGCACCCCAAGGTCTTGATAAAATACCGCCTGCCGTGCCGTCGCCACGATCTGATCATACAGCTTCAAGGCAACTTCAGATTCGGGCGCTGGGTGTAGCCATTCACGTAACTGTTTAAACATTTCAAAAACCTGTTAAGCACAGAGCATCATGACCGAATGATGCGCAAGCGCATTGACTGTTAACCGCAATATGCGCACATTTCGCGTCGGGACAAGCGTCTATCCATAAAATCGCGGATTAACAAGTTGATAGACCAATATGACACCGCGAGAACGCGCGTTAAAGGAAGAACCGAAAAATGAAAGCACGTCGATTTGTGATGCAAATGATTCAAGCGGCCACATTTACGATCGTGTTGGCTGCATGTAGCCCACAGGTTGACTGGAATGGACAGTTTCCAACGCCAGAGACTCTGGCAAAAATTGAACCGGGAAAATCCTCCCGAGGGGCCGTCCTCTCTCTGCTGGGGGGGCCATCAAGTCGCACCGTCGTAAACGATGATATCTGGTATTACATCGGCCAAAAAACCGAACGTATTGCATTTTTACCGCCAAAGATTATCCAACGTAATGTGATCTATATTGCCTTTGACGCCGCTGATCGCGTTGAGTCTATTGGGACGCTTGATTTAGACGACGGCAAAAAAATTGTCTTCGTCGATCGTACCACACCAACAGCAGGCCAGCGCATTACGATTTTGCAGCAGTTGATCGGTAACCTTGGTCGCTTTGCTCCGCAAGAACAGTGACCGCTCTCCCACGCTCTAAAATTAGACTTAAAACAAAACGGGCCCGGCATTGCCGGGCCCGTCACGTGTCAGATGCGATTTTGTGCCTATGACGCCAAAGCGGCCAGTAACAGAATCGCGACAATGTTGATGATTTTAATCATCGGGTTGATGGCAGGACCAGCAGTATCCTTATAAGGGTCACCAACTGTATCGCCTGTCACAGCGGCCCGGTGCGCTTCAGAGCCTTTGCCGCCATGGTTGCCATCTTCGATGTACTTCTTGGCATTATCCCATGCGCCACCACCAGCGGTCATGGAAATCGCCACAAAGATGCCCGTGACAATCGTGCCCATCAACATCGCGCCAACAGCCGTAAAGGCGGATGCTTGATCGGCCACAGCATTGATCACGAAATACATCACCACCGGTGCCAAGACAGGCAACAGCGATGGGATAACCATTTCCTTGATCGCTGCTTTCGTCAGCATGTCAACAGCCGCTGAGTAATCCGGACGCTCGGTGCCTTCCATAATGCCGGGCTTCTCCCGGAACTGGCGACGCACTTCTTCGACCACAGCACCGCCTGCACGGCCCACAGCTTGCATGCCCATGGCACCAAACAAGTAAGGCAACATGCCACCAATGAACAAGCCAACAACCACAAATGGATCTTGCAATTCAAAGCTCACATCCAGACCTGGGAAATAATATTTCAGGTCTTCGGTATAGGCCGCAAACAGCACCAGCGCAGCCAAACCAGCAGAGGCAATGGCATAGCCTTTGGTCACCGCTTTGGTCGTGTTGCCAACCGCGTCTAACGCATCGGTTGTTTTACGAACCTCAGACGGCAGATCAGCCATTTCAGCAATTCCGCCAGCGTTGTCCGTCACAGGGCCATAAGCGTCCAGGGCGACAACCATGCCAGCCAAAGCCAACATTGTTGTGGCCGCGATGCCGATGCCAAAGACACCCGCGCACAAATAGGCAACAATGATACCAGCCGCAATAATGAGGGCTGGCAGTGCACAAGCTTCCATTGACACAGCCAGGCCCTGAATGACGTTGGTGCCGTGACCTGTTTCAGAAGACTTGGCAACCGACTTCACCGGGCGGAATTCGGTTGAGGTGTAATACTCTGTCACCCAAACCATCAGGCCGGTCACAACCAGACCAACCAGCGCACAATAAAAGATCGTTCTGCCGCTGATGGCGCTGCCATCAGAGACTTTAAACTCAGCTGCAAAGCCAAAGGTGTATTCAATGGCCGCTGCAATGAAGACGGCGGATAAGACCGCCGAGACGATGAAGCCTTTGTACAAAGCCGCCATGATCTTTTGGCTGGCACCAAGGCGCACGAAAAAGGTGCCAATCACGGAGGCAATGATGCACACACCACAAATCAGCAAGGGTAAGCCCATCATCACTTCAACGTCAGCGCCGCTGAAGAAGATCGCCGCCAATAACATGGTTGCCACCACGGTTACCGCATAGGTTTCAAACAAATCAGCTGCCATACCAGCGCAGTCACCGACGTTATCACCAACGTTATCAGCAATAGTCGCTGGGTTCCGGGGATCATCCTCGGGAATGCCCGCCTCAACTTTACCGACCAAGTCACCGCCAACGTCTGCCCCCTTCGTAAAGATGCCGCCGCCAAGACGCGCAAAGATCGAAATCAATGACGCCCCAAAGCTCAGGGCCACCAATGCTTCGAGCACATGACGCAAGCTTTGCTCATCCGCCGAACCAAACATATCCAAAAGCAGGAGATAGTAACCAGCCACCCCGAGCAAGCCGAGACCAACCACCAACATACCTGTCACAGCACCTGACTTGAAGGCGATGTCCAGCGCTGGCACCAGGCCTTTGGTGGCCGCTTGGGTGGTCCGCACATTCGCGCGAACAGAAACATGCATGCCAATGTAGCCTGCAATCCCCGATAAAACAGCACCAAGCACAAAGCCACCGGCGACATGCGCACCAAGTGAGGCAAATAGAATGACAGTCACAACGACACCAACGATGCCAATGGTCATGTATTGCCGATTCAGATAGGCTTGGGCGCCTTCTTGGATGGCGCTGGCAATTTCGCGCATACGATCGTTACCAGCATCAGCTGATAAAATCGAACGCGAGGCAAAAACACCGTATAGCAGCGCCACCACGCCGCATACGATGACGAAGAGATACGTATCAGCCATTGTGATAGAGACCTTCTCACTAAAAACCCAGGTTCCATTGCCAGCGACGCTGACAATGATCGCAATAAGTCTGGCGCCATTCTCGCCGAGCCTTATCCATCGGAAAAAGCCGGGCACCCTGAACGCGAGACGGTAAAACCGCGGCGAATATAGCTAAAATTAAGCCAGAAGCAATAATTCAACGTCAATTTTCGACATTTAACCAATAAACTACCAATTTAGGCCGCCAGACGGCGACGCAACAACATCATCCAAACGATCAGACCCACCGCCATGACGATAAGGGGCAGCACACCGATGTTGAGTGTTTGCCACCCCGAAATTTCTTGAATCACCCCTGCAGAAATGGAGCCTGTCGCCGCAGTGGCAAAAATCATACCATCAAAAATCCCTTGAACCTTGGCTTTTTCAGCGGGTTTGTAACTCTCGATCAACAAAGTACTGCCCCCGATATACAAAAAGTTCCAGCCAATCCCTAACAATACCAAACCTGCATAAAACTGCACCAGCTCGATTCCAGATTGGTTAATCAGCACCGCCGCGATAAGGATCAAGGCACCGACCATCATAATGCGTAAAACCCCGAATCGGTGAATCAGGTGACCGGTAAAAAACGATGGCACAAACATGCCCAGCACATGCCATTGGATGACCGAGGTGGTATTTGTGAAAACATAGCCACAAGACAGCATGGCGATGGGGGTTGCTGTCATGACATAAGTCATCGCGCCATAGCCAATCATCGCCCCCGCAGCGGCGACGAAAAACACTGGCTGCATCATAATTTGCTTCAGAGGCCGACCCGTATCATTTATGGCAAATACCGGCGGCGGTGGGATTTGAACAAATAGCAAAAGCCCCCAAATCGCCGCCATAAACATCACAATCACCACATAGGTGCCTGCAAAAGTGATCGGCGCTAACAACTCAAAGGAACGATCTGCCAAACTGGGAGCAATCAATGCCGAAACAATACCACCTGCCAAAACCAGCGAAATTGCCTTGCTTTTAAAGGCGTCACTGGCCGTGTCGGCGGCAGCATAACGGTAAAATGATACAAACCCCATAAAACAGCCGATCAACACAGCCGCCAGGCAAAACAACAAGAAACTGGCTGACAACAGAGCATAGATCGCCAGTCCCGCGCCGCTGACGCCAATTGCGGTGCCAATCGCGAAGCCACGCTTCCGGCCCACCCAACGCATCAATAACGAGGCCGGGAAAGTTGTCAGCATGGTGGCTGTGAATTGCAGGCCTAACGGCGCTGTTGCCCAGCTTTTATCCTCCAGCAACGTCATCGCCGCCAGCGCTGTGACGGTCATGTTCATCGTCATTGCGGTATTCGCAAATGCCTGACAGCCTGCAAGAAGGCTAACATTGCGGATTGTGGGGTCAGACATTTGGCTCTCTTTTGATACGAAGCAGGACAACGGTTACTAGCACGCGCGCAAAACGCATACAATTTTAACGATAAGAAGCTGTCCCTAGCCTGGTTTGACCTCAAAAATATTGCGAAACAGAATACCAAAAACGTTCTCTTTGCCGGCAATTTCTTGAATCTTTGCAAACAAACGCTCTTTTAGGAATTCGCGATCCTCAATGCCTGGGCTGATTTCCAACGCCGATAACGCATGCACATAAGAAATAACACCGTCGCGAATATAGGGCAGTCGGCTCATCACCTGTTCCATGCCCTCACCTTGATCGGTGATAATTAGAATATCCATCGTCAAAAAAGTGCTTAGCTCGCCATTTTTAAATATCGGCAGGGTCAACGGAGCCAACTCGATCATGGTGCGCTCGTCTATCGGCGGCGGACCCGTCGGTTTTTCTTCCACCACAGGTTCCTCTGTTTGCACTCCCAAGGCGGATCGCGCAAAGTCTGGCAGCAGTTCCGGCGCAAACATGGATACCCCCGCAATGCCAGCGCCCAAGACAACGATCAAGGCCACAACAATGAGTATGATACGAATCATGGCGCGCGTTCTGGGCGGCGCAGCCAGCAATTTGGCCAAGGTTTAAGCATGCTGATAGCCCCAAGAGGTTATTTCAACCGCTTCATGATTACGGTCTAAAAGCCGCACATCGGTTGCGCCTGTGACCACACCAATTTCCGTAACACGGGTGTCGCTATGATCCGCCGCTGCCATCACCGCGGTCAAGGCTGATGGCGGTGCGGTAAACAATAGCTCATAATCATCACCACCTGAATACAGCTCAAGCTCACGCATCAGCCCTTGCCCCACAGCAGTGCACGCTGCTGGGGATACTGGCATTAACGCCATCTGCACCTCAGCGCCAACGCCGCTGGCAGCACAAATATGCCGCAAATCCTGCAACAAACCATCGGACACATCCATACAAGCTGTTGCAATACCGCGCAGGGCGATGCCCAAAGCAACACGCGGTTGCGGCAGTCGATAGCGGTCTGACAATTGTGAGACGACACCGGGCGATAAATCAGACCATGGCTTGTCCGCAAGGCCATCGCGCAATAGCCGCAGCCCTAATGCCGCATCACCAATACTGCCCGAGACAAAAATATGGTCGCCCAGATGGGCCCCATTACGACGCAGCGCGGTCCCCGCCGGTAGCTCACCAAACGCTGTGATGGACAGCATTTCAGGGCCAAAGCAAGACACACTGTCACCGCCAATCAAAGGGCAATCCCATTTCTCAATATCATTCATTAATCCATTGGAAAAATGTGATATTCTTAGATCGTTCTCTGCCTGACCTCGTTCTGACGATAGGGCCATTGTAAAGCTAAAGCCTATTGGTTTTGCACCCATCGCGGCCAAATCAGAAAGGTTACAGCGCAGGGCTTTACAAGCGACCTCACGCGGGCTGTCTTGCGGCAGATAATGCACATTTTCAGCCAATGCATCGGTGGTCACAACCAATTGCTGGCCTGCACGCAGGTCTAAAACAGCTGCATCATCACGGAGCCCAAAAGCACCTGCATGACGCTGGCTCAGCGGGGCAAAATAGGTTGCAATCCGATCAAATTCATCCAGCGCCATCAGCTTCTAACTCGGTCTTGCTTCCCCAGAGAAACTCTGCCTGTTCGACAAGCAGCGCTGTTTTGGGAGTCAACTCAATCGCTGGCATTTGCGCCACGCGGTCGAGGACGCTGTTCACAAATGCCGGCTCTTTGCCCGCAAAGAAAGCATGTCCGATATCCACATATTCATTAATCGACACCGCTGCCGGAATATCTTCCATGGCTTTGATTTCAAAGCTGCCGACACGCAGGATGGCGACGACGATTCGCTCAAGGCGTTTAAAGCTCCAGCCTGCTGATAGACAGCTCGTAATGGCCGCATCAATGGCCGCACTGGCGGTGATCGCACCAAGGGTTAATTGTTGGAAAAAAGCGGCGTCTGCACCAGCAATCATCGGGTCGTCACTATCCGCCGGCAAGCGATGCTCCAAAAACTCGTCAATCACCATGTTGACATCAGCGGCCACCATGTCGATTTGGTACATGGCTTGGACAGCGGCCAAACGCGCCCGCCCTCGGGGGCCCGCCGTTGTTATTTTTGACGGCTCAGCAGAAATATCGCTCACGCTCATGAATTGCCGCCAAACTTCTGCCGCAGCGCAATCATCGCCAGGCAGGCTTCGGCAGCGTCACGGCCTTTATTTTTCTCACTCACACGCGCCCGTGCCCAAGCTTGATCGGCATTTTCAACAGTTAAAATACCATACCCAATCGCCAATCTGCGCTCAATCGACAAATCCATCAAGCCTCGGGCGCTCTCGCCACACACATAGTCATAATGGCTAGTCTCCCCGCGAATCACACACCCAAGGGCGATAAAGCCATTGTAATAACCACTGTCGGCGGCAAAGGTGATTGCCGCTGGAATCTCAAACGCGCCTGGCACGGCAAGTCGGTCAAAACTCGCGCCAGCAGCCCCTAGTGCAGCACTTGCGCCATGGACCAGTTCATCAGCAAGGTCCGCGTAAAACCGAGCTTCAACAATTAAAATATGGCTCATGGCCAGGATGCTCCAGCTTAGTTATCGGCGTCAGCGCCGAATCGTCGCCGTTCTGTGACTCTCAACCCATAACCTTCAAGGCCTACCACATTGCGGCTTGAATTGGTTAACAACGTCATATCACGGACCCCAAGGTCTAACAGAATTTGTGCGCCGACGCCGTAATCACGCAATTCATTCCCCAGGAAATCGTCGCTACTGCGCGCATCGCCAGCACCCAAACGGTCACGCACCATGTCTGACAGCGCGGTCGGTGTTGGCTCTCTAATCAAGACGAGAACGCCGCGTCCTGCCTCGCCAATCTCCCGCATGGCTGCCTGAACATTGCCGCTCACGCCTGCGCCACTGCTTTCCCCTAAAACATCATCTAGCACATTAACGGCGTGCATCCGAACCAAAACCGGATCGCCGGTGCCAATATTACCCTTCACCAACGCCAAATGTTCCGCGTATGACGCTTTATTGACGTAAACAATCATCCGCCAATCACCGCCAAAGGCGCTCTGTAAATCTGTTTCAACCGCCCGCTTCACGATACTCTCGGTGCGCCGCCGATAGCTGATTAAGTCAGCGATTGACGCGACCTTTAATCCATGGAATTGGGCGAATTTGATGAGGTCGGGCAACCGCGCCATGGTGCCATCATCTTTCATAATCTCGCAAATGACGCCGGAGGAATTAAACCCGGCCAAACGCGCGATATCGACCACCGCTTCGGTGTGGCCAGCCCGTACCAAGGTGCCCCCCTCGCGCGCAACCAACGGGAAAACATGGCCTGGCGTCACAATGTCGGCGGCCCCTTTATGGGGATCAATCGCAGCCTCAATGGTGCGGGCGCGATCCGGGGCAGAAATCCCTGTAGTAACCCCATCACGGGCTTCTATCGACACGGTGAAAGCTGTTGAATGACGGCTCTCATGACGCTTTGGCATCAATTGAATACCAAGCTGTCGGACCCGATCTGGCATTAAAGCCAAACAGATCAGCCCGCGGCCATGGGTGGCCATGAAATTGATCACGTCGGGCGTGGCGAGTTCCGCTGGAATGCATAGATCACCTTCATTTTCGCGATCTTCATCATCAACCAAGATAAACATGCGCCCTGCTTGGGCCTCGGCAATAACATCTTCGATTGACGACAATGCGCCGGTATAGACATCTTTTAAATCAGTATCAGCCACGTCGTTCCCTTTGCTTAGTTCTGCGCCTCGAGCATACGAGCGACATAGCGCGCAAGCATATCAATTTCCATGTTCATGTGATCGCCAACGCCAAGTGTATCAAAAGTCGTTTGCGTCCAGGTGTGGCTGATAATGTTAACGCCAAAGCGTGTTTCTTCAACTTCATTTACCGTCAGCGAAACCCCATCAAGCGCGACCGATCCTTTCGAGGCGATGAATTTGGCCAACTCAGACGGCGCTTCAAGGACAACCCGATGGCTATCGCCCTCGGCGGTAATGGACACCACCTTGGCTAAACCATCAACATGGCCGGAGACAATATGGCCGCCAAGCTCATCACCGATTCGCAGCGCTTGCTCCAGGTTGATCCGCGTTCCCGTTTGCCAATCCCCCAGACTGGTCTTGGATAATGTTTCAGCCGATGCCTCAATCGCAAACCAATCACTGCCCGTCTCAATCACGGTTAAACATGCCCCGGAACAGGCAATTGACGCGCCTAAAACGATGGCTGCGGTATCAAACTCTGTTGTCATCTCAAAGCGCGTATCGCCCGCTGTCTCAACGGCGCGAATAGTGCCAATATCTGTAATTATCCCCGTGAACATGCCGTCATCCCTACCGTTTACCTGTTTTGCTGACTGTAGCTTTCCATTACATCGTCGCCAAGAACACGGCTGTCAACGCGCATAAAGCCTTTTGCGTTCGCTAAATCATCAATTGCCATGGCCGCAACCGCTGGCAAGCCATCACCGCCAATGACCACCGGGCCACGAAAGAGAACCAGTGCGTCAACAAGGTCCGCGCTCAAAGCTGCTGCTGCTAATTGCCCGCCACCTTCGATTAATACACGCGTCAGACCCGCCGCCGCCAAAACGTGCATGCAAGCCTGTAAATCAACCCCTGCACCGTCTGGCCCAATTGGCAGTTCAAAGACCCGAGTGGCCACGGCCGCAACGTTTCGCCGCCGCTGCACTGACGCGGTAGCGGTTGTTGCCACCCATAGCCCATGACCATCATTGGCAAATATTGCTGCCGCCGTTTCAACCCGCAAGCGGCCATCACACAGAACCCGCAACGGCGATTCATGTTCCCGCCCCGGCAAACGACAGGTGAGCGATGGGTTATCCGCCAAAGCGGTCCCGCTGCCGATCATAATCGCATCATGATTGGCCCGCAGACGATGCCCCTCGGCCCGTGCCTGTGGGCCCGTGATCCATTTGCTGTGGCCGCTGTGGGTGGCAATGCGACCATCCAAAGACGTCGCAAGTTTCAGCGTGACAAAGGGCCGGTCACGTTCAATACGGCTCAGAAAACCGGCATTTAGCGACCGTGCCTCGGCCGTGCAAACATTCTCGGATATCTCTATGCCTGCAGCACGTAAACGGCTGATGCCCAGGCCGCTGACACGGGGGTCGGGGTCAGTCAAGGCGACCACCACACGGCTAACCCCAGCCGCAATCAGCGCATCGGCGCAGGGCGCTGTCTGTCCATGATGGGCGCAGGGCTCCAAAGTGACATAAGCTGTTGCACCAGATGCCCTCTCACCAGCTTGACCAAGTGCCATGGTTTCCGCATGTGGCCGACCGCCCGGCTGGGTCCACCCACGGCCAATAATATGCTGATCGGCAACCAGCACACAGCCAACGGCTGGATTTGGCCAGACATTGCCTAGGCCCCGGCGTGCCAAATTCAGGGCAACAGCCATCCAGCGCGCGTCACTTTCAGGGTCGTGGCTCAATCGTCTTCCTGGATTTTTTCGACAAAGTCTTCAAAATCCTTGGCCTCGCGGAAGTTACGATAGACAGACGCAAACCGCACATAGCCAACGGGATCCAAGCTACCGAGGGCGTCCATGACCATTTGACCGACAAGGTCACTGGGGATATCGCTTTCCCCCATGCTCTCAAGGCGGCGCACAATGCTGTTAACGACACGCTCCACGCGCTCGGCTTCAACCGGTCTTTTTCGCAATGCAACTTGCATCGACCGGGCCAACTTATCGCGCTCAAAGGGGGCGCGCTTGCCGTTCTTTTTAACGACCGTAAGTTCCCGTAATTGAACCCGCTCAAACGTCGTGAATCGCGCGCCACACGATGGACAGGCGCGCCGCCGCCGGATGGCAGCACTATCTTCTGTGGGCCGCGAATCCTTCACCTGGGTATCGGTATTGCCACAAAAAGGACACCGCATTTTGTCACCCCTCCCGAATCGTTACCTCACAGCAGACGCGCTGCGATGATCGCGACGATCAACCCAGCTCTTTCATCTTACCAGTTTTTAGCTGGTGTAAATGGGAAATTGACGACACAGCTCAATCACTTTTGTACGCACCTCAGCTTCAACCGCAGCATTACCCTCTGGCT
>JBELLC010000012.1:0-5103 GCA_042088965.1 Nisaea sp. | reverse complement strand
AGCTCAATCACTTTTGTACGCACCTCAGCTTCAACCGCAGCATTACCCTCTGGCTGTTCCTTTAAGCCATCCAGAACATCACCGATCAAATCCCCCACCATTTCAAACTCAACAACCCCAAAACCACGGGTGGTGCCCGCTGGCGTTCCCAGCCGAACGCCAGAAGTAACGGTCGGTTTTTCGGGGTCAAACGGCACACCATTTTTATTGCAGGTGATATACGCACGCTCCAGAGCGGCTTCGGTAATATTTCCTGTCAGGCCTTTGGGACGCAGGTCTACCAGCATCAGATGGCTGTCTGTGCCGCCGGAGACGATATCGACCCCTCGGGCCACAAGTCGCGCCGCTAACGCTTGCGCATTGGCCACGACATTTGCTGAATACTGCTTGAATTCTGGCCGCAAGGCTTCGCCAAAAGCAACCGCTTTGGCGGCGATAACGTGCATCAGAGGACCACCTTGCAGTCCCGGAAAAACGCCCGAATTGAACTTTTTTCCAAGCGCTGGATCATTGGCCAAAATCATCCCCCCACGCGGACCACGCAAGGTTTTATGGGTCGTGGTTGTGACCACATGTGCATGCGGCAAGGGACTGGGGTAAACGCCGCCTGCAACCAAGCCAGAGAAATGCGCCATATCCACGTGGAAATAGGCCCCCACACTGTCTGCAATTTCACGGAAGCGGGCAAAATCGATCTCACGTGGATAAGCAGAGCCTCCGGCAATAATCAATTTTGGGCGATGCATCTCTGCCAAGGAAGCGACTTCATCATAATCAATGAGGGCATCATCACGACGGACGCCATATTGGATGGCGTTGAACCATTTGCCTGATTGGTTTGGCGCCGCACCGTGAGTCAAATGCCCACCGGCATCAAGCGACATCCCCAGGATCGTATCGCCTGGTTGCAGCAGGGCCAAAAACACAGCCTGATTAGCTTGCGCCCCTGAATGCGGCTGCACATTGGCATAACTGCAATTATACAGCGCGCACGCACGCTCAATCGCCAGCTCTTCGGCGATATCAACAAATTCACAGCCGCCATAATACCGCCGTCCGGCATAGCCCTCGGCGTATTTATTGGTCATTACAGACCCCTGAGCCTGTAAAACGGCCCGAGAAACAATGTTCTCAGAAGCAATCAGCTCGATTTGGTTTTGCTGCCGATTGGCTTCTTTTTCGATCGAAGCGAAAAGCGCTGGATCAGCGTCACTCAAATCTGTCTCAAAAAAACCTGCTACGTTTGAGTTTGTCATTTCTTATTTACCTTTGTTTCATCCAATCCATGGGTTTTGCCTTGGCAAACCGCCGATCACATGCGGGGCGGGTACGCTAAGACGGTATCCGGCGGCATCCTGTTGATACCAGCGCCAACCGACGCTTTGTTAAGTACTCACATCGGGCGGCGATGACAACTTGCCAACACGTCGCTGATGCCGCCCGCCGTCGAACGCGGTGTGCAAAAACACCCGCAAACATTCAAGAGCGACTTCCACCCCAGTTGTCCGTTCGCCTAAGGCCAAAACATTGGCATCATTATGTTGGCGTGCCAGTCGAGCCTGTGTCACATTCGAACAGGTTGCTGCGCGGACAGCGGGAAACCGGTTTGCCGCCATTGCAATGCCAATTCCGGTCCCACAAACAAGCACACCCCGGACCACTTGACCTGACTCGATGGCGGCGGCCAAGGCATAGCCGTAGTCTGGATAATCGACCGACTCTGGGGTATTAACCCCAAGATCCAAAACCTCAAAGCCCAGGTCTTGCAGTGCGCTCACAATCTCCGCTTTCAGATGTGCACCCGCGTGATCATTGGCAATTGCGATCATTTCCATAACTGCATCCCGTCGCTTGCTGATAATTTTTTCCGCCACTATCAAACCACGCTCTAAGTAACACAAGATACGGGGTGTTTTGGATAAATTTATGAAAATTCATCCCGTTGGCTTTCCCCGCTCTCGCCTTTTGAATAACCGCCTTACCATTCAACTAAATATTTAATAATCATGTAGGGACAGATTTAGAAACACTCAAAACCACCATGTTAGAGACAAGTTGAAACGGTGGGATTAACCGTTTCTCTGCTTCCAGAATATCGGTATTTTACTTCTCATGAATTCACACTACTCATTGGAAGTAAAAAAATGATTTTTTCACATCAAAAGATTGACAAATTAGAAAAATAATGTGATCTCCTCTTCATTGAATGTGCATTAAAAAAGGTTGAAAAATGGTCGACATCAATGAAGATGAAATTATCGCAGAAGAACAATTATTAGAAATGACCACTCAGATTGTTTCCGCGTATGTTGGAAATAATACGGTCTCTCCAGAAAACTTGAGCGAGGTCATTTCATCTGTTCATAATTCTTTGAAAAATTTAAATGGTGATCCTGTTGAAGTTGAACCAGAGCCCATAAAACCAGCAGTTCCTATCCGCCGGTCCATTACACCAGATTTTTTGATCTGTTTGGAGGATGGCAAGCGTTTGAAAATGCTGAAACGTCATCTACGTACCACCTATGGCATGTCGCCTGACGACTACCGCACCAAATGGGGACTGCCATCCGACTACCCGATGGTGTCGCCGAATTATGCGGCCCAAAGAAGTGAGTTTGCCAAACAGATTGGTTTGGGAAAAGTTGGTCAGGAACGACGTAAGCGTGTCGGGCGAAAGTAGCCAAGCGCAGCCGTTAAGGATTGGCAGCTGAGGCTGTCAATCCTGTAAGCCTTTGCGTAAATACACAACTTCCTTTTGGTCATCGTCACTGCTGGCACGGCCGACAGGCAGGAACCCCATGCGTGCATGCGCCGCAAGTGAGTTCTTGTTCGCTGGCTTACTGTTCACTTCGCAGATTAAGGCTGTTTTTCGATGATCCAGCGCAAACCTGGCCGCATCGTCATATAGATGGCGCGCCAGACCTTGGCTGCGATAATGGCTATCGATGATAATCCGATCAATGTAGAAGAAATCATCATACTGGGCATTGACCCAGCGGTAATTTGCACTTTGGTAAGCCGCCCCCGGCAGAAAACCGACCAATAATCCAGATGGCTTGCCATCATCTGTTAACGTGATCCGGGCGTAAGCAGACAAGTTCACCAAGGCTGCAAAATCATCCATCGACAGAAAATTAACAAACGGGACTTCGCTGCTGTTCAATTTCTGTGCCCAAAGAAGGTTTGAGTCGTCTAAGCCAGTAATGATCATAGAAGGTTGCTCCGGTTCGGTCCGAAAGGCGATTTCACGCCCAAAAACCACCTCCCTGTGATCCACCTGTTTGCTGTTTGCCCGCTTGCTTGCGCATGACCATTTGCAATTTCCGCGCTGCCAATTGGCGCAAGGCCACCTCGCCTGCCGCCGGATCCCCAACGATCGACACTTCAACGCCGGATGCCGTGTCGATCGCACTGACTTTCACGAAGCGCCCCATCGAGATGAACTCGAAAATGATTCCTCCCGGGTCGTTTGGTCGCATGATTGTTTTCCTGACATGGCCGGTCGTCACAGTGGCTTTATCCGCTGTGATACCCTATATATAATGACGAGATAAAATCAATGCGACTGGAGCCATGATGTCAATCGCCGAATCACAAAGCCCGACCCCGATCAGCCGTCCCGCAAGTTTTAACTGGCAAGACCCGTTGTTGCTGGAAGACCAGCTCAGCGAAGAAGAACGCATGGTGCGCGATTCTGCCCATGATTACTGCCAGGATAAATTGGCAGGTCGGGTCAAGTCGGCCTTTCGTGAAGAACGCTTTGACCGTGACATTATGAATGAAATGGGTGCCTTAGGCTTCCTTGGGTCGACCATCGAGGGCTATGGTTGTGCGGGTGTCAATCATGTGTGCTATGGCTTGATCTCCCGCGAGGTTGAGCGTGTTGACAGCGGTTATCGCTCGGCGATGAGCGTTCAATCAAGCTTGGTGATGCACCCGATAAACGCCTATGGCGATGAGGCTCAACGGCAGAAATATTTGCCCAAGCTCGCAACCGGCGAATGGGTCGGTTGTTTTGGCCTCACCGAGCCCGACCATGGTTCGGACCCGGGCGGCATGCGCACGCGGGCGAAGTCAGTCGACGGTGGCTATCTGTTAAGCGGCAACAAAATGTGGATCTCGAACGCACCAATTGCTGATGTAATGGTGGTCTGGGGCAAGACCGACGATGGTATTATCCGCGGCTTCATTCTTGAGCGCGGCATGAAAGGCCTGACGACTCCAAAAATCGACGGCAAGGTCTCTTTGCGGGCCTCGGTAACCGGCGAAATTGCGATGGACGAAGTGTTCGTCCCAGAAGAAAACCTCTTGCCAAATGTCGCTGGTTTAAAAGGCCCCTTCGGCTGCTTGAACAAAGCCCGCTACGGCATTGCGTGGGGCGTGATGGGCGCGGCAGAGGCCTGTTGGCACCTTGGCCGACAGTACACCATGGACCGTAAGCAATTTGGCCGTCCCTTAGCCGCCAACCAGCTCATCCAAAAGAAATTGGCGGATATGCAAACCGAGATTACCCTTGGTCTTCAAAGCTGCTTACAACTGGGCCGCCTGATGGATGAAGGGCGTGGTGCGCCAGAAGCTATTTCTTTGATGAAGCGGAACAACTGCGGCAAAGCATTAGACATCGCCCGGCTGGCCCGTGACATGCACGGCGGCAACGGTATTTCAGATGAATACGGCGTCATTCGTCACATGGTGAATCTGGAAACAGTCAACACCTACGAGGGCACGCATGATGTTCATGCGCTGATCTTGGGGCGCGCGCAGACTGGCTTGCAAGCCTTCACCGGCGCCTAAACACAGCACCGCAACATATCTCGATAGCGTTAGTTGGTCGCCGCACTGAGGGGGCCAACTTTCAGCTTATCACGATATGACGTGAGAAAAGATTGTACGCGACCAATTTCGTCATAGCGCTTGGTCAATGACAGGATATTGGCAGGGTTGTCGCGGTTATCGCTGGTAAGCAGAATAAAAGCTTCACGGTAAGGCGTTGTTTCCATCGCCCGGGAAAACCGCTTTTTGGCGGTTGCAATCGCCTTTTCGTCCTGGCTTAAAAATGCCGCAATGGTCCAGTTGAGAACCAACACAGCGGTACGCTCATCG
>JBELLC010000133.1:0-6935 GCA_042088965.1 Nisaea sp. | reverse complement strand
GTTATGACAGCGGCACTGGCGGCGGGGGCTTCAATCATTAATGATGTGACGGCGCTGACAGGCGATGCGGACAGCCTTGTTGTGGCCGCGCAAAGCGGCGTGCCCGTGATCATGATGCATATGCAGGGCCAGCCGCAAGGCATGCAAGATGATCCGCGTTACCATTTCGCACCGTTTGATGTTTATGATTGGTTGTCAGAACGCCTTCAGGTGGCGCATAGCGCAGGCATATCGGCAGATAAAGTATGGATTGATCCCGGCTATGGCTTTGGTAAGACCGTAAACCATAACCTGCAACTCCTTGATTGGTTGTCGCTTTTCCTTGGTCTGGGATGCCCGGTTTTGGTTGGTGCGTCCCGCAAAAGCTCAATTGCGAAAATTGCCTTTCCAGAGGCACCAGAGCAACTGCCCGTGACAGGGCGTTTGCCAGGCTCGCTGGCGCTTGGCTTAGCGGCGATTGCGCGCGGTGCCGCAGTCTTGCGGGTCCATGATGTCGCGGAAACAGTGCAGGCAGTGCGCCTTTGGCAAGCGGTAATCGATGGTGTGCCAGATTAGAGCCATTGTGATCTTTTATCGTGCTGGGATTTGCCTTAGCAGTCGAATCGCTTATAGATGAGGCAGGCTCACGACGGATTTTGATCATGGCGCGTAAATTTTTTGGAACTGACGGTATTCGGGGGTTGGCCAACAGCCACCCGATGACAGCGGATATGGCGTTGAAAGTGGCGCAAGCTGCGGGCCGCTATTTTGCGCCGACAAAACGCAACCAGCGCCGCCTTGCCGTGATTGGCAAGGATACGCGGCTATCAGGGTATATGTTGGAGCCCGCAATCACAGCTGGTTTCATCTCTCTGGGGATGGACGTGGTGTTACTGGGGCCGATGCCGACACCGGCAGTGGCAACCTTAACACGCTCAATGCGGGCCGATTTAGGTGTCATGATTTCAGCCTCGCATAATCCCTATCACGATAATGGTATTAAATTATTTGGCCCCGATGGCGACAAGCTATCTGATGATGTGGAATTGGCAATTGAAGGTTTGATCGATGGCGGCAATGACGGCCATTTGGCGGAAGCCGCCGCACTGGGCCGCGCCCGGCGCTTGGCGGACCCCCATGGCCGGTATATCGAAATTGCCAAGGCGTCCTTTCCAAAAGATTTACGTCTGGATGGCTTGAAAATTGTCATTGATTGCGCCCATGGTGCGGCCTACCGCGTGGCGCCGACGGTACTCTATGAGCTTGGTGCTGACGTGGTTGCCATGGGAAATGCGCCGGACGGCTTTAACATCAACGATGATTGTGGGGCAACAGCACCCGCGGCGATGCAAGCACGGGTGATCGCAGAAGGTGCTGATTTGGGGATCGCCCTTGATGGCGATGCTGATCGGGTGATCATGGCAGACGAGCGTGGGCAGTTGATCGATGGCGATCAAATCATGGGCTTGATTGCGGCGTCCTGGGCCGAAGATGGCCGTCTGCGCGGCGGCGGCCTGGTAACCACCGTCATGTCTAACATGGGCCTAGAGCGGTTTTTACGCGGCCAAGGTCTCTCGATGGAGCGCACAGCTGTCGGTGATCGCTATGTGCTGGCGCGCATGCATCAGGCAGGCTTTAACCTTGGTGGTGAGCAATCTGGCCATGTGATTATGAGTGACTATGCAACCACAGGCGACGGCCTGATTGCCGCCTTGCAGGTTTTAGCGGTGGCCATCCGGTCGGCCAAGCCAATGAGTAATGTCGCGCGGGTATTTGATCCATTACCGCAACTGCTACGTAATGTTCGATATGAGGGTGTGAACCCGCTCGCGTCACAGGCTGTGCAAGCCGCCTTGGCAGACGGCGAAGCGTTATTGGCGGATCGCGGGCGAGTTGTCTTGCGCCCCTCTGGGACAGAGTCGGTTATCCGGGTCATGGCAGAGGGCGAAGATCAAACGACCGTCGGTCGGGTGGTCGCTGAAATTGCTGCGGCGATTAACACGGGCCGGGCATAAACGCGGCACGGCATTTGAAAGCAGCCGACAATGACTGTCGGTGAATGAGGGCAGAATGGCAGAAATGCAAGGACGGGTTTTGATCATTGCAGGCTCTGATTCTGGAGGCGGTGCCGGTATTCAAGCTGATCTGAAAACGGTAACTGCGCTGGGCGGTTTTGCGATGACAGCCATTACAGCGCTCACCGCCCAGAATACCAAAGGGGTGTTTGGGGTTCATGAAACGCCGCTGGCTTTTATCGAACAACAGATTGACGTGGTTGCAGATGATCTTGGCGTTGATTGTGTTAAGACAGGGATGTTAGCCACAACGGCGGTGATTGAAGCTGTGGCGGCCCGTATCGACGCTAAAATGCCGTCAGCAGCCGTGGTTGTGGATCCGGTCATGGTCGCCAAAGGCGGCCACCCGCTGCTTGCTGGCGAGGCTGTGACGGCCATGCAGAGGGTCATGATTCCGCGGGCAACAGTGCTGACACCAAACGCGCCTGAAGCCGAAAGCCTGACAGGCAAGCCTGTTAAAACCGTCGATGATCTGATCAATGTCGGTGAACAGCTGATGGCCCTTGGGGCGCAATCTGTTTTCATGAAAGGGGGCCATCTCGTGGGCCCAAAGGTGACAGACGTCTTGGTGATGCCAGACGGCTATCATGTTTATGAAAGTGAGCGGATTGATACCCCGCATACCCATGGGACAGGCTGTACCACAGCATCAGCGATTGCAACGGGTTTGGCACAGGGATTGTCGATTGAAAACGCGGTGGTGCGGGCACGAGCGTTCGTGCTGGCGGCAATTGCCTCTGCACCGGGATACGGCGGCGGCCATGGCCCGTTAAACCATGCCCACACCGTCACCGCAGTACGTTAAATCAGAGGAGCCGTTCATGGACCCGCAAAATTATTTGGCGGCAGGCCAATTCATTGAAACAGACGACTCCGTGGTCATCGAATTTGCAGAACGCACCGCCGGCAAGGGGGATCAACGATCGCAGGTTCTGCGCTTATTCCACGCGATACGCGATGACATTTTATATGACCCCTATCTGCCGATGGGCCAGCGCAGCAGTTATTCGGCGAAAATGGCGCTTGTTACAGGGCGCGGCTGGTGTGTCTCCAAAGCGGCGCTGTTAACGGCCTGCTGCCGTATCATTGGTGTCCCCGCGCGTCCTGGATATGCCGATGTGATGAACCATTTGGCCACCGAGAAGCTGCGGGAAAAGATGGGCAGTGATGTTTTTGCCTGGCACTCCTATGCGGATATTTGGCTAAACGGGAAATGGGTGAAAGCAACGCCTGCTTTCAACATCTCCATGTGTGAAAAGTTTGGCCTGAAACCGTTAGCATTTGATGGCCAAAATGATTCGCTGTTTCATGAATTTGACCAAGCAGGCAACCGTCATATGGAATACATCCTCGACCGGGGGACATATGCTGATGTGCCATTTGAGGCGATTTTGACCACCTTTCGTGGTCTGTATCGATCCGTCTTGCTGGGGATTGAGGGTGATTTTCAGGCCGATGTGGCCACCGGTTAACGATGGCGTGATGTGATCGGGTGGGCGGTTGATAGCCGGTGGTCTTTTTGCCGCTCGCGTAAAATCACCACCAATCCGCCAGATATAATCAAAGCAATGCCGCCAAATGCCAAGACGTTTGGAAAATCACCCCAGATCAAAAAGCCCCATAACATTGCGAACGGCAGTGCCAGATATTCAAATGGTGCAACCGATGTCGCTGCTGCTGTGCGGTAGGCCTGTGAGACAGCAAAACCGCCAACGGCCACCATGCAGCCTGACAGCGCCATCAGCCCCAGATCATTCAATTGTGGCCAAACCCAGGCGCGGACCAAGAATTCCAGATTGGGGTTGCCGGAGCCTGAAAACTTGCCGTCTCCCAGAATCATACCGACAACCGCGCTAAAACACAGCAGTGAGAGTTGGATATAAAAAGACATCGTCGAGGCTGCATCTGTTGTCCCCAAACGGCGGGTTAAGAGCTGTGTTGCGGCATACCCAAGGGCGGAGAAAAAAGGCAGGATTGCAACCCATTGAAAGGCATTGCTGGTTGGCTGCACGATCAGCAAAACCCCAACCAGGCCTGCGCCAACAGCTAACCACCGCCGCCAGCCCACATGTTCCCCCAGAAACGGCACGGAAAGTGCTGTGATAAAAAGCGGCGCTACAAAAAAGATCGCCATGGCTTCGGCTAAGGCCATGGTCGCCAGAGCGGTAAAATAGGTTGCATTGCAGATCACAATAAATAGTCCGCGCAACAGATGCAGGGGCAAACGCTGTGTTTTGAGAATTTTTAGACCGCCCTCGACATGTGCAATGACAAGCGTTAACAGCAATCCAAAGCAGGTCCGCAACAGAACAACTTCATGCAGCGGATAATCACCACTCATCCATTTGATGATCACATCTTGCAATGAAAAGACCACCATGCCAGCGATCGCCCAAAGGATCGCCCGCACTGTTTGTGCGCTGGTTGCTTGGCCGTCGGTCATGTTGGGGATCCTTGTAATCTGTCTTTATCCATCCCAATTTAAACAAGGGGCGCAAGGCAGCTCATCTGTCAACGACATAAAAGGGATTAACGGCCATGTCAGAGGAAATCAAAAAAGCCCGTGCGATCGGCATCAACCATGTGGTTTTAGAGGTTGGGGACCTTGATGAGGCGCTCGCGTTTTATGCAGCGATTTTCGCCTTTGAGCGGTATGGCCGCAGTCAGTCGGCGGTATTTATTGATTTGGGAGACCAGTTTATCCAGCTTAGCCTTGGGAAAACCCAAAGCGCTGATGGTGCGCGCCATTTTGGCCTTGTTGTTGATGACCGCGATGCGGTGCGGGCGCGGCTGGCAGATTTGGGCGTTGAGGTTTTTGAGCGATTGAATTTCCGCGACCCGTGGGGCAATCGGATTGAAGTCGTTCCCTATGACGACATTCAGTTTTCGAAAACCCCCGCGGTGCTGGCAGGCATGGGGACCGGGGACTTGCAGAAAACCCCAAATGCCATTGCGGAGCTAATGGCCAAAGGTATGTGGGCGGCCGAGTGACGCCGCCCTATCCCCCATTTTAGCTGCCCAACACCTTAGCCGCGATTAATCGGCTTATATTTGATGCGTGTGGGCTCAACCGCTGCATCGCCTAAGCGGCGTTTTTTATCAGCTTCATAGGCTTGGTAATTGCCTTCAAACCATTCCACATGGCTGTCACCCTCAAACGCTAGAATATGGGTGGCAATGCGATCCAGGAACCAGCGATCGTGGCTGATCACCACCGCACAGCCTGCATAGGCCAGTAATGCATCTTCAAGTGCACGCAGGGTTTCCACGTCAAGATCGTTGGTCGGCTCGTCAAGCAGCAGCACATTAGCCCCGGATTTTAGCATTTTGGCCAGGTGGACGCGGTTCCGCTCCCCCCCTGACAATTGGCCAACCTTTTTCTGCTGGTCGCCGCCCTTAAAGTTAAACATGCCAACATAAGCGCGGCTGGCCATGGTGCGGCTGCCCAGGTCAATCTCATCCCTGCCGTCGGAAATCTCCTCCCAGACCGTCTTATCCGCACCCAAAGCATCGCGCGATTGGTCAACATATCCAAGCATAACCGTTTCACCGACCTTGAAGGTCCCCTCATTGGGCGTTTCTTGACCTGTGATCATGCGGAACAAGGTGGTTTTACCGGCACCATTAGGGCCAATCACGCCGACAATGCCTCCAGGGGGCAGATTGAAGGATAAATCTTCAATCAGCAATTCATCACCAAAGCCTTTGTGCAGGTGATTTGCCTCGATGACGACATTGCCGAGGCGTTCAGCTGCAGGGATGACAATCTGGGCGCTATCAGGGGCCTTTTCCTTGCTTTGAGCGAACAAATCCTCAAAGGCTGTGATCCGGGCCTTGCTTTTGGCTTGCCGGGCACGCGGCGATGAGCGGACCCATTCCAATTCTTGATTTAGGGTCCGCATTCGGGAGGCCTCTTGGCGGCCTTCTTGTTCTAGGCGTTTTTGCTTTTGAATCAGCCAACCACTGTAATTACCTTCATAAGGGATGCCGCGACCGCGATCGATCTCCAAAATCCAGCCAGCAACTTCGTCGAGGAAATACCGATCGTGGGTGACGGTCACCACAGTGCCCGGGAAGTCGTGCAAGAAGCGCTGTAACCAAGCAACAGATTCGGCGTCCAGGTGGTTGGTTGGCTCATCAAGCAGCAGCAGATCAGGCGTTGACATCAGCAATTGGCAGAGGGCAACGCGGCGGCGCTCTCCACCTGAAAGCTGGGTAACGTCAGAATCACCTGCGGGACAACGCAGGGCATCCATCGCGATATCCACCTTTCGGTCAAGATCCCAGGCGTCGGCGGCATCAATCTTTTCTTGCAGCTCAGCCTGTTCGGCAAGCAGGTCATTCATTTCGTCATCGGTCATTTCTTCGGCGAAACGTGCGCTGACCGCGTTGAAACGATCAACCAGATCTTTGGTTTCGCCCAGCCCGTCAAGGATATTGCCATGCACATCTTTGCTTGGGTCGAGATCTGGTTCCTGCGCTAAATAGCCGATCTTAATGCCGTCGGCGGCCCAGGCCTCGCCAACAAACTCGGTATCAATGCCTGCCATGATCTTCAGCAAGGTTGATTTACCAGAGCCATTAACACCAAGGACGCCAATTTTTGCGCCGGGGAAAAACGATAGCCGAACATCCTTCAGGATTTCTCGTCCACCGGTGAAGGTTTTGGATAAACCGTTCATCACATAAATATACTGATAGGAGGCCATCGTTTTGGATTTCCATTCGCTAAGATCCTGGGAAGGCATTTTTTAGAGCAGATTGAGCAAAAAGGGAACCATTCTCAAGTCCCCGCCAGAACGGCTTTTGTCATCGCCGCAATTCCCCCTTGGTTTGGCAACATCCATGATTAACAAAAATCGACGCTGTCGGGCCCGAAAG
>JBELLC010000011.1:27882-38087 GCA_042088965.1 Nisaea sp. | reverse complement strand
ATCTGAAAGCAGAAGTGAATTGGCACCAGTTATTCCATGGCCTGATTACAGATTTTGATCCGGTAAAAGTGGCCGAGCGGCAAGCTGCTGCCATGGCCAAAGTCGGCCTGTCTACGCCGGCGTAACCGCCGGTTTCAGGCGCGGATCAGCCACACTAAAATAACCCCCACAGCAACCGCGATTGCGGCCCCGAACCGGACGCTGTTTTCTGGCATGTGTAGCATCGCCTCAAGACCGCGCCGCATCATTTGCGGGAATAAGGCGTAGAGCGCGCCTTCGATCACGAGTACCAACGCAAAGGCGGTCCATAGATCGGTCATGATCCCACCCCTGCGTTGGTCTGTGGTTATTTATCTGCTTCGGGCCGACCGCCGATATCTTTGAAATATCGGAAGAAGTCACTGTCAGGCGACAACACCAGTGTCGTATCGCTGTCCGTCATCGCCTTACGATAGGCGAGCATTGAGCGGTAAAACCCATAAAACTCTGGGTCTTTGCCAAAGGCATCGGCATAAATCTTAATGGCGAGACCATCGCCTTCACCGCGCAGGGTTTCAGATTTCTGCTTTGCTTCAGCAACCAAGATGGTCCGTTGTTTGTCAGCATCCGCCCGAATTTGCTGGGCTTGTTCCGCCCCTTGCGCGCGGAATTCGCGGGCTTCTTGCTCACGCTCAGATTTCATCCGGTCATAGATGTTGTTACTGGTTTCTTTGGGATAGTCAGCCCGCCGCAAGCGGACCTCAACAATCTCAATGCCAAATCGATCAACAGCTGCATTCACCTGCTGGCGAATATCAGCCATGATGGCAATCCGCTTGTTTGAGAGAATTTCTTTCAGCGTCTCGTTACCCAGAACCCGCCGCAACGTTGAGTTAATAATCCCAGACAATTGGGCCCGGGCACCGCGCTCATTGCGCACCGTTTTATAAAACTCAAGCGGATCCAGAATCCGGAAGCGCGCATAACTGTCCACATCCAAGCGCTTCTGGCTGGCCAACAGAACTTGCTGGCGCGGCGGATCAATATCGAGCACCCGGCGCTCGAAATAGACCACGTCCTGAATGAACGGCACTTTAAACTCAAGACCTGGATTTGTGATCTGGCGTTTTGGCTCACCAAATTGCAGAACCAGAGCTTGCTGGGTTTGATGGACAATAAACATCGAACTAAACAGAACCACGGCACCGACAAGCACCACGATCCCTGTGATCAGGAGTGAACGGCTCATTGGTTATCTCCCTTCTTGGCCCGATTTTGAACTTCCGGGAGAGGCAAATACGGCACCACGCCACTGCCACCAGCATTTTTATCGATCACAATTTTGTTCACCTTGGAAAAGACTTCTTCCAAGGTTTCCAGATAAATGCGCTGTGTGGTGACGTCCTTTGAGACGCTGTACGCCTGATAGACCGAATTAAAACGGTTGGCGTCACCTGTCGCCCGATTAACGACCTCAGCCCGGTAGGCTTCAGCCTCTTTCATCATCTGCGCCGCTTCACCTCGGGCCCGGGGGACCACATCATTACGATAGGCTTCGGCCTGGTTTTGAACTGTTTCTTTGTCCTGAATAGCCCGCGCCACTTCGTTAAAGGCGTCAATCACTTGATTTGGCGGATCCACATCCAGCAATTGAACCTGCCGGATATCAATGCCTGCTTTGTACTCATCCACCAAACCTTGCAGCTCATTGCGGGTTTGATCCTCGATCGCTTCACGACCATCGGTTAACGCTTGCTGAATGGGCGTTTGACCAACAATCGCACGCATCACCGATTCGGCAGCCATTTTAACTGTTTCTTCGGGATTTTGCAGATTAAACAGGAACGCGCTGGCATCATTGATCCGCCAAAAAACGATAAAATCGATATCAACGATGTTTTCATCGCCGGTGATCATCAAACTTTCTTCTGGCACATCTTGTTTTGTGCCACTGCGCGCATTGCGCTGACCTGTGAGCCGGTGACCGATCTCGATCCGATTCTCCCGGGTCACATCCGGTGTCAGCACCGATTCCACCGGGCTGGGCAGGTGATAATGCAAACCTGGCCCTGTCGTGCGATTAAGCTCACCAAACCGCAAAACAACCCCTTCCTGGTTCGGCAGGACTCGGTAAAATCCGGTCAAACCCCAGCCAACTATAGCGATCAACAAAACCGCAATGAGCCCTTTACCGCCGCCAAAGCCGCCCGGAATCTTGCGTTTGACACGATCCTGTCCTTTGCGGATGACATCTTCTAAATCAGGCGGCGTACCGCCGCCACCGGGGCGTTGCCCCCAGGGCGAGCCACCATTGCCGCCCCCATTACCGCCGCCGCCCCATGGGCCGCCGCCACCACCACCACCTTGATTGCTCCAGGACATGTGCCATTTTCTCCTATTACGCCTACCGGGGTGATAGCAGACCGGCTACCATGGTTGCAAAGCCAATCGGTAAGCCCTAAGTACGCCATTACGCCGAATGGGTAATATTTGTGTTTTGAGGGAGATTTCAAGGATGGCTCGGATTAATGATGATCAAGTGCTGACAGCCTTGCGAGCGGTGATTGATCCTGATAGTGGCAAAGACGTTGTGAGTCAGAAAATGATCACGGGTTTGGTGGTCAAAGATGGCAATGTGGGATTCGCTGTTGAGGTCGACCCCAAGCGCGGCAATCAGATGGAGCCCTTACGGAAAGCCGCTGAAGCGGCCGTCTTTCAATTGGACGGTGTCTCATCCGTTACCGCTGTGTTAACGGCGCATGCGCAAGGTCCAGCCGCCGCGCCCGCCCAGCCCGCGCCAAAGGCGTCTGCTGCATCAGGGGCTGCCCCCCGGCCGGCGTCTGCGCCTGGATCAGCAGAGACGCTGGTCCCTGGCGTGAAATCAATCATCGCCGTTGCCTCTGGTAAAGGCGGTGTCGGCAAATCCACTGTCGCCTGCAATCTAGCCCTTAGCTTGGCAAAGCAGGGACTGTCTGTGGGCTTGCTAGACGCCGACATTTATGGCCCGTCCCTGCCGCGGATGATGGGATTATCAGGACGTCCAGAGACCGATCCTGCCGGTAAAACCCTGATTCCCATGACCGCATATGGTGTCAGTTGCATGTCGATCGGCTTCATGGTGGCTGAAGATACAGCAATGATCTGGCGGGGGCCGATGGTCATGAGCGCGCTTGAACAAATGTTGCGCGATGTTGCCTGGGGTGAGCTTGATGTCATGGTCATTGATATGCCGCCTGGCACTGGCGACGCGCAGTTAACCATTGCCCAACGGGTGCCCTTGGCCGGTGCTGTTATTGTCTCCACGCCGCAAGATATTGCCTTGATTGACGCCCGCAAAGGCCTGAACATGTTCCGTAAGGTAAACGTCCCTGTCCTCGGCATTGTTGAAAACATGAGCTATTTCCATTGCCCGAGTTGCGGCCAGCGCAGTGATATCTTTGGCCATGGCGGTGCCCGCGACGATGCCGCCACTTATGAGGTCGACTTCTTAGGAGAAATACCCTTGCATATGTCGATTCGCAGCGCTGGGGATGGCGGCGCACCGATTGTCGCCAGCGATGCAGGCTCGCCGCAGGCAGATGCCTTCATGCAGGTCGCAACAGCGGTGAAAGAACGCATTGATCGCGGCACCAAACAGGCGCCAACGATTAATTTTTCCTGACAAGGGTGACATAATCATGGGCTGGCGCGGCCGCTTCTGCGGCCACCGCGTGACGTGATGTCTCTTGCCATTCACGACGATCAAAATCTGGGAATTTTGTGCGACCATCAGGCCGGCTATGCACCTCCGTCCACTCCATGCGCGTCGCCAGTGGCAGACCAAGGGCGTAGATCTCTCGGCCACCAAAAACAATGATTTCATCAGTGTTATGCGCGGCGGCCCAATCGCGGGCAGCGCGCACGGCGGTGTCAAAATCATGCACGACAATAATGCCATCAGCGACAAAGGCTCGATCACGGGTGAGCACGATATTCGCCCGCCCCGGCAGCGGCCGGCCAATAGATTGATAGGTGCGCCGCCCCATGATCAGCGGCTTGCCCATGGTCAGCGCTTTCAAACGCTTCAAATCACCCGGCAAATGCCATGGCATTGCCTCACCATCGCCAATGACACCATTTTCAGCAACCGCGACCATAATAACAATATCGCCGACGCCAGTCGCGCCGTTATCGCCAATCTCTTTGGGATCCGTCATCTGCTCTTAAACCGCGATTGGGGCTGCGATATGCGGATGGGCCTGATAATCCAGCAGGCGAATATCATCAAAGCTAAAATCAAAGATACTGGTAATCCCCGCGGTGAGGTCAATCCGAGGCCCCTCCATCGGCAGCCGCTGCAACTGCGTGTGCGCCTGCTCAAGATGGTTCAAATAAAGGTGTGCATCCCCCAAGGTGTGCACGAAATCGCCCACTTGTAAGTCACAGACAGCCGCCATCATATGGGTCAGCAAGGCATAAGAGGCGATATTAAACGGCACCCCAAGGAAGACATCGGCGCTCCGTTGATAAAGCTGGCACGACAGCTTGCCATCAGCGACGTAGAATTGAAATAAACAATGGCATGGCGGCAAGGCCATGTGCGGAATATCGACCGGGTTCCAGGCGGTGACAATCAGCCGCCGCGAATACGGATTGGTTTTGATTTGCGCCACCACATCGGCAATTTGGTCAATGGTGCTGCCATCTGACGCAGGCCAAGACCGCCATTGATGGCCATAAACGGGGCCAAGGTCGCCCTCTTCATCGGCCCAATCGTCCCAAATCCGTACCCCATTGTCACGCAGATAGCCGATATTCGTATCCCCTGCCAAAAACCATAACAATTCATGGATAATTGACTTCAGGTGCAATTTCTTGGTGGTCAACAGCGGGAAGCCGACGCCAAGATCAAAGCGCATTTGATGGCCAAACACGCTTTTCGTGCCGGTACCGGTGCGATCATCTCGCACCACACCCTCGCGATCGATCCGCGCTAAAAGCTCTAAATATTGGCGCATACAAGCCCCTTTCCGCACGACCAGCGCCCCCTCATGGGCGGCGACTCTGATCATACAATGACTGACCCGGTCACGAATAGAGCCGGATCGCAAACCACAGCCTTTTTTATCTGATAAAAATGCTTATACTGAAGGTGTCGGTTTACCGACTATGGCGATAAACGGCACGTGGAATAGACGTAGCGGACCCGGGGGCGGTACCCGGCGCCTCCACCAAACTCTTTCGTTACCGGCGGGTGCGGAATTTTGGGGGGTGAAATAGGATCGACGCGCGCAGTAAAGACGTTTCTTTCGCTCGGCATGGCACCACCGATATCGGGCCATTGTTATAGTTGCCAATGACAACTATGCGGAGGCACGTCTCGCCGCCTAAGCGGCTGACAGCCTGAAAAAACTCCACGTGGGTCGCACCTCGTGGCGGGGTTTGGAGCGCACCTGGCAACAGAAGCGTTCCGCTTTCCTGGGACCTGTGAGCGCAGCCCCGAGAAGGGCGCTGGCATGTTTGTGTCACCTGCACGTGACCTGATAAATGTCCGGCATGTGAGCAATCAGGGACCGATTCGACACCGGTTGAGAAATGAGCAGGCGAAAAGATGGCGAACGAATTGCAATACGATCTAATGGTTGAGCATGCGCTGCGCGGCGTGATGATTGAAGCCTTGCGGATCGCCGCAACAGAAGGGCTGCCCGGCAATAATCATTTCTACGTGACCTTTAAAACCGGCGCGACTGGCGTTGATATTGCCGACCATTTAACCGAGCGATATCCCGAAGAAATGACCATTGTCCTGCAGTTTCAGTATTGGGACTTGATCATTGATGATGATCATTTTGAAGTCACGCTGAGCTTTAATGATGTGCGTGAACGCTTGGTGATTCCTTTTGATGCAATTACCGGTTTTGCAGATCCATCGGTCAAATTCGGCTTACAATTTCAACTTTTGACGGCAAGTGATGCAACGATTGCCAAAGACGAAAAGGCCGATCAAGACAGTGGCGAGGACAGCGATGATGGCGACGACGCCCCTGATGCCAATGCCCGTGGTGAGGTTGTCTCACTGGATCAGTTTCGTAAAAAGAAATAAACTTAATCATTTGCCCTGGACGGCGGCGCCGTCGGGCGACCTTGCCGCTCGGCTGCTGAGACCCTAAATGCCCTCATGATGAGGTCGGAGAACACAATCATGACAACGATCACCTATAGTGAAATGTTCCCCCTGTCTGATGATCAAACGCCCTATCGCAAGATCAGTAGCGATCATGTCAGTACCCAGCCTTTTAACGGCAGCGACATTGTCACAATTGAGCCTGCCGCCTTGTCACTGCTGACAGAGACAGCTTTTCACGATATTTCGCATTTTCTGCGCCCCGGCCATTTACAGCAATTGGCGAAAATCATTGCCGATCCGGAAGCCTCAAACAATGACAGGTTCGTGGCGATTGAGTTTTTGAAGAATGCCAATATCGCCGCTGGCGGCGTCTTGCCCATGTGCCAAGACACCGGAACCGCCATTATTATGGGCAAAAAGGGTGAACGGGTTTTTACCGGCGGCGATGATGAGCGGGCCATTTCCATGGGCGTGGCGGAAACCTATCTGAAACATAATCTGCGGTATTCGCAACTCGCCCCCTTAGATATGTTTACAGAGAAGAATACCGGCACCAACCTGCCAGCTCAGATTGAAGTCTATGCCACACCTGGCGACGCGTATAAATTTTTGTTTATCCAAAAAGGCGGCGGCTCCGCGAATAAATCGTTTCTGTTTCAGCAAACCAAAGCGGTCTTAAATCCAAAATCACTGATGGCCTTTCTTGACACTCAATTGCGGACCCTCGGCACAGCGGCGTGCCCCCCCTATCATTTGGCGGTTGTTATTGGCGGCACATCGGCTGAAATGACCATGAAGACAGTGAAGCTGGCCTCAACTAAATACCTTGATGGCCTGCCCACCAGCGGTAGCGAAACTGGCCATGCTTTCCGTGATTTGGACATGGAGCAGGAAATCCTGCAACTCACCCAGAACATGGGTATTGGGGCGCAATTTGGCGGTAAGTATTTTTGCCATGATGTGCGCGTGATCCGCTTGCCGCGCCATGGCGCGTCCTGCCCGATTGGCATTGGTGTATCCTGTTCTGCCGACCGCCAAGCAACCGGCAAAATCACCCGTGACGGGATATTTGTTGAACAATTGGAAACCAACCCCGCCCAGTACTTGCCGGAAGTGGATCAAGAGGCGCTTGGCGGAGAGGTGGTAGCGATTAATCTCAACCAGCCGATGGCTGATATCCGCCGAACACTTAGCCAATATCCGGTCAAAACCCGGGTGTCTTTAACCGGCACAATCATTGTTGCACGCGATATTGCCCATGCAAAATTGCAAGAACTGCTGGATAGCGGTCAGCCATTGCCAGAGTATATCAAAAACCATCCTATTTATTATGCTGGCCCTGCAAAAACCCCTGACGGCATGGCCTCAGGTTCGTTTGGGCCGACAACTGCCGGACGTATGGATTCCTATGTGGAACCCTTTATGGCAGCAGGCGGCAGTCATGTCATGCTGGCCAAGGGTAACCGCTCACCAGTGGTGCGCCAAGCTTGTGAAAAACACGGCGGTTTTTACCTTGGCTCAATTGGTGGCGCGGCAGCGAAACTGGCGCTGGACAGCATCAAAAAAGTCGAAATTCAAGAGTATGAAGAGCTTGGCATGGAGGCCATCTGGCGGATCGAGGTTGAAAACTTCCCCGCCTTCATCATCGTTGACGACAAGGGTAATGACTTCTTCGCCAATATCTAATCTGCCGGATACGGTTTTTCGCGCGGATGGGCGCGAAGATGCAGCCACCCTGATTGTGCTTGCCCATGGGGCTGGCGCAGCCATGGATACACCGTTTATGGATGTCGTCGCCCAGGGCCTTGGTGCCCTTGGCCATCGCGTTCTGCGGTTTGAATTCCCGTATATGCAGCGCCGCCGACAGACAGGCGTCAAAGCGCCACCTGATCGGGCCCCCGTATTGTTGGCCCATTGGCGCAAAGCCTATCTTGACGCGCAGAAATCCGCACCGAAACATTGCCAGCTTCTGATTGGCGGTAAATCCATGGGCGGGCGAATCGCCTCCATGCTGGCAGATGATCTTGAGGTCACCGGCTTGATCTGCTTAGGCTACCCTTTTCACCCTCCAGGAAAACCAGAAAAGCTCCGGGTGGCGCATCTAGAGACATTGCAAACACCCAGTCTGATTTTACAAGGTGACCGCGATCCGATGGGCCGCCGAGAGGAGGTCAGCCATTACCCCTTATCTGCGGCCATAAATCTGCACTGGCTGGTTGATGGTGACCACAGCCTGAAGCCGCGCAAAGCCTCTGGTGAAACCGAAGCAGGCAACCTAAATGCAGCTATCCGCGCCATTGATGGCTTTATCCGCGATCTTAATGTGTCAGCACCGTTTCACAGCCATTCGCGGCGCCTGCACGGCATTCATCAGCGCTGATCCATCCTGCCGGCGCAGGCAGCGCACTTGGGCTGCCTGTTACGGCGCGCCGTCAGCCGCCGCATCATCATCATCACAGAGGTCAATCGGCACGCCCGGCAAACGTTTTTTGGTTCGGATTGAAAGCGCTGTTTTCACGTTTGAGACATTTTGTGCTGGGGTCAATTTACCTGTCAGAAACCGCTGAAAACTGTCCCAATCGACCGCGACGATCTTCAACAGAAAATCAGTTTCACCCATGAGCATGTGGCATTCCCGGACTTCCGGCCAGGCTTCGACCATAGTTTCAAAAGCCACCAGATCGTCTTCTGCCTGACTGGTCAAACCAACCTGGGCAAAGATTGTCACTGAATAGCCCATGGCCTCGGGCGCGATATCCGCATGATAGCCCCGGATATAAGCTGCTTCCTCAAGGGCGCGCACCCGCCGCAGGCAGGGCGGTGCTGAAATACCCGCACGTTTTGCCAATTCCACATTGGTAATGCGGCCGTCAGCTTGCAAATCACTCAGGATTTGCCGGTCTATTTTATCAAGCTTTACGCGGCGCATATAAGGCCCTCGAGTGATACGTTTGTAAATTGACTGCCGAAATATTTCGCAAGTAAGGAAACGAAATAATATTTCAAGGTTACATTATTTTAGATCGTAAATCTGCATTTTAGACAAGCAAAATTACAATATTTGGCGATATCAACAAAACGACAGGTTATTTTTTCATTGGCTGAAGGGCTGCTTGCAGTGATACTGAGCGCCGATCACACCCTCTAGCAAGAGACGGCTCTCACCCATGGCCTCGCAAGCGATATGCTGGATTTTATCAGATGGCACCCGCGGGATGGAAGTGCAATCTGAGGCCATAGCCAAGGCGCTGGGGTTTGGTTTTGAGATAAAACGCTATCGGCCACTGCCGTTGTTGCGGTTATGGCCGAGTCTGGCACTGTCTGGATGGATGCCACCCCATGATGGTGGCGATTCCCTGGCCGCTCCGTGGCCACAGATTGCCATCGCCTGTGGGCGTCGCAATGCGGGTGCCCTGCTGTGGCTGAAGCAGGCCAGCCGTGGGCAGGTTTTTTGTATTCAAATTCAAAACCCAAAATCCGCAAATGATAAATATGATTTGCTGATTACCCCTGACCATGACCGTGTAACAGGGAGCAATGTTATCACCTCAACCGGCAGTTTAAACGCCATTGACGAAACTGTTTTAACCGCCGCCAGTGCCGCATTTGCACCCCAGATTGCACCCCTGCCACAGCCGCGTGTGGCGGTTTTAATTGGCGGCAGCAATCGGCGTTATAAGATGACCGAGTCCGACATTGCAGATTTTGCCAGCGACCTTGCTGATTTTGCAACAACCCATGACGCAAGCCTTTTGGTGACCACGTCGCGGCGGACACCAGAGCGCGGCATTACTGCCTTGCGGGAGTGTCTAGAAGATGTCCCTCATCTGCTTTGGGATGGTCACGGCCGCAACCCCTATTTAGCCTTTCTGGCAAGCGCCGATGCGATCATCGTGACCAGCGATTCGGTCAATATGATGTCAGAGGCCTGCGCCACCGGAAAGCCTGTTTATATTGCCGAGGTGAAACCTGAGCAGGGACGGCTGAAACTTTTCCAGCGCCAACTGATTGGCCAAGGCATGGCCCGCCGCTTTGATGGTGAACTTGAGAGCTGGCATTATCCGCCGCTGCGCGAGGCAAAGCGCATTGCCGCCGAAATTCGCCAATATTCCTGAGCCCG
>JBELLC010000011.1:0-27782 GCA_042088965.1 Nisaea sp. | reverse complement strand
GCACAAAAATCACGACAAAAATTATGCAATGGTCATCGCCGCATCTTGCCGCTGGCAGCTACGGCGATTAAGGTTACCAACCTCACCATCGCAAGGAGCCAGTCATGGCCGAACATCACAGCAAGGTCTTGATCATTGGTTCCGGGGCCGCTGGCCTGACAGCCGCCATTTACGCCGCCCGCGCCGGCTTGGCACCAATGCTCGTTGCAGGCTTGCAACCTGGCGGCCAACTGACCATCACCACAGATGTGGAAAACTATCCTGGGTTTGCCGATGTGGTTCAAGGTCCCTGGCTGATGGATCAAATGCAAGCTCAGGCAGAGAATGTGGGCACAAAATTTATCCATGACCTCATTACCTCTGCTGATTTTTCACAGCGCCCGTTTCGCCTGCAAGGCGATGGCGGTGATACGTATCATGCCGAGAGCATTATTATCGCAACTGGCGCACAGGCCCGCTGGCTGGGCTTGGAAAGCGAAACAACCTTCAATGGCCGCGGCGTGTCGGCCTGCGCCACCTGTGACGGGTTTTTCTATCGCGGCAAGAAAGTTGCCGTTATTGGCGGCGGTAACACCGCCGTCGAGGAAGCCTTATACCTCGCCAATATCTGTGACCACGTTACCTTGGTGCACCGTCGCGACAGCTTGCGCGCAGAACAAATCATGCAGGACCGATTGCTGCGTCATCCGAAAATTACCGTGGCCTGGAACCGTGTCGTTGCAGACATTCTTGGCGGCGACGGACCGATGGGCGGCGTCGAAGCGGTGCAGCTTGCCCACACCGATGATGCTGGCAGCACAACTCTGCCGGTCGACGGCGTGTTTGTCGCCATTGGCCATGATCCTGCAACAGCCGTTTTCAAAGAGCATTTAAAGATGGATGATGAAGGCTATCTGATCACCGACGCTGGCAGCACGCTGACAAATATTACCGGTGTTTTTGCTGCCGGTGACTGTGTGGATAAAATCTACCGGCAAGCGGTCACGGCTGCGGGTATGGGCTGCATGGCCGCGCTTGATGCGGAAAAATACCTTGCCGCAGCTGCTGATATGGCCACTGCTGATGCTGCCGATTAAGGCAGTATCTGACATGCCCATTGGGAATATTTAGATGGATTGGGATCGCCTGCGGATTTTTCATACCGTTGCACAGGCAGGCAGTTTTACCCGCGCTGGCGAAAAGCTCAACCTCAGTCAGTCAGCGGTCAGTCGACAAATCAGTCAGCTTGAGGACGGCTTGACAGTGCCGTTATTTCACCGCCATGCGCGCGGTCTGATTTTGACCGAGGAGGGCGAAACCCTTCTGCAAACAGTGCAGGAAGTGTTCGCGAAGCTATCGGTCACCGAATCGCTGATTACCGAGGCACGTGATCATGCCAGCGGGCATCTACGCATCACCACGACGGTGGCCTTTGGGGCGACCTGGCTGGCCCCCCGCCTGGGGGTATTTATGGAACGCCACCCGCAAATCACCCTCAGCCTGCTGTTGTCCGATGATGAATTAGACCTGGGCATGCGCGAGGCTGACGTGGGTATTCGCATGACCCCACCACGACAACCAGACCTGATCCAACGGCCTTTAAAGACAATCAATTTTCATCTCTATGCCGCCTCGTCTTATTTGCGAACCCATGGCATTCCTCATGAGCTGAGCGATCTGACAGATCATCGCCTGATCACATTTGGGAGCGGCACCCAGCCTTTTCCAAATGCTAATTGGTTACTGGAGTTGGTCAACGGCCTGCCCCGCAAAGAGAACAATCTGCTCACCATCAATAATTATTATGGCATCTATCGGGCTGTTGAAAGTGGTGCTGGCATCGCCGCCTTGCCAGATTATTTCGTGCGCGATGACTTCAACGCGGTGCGCATCTTAAATCATATTGAAGGCCCGCCCGTGCCAACCTATTTCGTCTACCCGGAAGAATTACGCAAAGCTAAAAAAATTACTGTTTTGCGGGACTTCTTATTGCAAGAGGTTGCAGATCTGAATTTGTAAGGGCCCAGGGGTCGGGGAAACCGCAAAATCGTCGATGAATGACAGCGTAGGTAACACCTATCTGCGGCGCTGAAAACTGCCCATGCAAAAAACGCATAACTGCCATGACAATTTGGATCTGGATAAATATCAAGCAAGAGCCTAGATATCTAGTTATTAAATGTTGCGTTGCAGCATTTAGCGGATTGTTCCGCGGATCCTTCGGATCCCACGTCTCCCAGACGTGAAGCCTCCCTGTTCAACTTGCCGGGAACCTTGGTTCCCGGCATTTTTTTGCCTGAATCAGGGTGTGACAATCTACCATCTAGCGTTTTTGTGTTAATCCTTTGGAAATCAAGCGTCCAGTGACGTATGCCGCACTTGCGTTAACGATCACGTGGGGTTGTTGATGATCCTGCGGTATTGGCCAGGTGACGCTTATGACCAGCGATTTGGCCAAGATCAGGCAGCAACGTGCTGGTGATGGGCCGCCGCAAAAAGTCCTCAAATGATCAGCATCCAGGCTGGCTATTTTGCCCCGAACAACGGCATAATAGGGGCTGGGCAGCGCAGTAATTTCGCATCCTGCAGCTGATATTTTGAAAGCGCTCTGATGGAATGACTGAACAAATTTTACAAAACACCGAGAGCGTGTCCCATGACGACCTTTTGGCTGTTGAGCATATCACCAAAAAATTCGGACTTTTTGCGGCTGTAAACGATGTTTCGTTGACCATTGGTCATGGC
The DNA here is from genome assembly GCA_042088965.1 of Nisaea sp. Taxonomy (GTDB): domain Bacteria; phylum Pseudomonadota; class Alphaproteobacteria; order Thalassobaculales; family Thalassobaculaceae; genus TMED26. The sequence goes on along the minus strand of JBELLC010000011.1, from coordinate 25,058 downwards.
CAAATCCATGCCTTGCTTGGCGAGAACGGTGCCGGCAAATCGACCTTAGTGAAAGTCATTTATGGCGCCTTGCAACCCACTGCCGGTCAGCTTCACTGGCGGGGGAAATTATTGCACTTGGAAAATCCAGCTGCCGCCCGTCGCCAGGGCATCGCCATGGTGTTTCAGCATTTCTCGCTGTTCGAAGCCCTCACGGTTGTTGAAAATGTTGCGCTTGCGCTGCCTGTGGGTACACCCATGCCCGACCTCGCCCGCCGCATTGAAACAATATCCCGCGACTATGGCCTGCCTTTATCCGCCGAGGCGCGGGTTGCTGATCTGTCTGTTGGGGAGCGCCAACGCATTGAGATTGTGCGCTGCTTGCTTCAGGATCCCGCGCTACTGATCATGGATGAGCCAACAGCCGTTCTGACACCACAGGAAGCTGATGATTTGTTCCGCACCCTGCGCCGCTTAGCGGCAGATGGCTGCGCCATTCTGTACATCTCCCACCGCCTTGAGGAGGTGAGGCAGCTCTGCCATGCCGTGACCATCTTACGGCATGGCAAAGTTGTCGCCCGCCTTGACCCCAGCTTTGAAACAGCGGCGACACTGGCGCGGCACATGGTTGGTGATGACATCAGAGTTGTCGCCAATAGTACAGCAAACGCAGGCCCAGAGGTGCTGCGGTTGCAATCACTGTCTTTACCTGCTGATTCAGCTTTTGGGGTGGCTTTGAAAGAGTTGGATTTAAGCGTCCATAGCGGCGAGGTGGTGGCCATTGCCGGGATCGCCGGTAATGGCCAGTCCGAGTTATTTGCCAGCCTTTCGGGTGAAGCGGCGACCGCTGCCAACATGATTACCATTGCAGGCGCCGCTTGTGGTGATCGCGATATCAGTGAACGGCGCGCCATGGGTGCAGCGTTTGTTCCCGAAGAACGCCTTGGCCATGGCGCTGTGCCAGAATTTAGCCTGTCTGATAATGTGGTCCTAACCCGTTATAGAGCCGATGATGATCTGATTAAAACCGGCCTTTTACAGCGCGGTGCAGCGCAACGCCTCGCCCGCCGAGTGATCGATCACTTTGATGTCCGAAAGCACCGCCAAGACCCAGAGGCCCGTTCCCTTTCCGGCGGTAATTTACAGAAATTCGTGGTTGGCCGTGAGTTAGACCGCAAACCACAACTGCTGATTATCAATCAGCCAACCTGGGGCGTTGACGCAGGCGCCGCCGCTGCCATCCGACAAGCCTTGATTGACCTTGCCCGAACTGGATCGGCAGTACTTTTAATCAGTCAGGACCTGGATGAGATTTTCGCCACCTCTGACCGGGTTGCGGTGATCTCGCGTGGGCAGTTATCCCCAGCGGTGCCGTTATACGACACCTCCCCAGAGGCCATTGGTTTGTTGATGGCCGGCGCTCATGAAAGGCCTGTTTCATGAGTTTGATCCTGGAACGGCGCGCCGAACGTGCCGCTTGGATGCCCTATCTTTCGCCGCTACTCGCTGTCGCGTTGACGGTCATTGTGGGTGCTGTGATTTTTAGTGCCCAAGGGCTCGATCCACAGCTGGCTTTGTATATTTACTTTATCGACCCGTTAACCACGTTATGGTCACTGGAAGAATTAGCGGTCAAGGCGGCACCTTTGGTCATGATTGGTGTTGGTCTGGCGGTTTGTTTTCGGGCCAATGTCTGGAATATTGGAGCCGAAGGGCAATTGACTGCGGGCGCGCTCGTGGGGGCAGCATTGCCGATCTTACTGCCGGATTTTCAAAGCTGGCCCGTGATGGTTTTGATGATCATGCTTGGCGGCCTTGGCGGCGCTGTTTTCGGTGCCATCCCGGCGCTCTTGAAAACCCGTTTTGGGGCCAATGAAATCCTGACCAGTCTGATGCTGGTCTATGTCGCTCAACTGCTGTTGGATTGGTTGGTGCGCGGCCCCTGGCGTGACCCAGACGGCTTTAATTTCCCAAAATCAGCAGCCTTTGAAGGCTGGCAGCTGCTACCGTCCATCGGCGATGGCCGCGTACACCTGGGGGTTGCCTTGGCGCTACTGGCCGTTGGAATTTTGGCGATTGTACTGTCGCGCACCCTCAAAGGATTTGAAATTCGGGTCATGGGGGCGGCTCCCAAAGCTGGCGAGTTTGCTGGTTTTTCGCCGCCGCGTATGGTTTGGTTTTGTTTTTTACTATCTGGGGCGCTGGCAGGGATTGCCGGAATTTGTGAGGTTGCCGGTCCCAGTGGCCATTTACAGCCCCATATCTCGCCCGGATATGGCTTCACGGCGATCATTGTTGCCTTTCTTGGCCGCTTGAATCCCATTGGCGTGTTGGTGGCCGGGATCATGCTGGCGATTAGCTACCTTGGCGGCGAAGCGGCACAGGTTGACCTGGGGGTATCAGACCGCATGGCACAAGTCTTTCAAGGGATTTTGCTATTCTTCATCTTGGCTTGCGATACCTTGATTTTGTACCGCCCCCGTTGGCTTCGCAGTACCGTGAAGGTCGGGGGCTAGACGATGGGCGCATTAGAAGCTGTCATTTTAACCATTATCACCGCCTCAACACCGCTTTTACTGGCCGCTATTGGTGAATTGGTGGTGGAACGTTCCGGGACTCTGAACCTCGGTGTAGAAGGCATGATGGTGGTTGGCGCTGTTTGCGGCTTTGCCGCGGCTTACGGCAGTGGCTCGGCCCTGCTGGGGATTCTTGCGGCAGCCTTTGCGGGCATTGCCATGGCCTTCATCTTTGCCTTTTTAACGCAGACATTGGTGACCAATCAAGTCGCCTCTGGGCTGGCCCTAACCTTACTGGGATTGGGGCTCTCTGGCTTAATCGGTGAAGCTTTCACTGGCCTGCCAGGGGTTAAACTGACGCCGTTAACGATCCCCCTGCTCAGCGATATACCGTTCATCGGGCCGATCGTGTTTGGCCAAGATATCTTAGTTTACTTGTCCCTCCTTTTGGTGCCCGCCGTCGGCTATGTGATGATGGGCAGCCGCCTCGGTTTGATCATTCGCGCCGTTGGCGATAATCATAATTCCGCCCATGCTCTCGGCTATCCAGTGGTGTTGGTGCGCTATGGCTGTATTTTATTTGGCGGGCTGTGTGCTGGCTTGGCAGGCGCATATCTGTCGCTTGCCTATACTCCGCAATGGATCGAAAACATGACCGCAGGTCGCGGCTGGATTGCGCTGGCATTGGTGGTATTTTCCACTTGGATGACAGGTCGCTTGCTGATTGGCGCTTATTTATTTGGCACCGTTTGGATCATGGGATTGTATATTCAAGGCTTGGGAATCGGCATTCCAGCGCAGTTTTTGTCATCCCTGCCGTATATTGTTACCATAGTGGCCTTGGTGGTGATTTCACGGAACCGACGTTTTACAAAAACAAATACCCCGGCATGCATTGGTCAGACCTTTGTCCCCGACCGTTAACGTGCCGCGTGATGACGCAGGGTTTAAGGGATATCTGTTCATTCGATACAAAGGAGAGTTTTAAATGAAAAAATGGCTTGGGGCAGCACTTGCTGCCGTTGCGATAATCGCGGGTGGCAGTGTCGCGGATGCTGCTGACAAGAAGTTAAAAGTTGGCTTTATCTATGTTGGCCCAATTGGCGATCACGGCTGGACCTATCAGCATGATCGGGGCCGCTTAGACGTTGAAAAGGCCTTTGGTGACAAAGTTGAAACGGTTTATGTTGAAAAAGTTGCTGAAGGACCAGATGCAGAACGGGCAATTACCCGCCTCGCACGACAAGGTGCTGGACTGATTTTCACCACCTCTTTTGGCTTCATGGAACCAACCTTGAAGGTCGCCAAAAAGTTCCCTGACGTCAAATTTGAACATGCCACCGGCTATAAGCGGGCCGACAATGTCGCGACCTATTCGGCACGGTTTTACGAAGGCCGCTATGTGATTGGTCAGATCGCTGCCAAAATGTCAAAATCAGGGGTTGCGGGCTATATCGCATCCTTCCCAATTCCTGAAGTCGTTCGCGGTATCAACGCCTTCATGCTGGGCGCACAGTCGGTAAACCCAGATTTCAAACTGAAGATTGTCTGGGTGAATTCTTGGTTTGACCCTGGCAAAGAAGCTGACGCCGCCAAAGTGTTGATCGGCCAAGGCGCTGATATGATCACCCAGCATACTGATTCCACTGCACCTTTGCAGATTGCTGCTGAAAAAGGTGTTCATGGTTTTGGGCAAGCTTCTGACATGATCAAATTCGCCCCGAAAAGCCAGTACACCGCCATCATCGATGACTGGGGCCCCTATTATGTCTCACGGGTCCAAGCGGCCCTTGATGGGTCGTGGAAATCCATCGACGTTTGGGGCGGCATGGGCGACAAAATGGTTGATATGGCCGCTTATACCAACCTACCTGCCGATGTGGCCGCGATGGCCAAAGCCACCCAAGCCAAAATCACTTCAGGGGCTTTTCATCCTTTCACAGGCCCCATCACCAAGCAAGATGGCAGCGCTGCGGCGGCGGCTGGCGAGGTCCTTGACGATGGCACCATGGCAGGCATGAATTGGTACGTTAAAGGGATTGACGATAAGCTACCGCAGTAAGCAGATCGCCTCACAAAAAACGACGGGCGCAACTCGCTTGCGCCCGTTTTATGTCTGCTTTGAAAATCGCTTTAAATCGCCTTAATCCACCCACCGCCTAAAACCCGGTCGCTATCTACAGCATAGAGAACAGCTGCTTGTCCTTGGGCAATGCCGAATTGTGGCTCCGCCAGATGCAGGTGCCAGCCCGTCCCCGCTTGGCGCAAATGCGCCGCCACAGGGGCCATGGTTGAGCGCAGCTTCACCAGCACGGGACGGTCATTTTCAGGTCCCACACCATCGCCAAGCCAATTCAATGCGCCAATGCCGACAACTGCCCGCGCCAAAGCGGCCCTTGGCCCAACGATCACCTGTTTGGCATCGGGGTCAAGACGGATCACATAAAGCGGTGCGCTATCGGTCAACAGACTGGATTCCGCCACTGTATCCGGCACATCAATGACATCACGCGCGTCTTTACGGCCACCAATTCCGAGGCCCCGGCGCTGTCCAATGGTATAGTGAATGATGCCTTGGTGATGACCGATGACATTGCCCTTCATATCCACAATCTCCCCTGGGTCTGCGGCCCCTGTGCGCAGTTTCTCCACCACAGATGCATAATTACCATTGGGGACAAAGCAAATATCCTGGCTTTCAGGCTTATCAGCAATTTCCAGACCAAAACGACGCGCTAAATCGCGGGTTTCTGCCTTTGAAAGGCCGCCCAAGGGAAAACGCAGATAATCAAGCTGCTCAGGTGTGGTCGCAAACAGAAAATAACTCTGATCCTTGGCCGGATCCACGCCAGCATGCAATTCGGCACCGGCCGCGCCGATCTGGCGGCGCACATAATGACCTGTCGCCAAAGCATCGGCATCGAGATCACGGGCGACCGTTAACAAATCACGAAATTTGACCGTTTGATTACAGCGCACACAGGGTATCGGCGTTTCCCCGCGCAAGTAACTATCGGCAAAATCATCAATCACAGATTCCCGAAACCGGCTTTCATAATCCAGCACGTAATGAGGAATGCCAATCCGCTCAGCGGCGGTCCGGGCATCATGAATATCTTCGCCCGCACAACAGGCATTCTTGCGTTTGACGGCAGCGCCATAGTCATAGAGTTGCAAGGTGACACCGATGACATCATAGCCTTGCTCTGCCAACAGCGCAGCGGTTGTGGTTGAATCCACCCCGCCAGACATGGCCACCACAACCCGCGTATCCGCCGCTGACTTTCCAGCCACAATCGGTTCATCAAGCTGGCTCATGCGTGATCCAATCCCATTTGCCAAAACCCAACTTCAAGGCGGGTGGCAGCTTTAAAATCCCGTGATAAAGCCGCAAAGCGCGCCTCACCACCGCGTTCTGCTGCCAGAGAGTCAAGACGCGATTCAGCTGCCATCGCCACCTCTTGATAATCTTCGCCTGCATACATCGCAATCCAATCGGCATAGGGATTGCCGGCCATTTTGGTTGCCGGATCAGCCGCCAATCGGCGGCCAATATGCGCATAGCCAACAATACAGGGCGATAACGCCACATGCAGATCAAGGATATCACCGGCCATGCCACGTTCGAGAACAAAGCGGGTATAGGCGATACAAGCAGGGTCTTCGGGCAGTGCGGCCATGGCCGCTTCGTCCAACCCCCAGCCAGCGCAATATTTCACATGTAAATGGGTTTCCACATCCAAGATAGCCGACATCCCTGCCGCTTCGACGCGCATGGCGTCTAGGCTGTCTGATTTATAAACCGCCAGCGCATAAGCACGGGCGAATTGCAGCAAAAACAGATAATCTTGGCCGAGATAATGGCGAAAAGCGGGCTCTGGCAAACTGCCATCCGCAATACCCGTAACAAAGGGATGCTGCACGTAATCATCCCAAACACTGCCGGCTGACTGCCGCAAGCGTTCAAAAAAGCCGCTTTCACCCATGCCTATAATCCCATCATATTGACGACTGAGTTTGGCAATTCAACCGTCAACCCATCGTGTTCTTCGCCGAGTGTGATTTGGCAACCAAGCCGCGACGTTGCGGTCAGTCCCATCACCAAATCCAGCATATCTTCTTCATCGATCGAGGGCGGATCAATGCGTTCTGACCAGTCTGGGTCAACAATCACATGACAGGTTGAACAGGCCATCTGCCCCTCACAGGTACCTTCGATATCAATATCGTTGGCATGGGCCACATCCAGCAAGCTCTCACCAATCGCGCCGTCGACTTCGCGGCGATTGCCGCCACGTTCCTTAAAAATAACCTTAACCATGATAGACCTCTCCCGACGCTCGCTTGTACATCCGTTCGCAGGCGTCAACAAGACCATCAAGATCGCTGGCTGTGCTGTTCCACCCCAGACTAATACGCACCGCGCCGTCGCGAACCCATTCATCAACCGCCATCGCCGTTAATACATGCGAGCGTTCAACCTTACCGGATGAGCACGCCGCCCCGGCGCTAACCGAAAACCCTGCCAAATCCAAAGCCATCACAAGCGTGGCTGCGGCCACTCCAGGCAGCGCGATACAGCTGGTATTGACCAAACGGTCTTGTGTGTGCCCCATAATCTGTGCGGCTGGAATTGTTGCCCGAAGGGCCGATTCAAATCCGTCACGGATCTGTCGCAGTGATGCAAAATCGTCAAAGCCTGCACAAGCCGCCCGCGCAGCCGCTGCAAAACCCGCAATCCCAACAAGGTTCTCTGTCCCCCCACGGCGGCCCTTTTCCTGACCACCGCCGCGCAATAACGGCGCTAAATCAAGGTCAGGCGCAACAACCAAGGCACCGACGCCTGCCGGACCACCGATTTTATGCGCCGATAACGAGATTAAATCGATGCCTGTGCCGTCGAGGGGCTGCTTGCCCGCCAGTTGCACCATATCGCAGTGAAACAGCGCCCCGGCCTGACGGGCGGCAGCCGCGATGTCCGCCACCGGTTGTTTGACACCGGTTTCATTATTGGCCGCCATCACAGACACTAGCTGCGGCGACGTCGCCAACACATCTGCTAGGGCGTCAGCGTTGATCACGCCATCACGGTCAACCGCAATCAGCGTGGTGGCGGGGGACGCCGCACCAATGATGGATTCATGTTCAACAGCTGAAATTGCGCAGGCACCGTCGTGCGCCGCCGCCAAGGCCAAGTTATTGGCCTCCGTCGCGCCACTGGTAAAAACAATCTGCGCCGCTGGCACCCCCACCAAGGCGGCGACATCTCGTCGGGCCTGCTCTAGCAGCTGTCGGGCGGCGCGACCATGGCGATGAACCGATGACGGATTGCCGACAAGATCCATTGCTGCCAGCATGGCCATGCGGGCTTCAGGGCGAAGAGGCGCGGTCGCATTGTGATCCAGATAACAGTTCATCGGCGATACAAACGATTGTCGTTGATCCGCGAAAATCTATGACGGTTATTCATCCCCATCGGATCTGACAGCCGCTGGCTTTAGGTTTGCCGCCCGTGTTGGGTATTCAGGGTCAATCCCATGACTCGCTTCTAAAGCCGCAAGTCGAATTTTCAGCTCGTGCATTTCAGCCATTAAAGCCTCTACCGCTTTGCCGGTTGGGTCCACATCACGGCCATTGGACGCGTAGGGGGCAAAATGTTCTGCTTTTTGCGCGGGTCGCGGATGAACCACCTTACCGGGAATACCAACAATTGTTGCAGCCGCCGGGACATCGCGCACAACAACCGCATTTGAACCTACTTGCGCTCGCTCATGAACCGTCACAGGGCCAAGAATTTTTGCCCCCGCGCCAACCACCACATGATCCTCCAAGGTCGGATGACGTTTTTGCATATTGGCGGCGGTTTTCCCCTCATGCGGGGCGGTACCCCCAAGCGTCACACCATGATAGAGCGTCACTTGATGTCCGATAACAGCGGTTTCGCCAATGACCACCCCCATGCCATGATCAATAAAGAAGCCAGACCCAATGCGCGCACCGGGGTGAATTTCAATGCCAGTGAACCACCGCGCTAACTGCATCAATCCACGGGCAAGAAATTTAAATCCGATTCGCCACAAAGGATGTGCCAAGCGATGAAATAGCATCACATGGAAGCCGGGATAAAGGAACACAACCTCAATGATAGAGCGTGCTGCGGGATCGCGCTCCATCGTTGCGATCACGTCTTCTCGGATATTTTTTAACACCAAAGACTTCTTCCCTTTGCCGAATCATGCTGCGCAACCGTCAATAAAACAGCCGCGATTTTGAGCCGAAGCTTGCTATTCATCGTTATTTTTACGATATAAACGCTGATAGATAAAGAACAACCCTGCAGCGCATAGCCGAGAACCGTTGCCACCCGGCAGCAATTCACGCCCAAGAAGCATCTAGCGCCGCCGACAAGAGGTCCGCCATGCCAGAGATTATCATTAACGGCCCCGAAGGTCGCCTTGAAGGTCGTTATCTTCATGGCGAGCAGCCAAACGCCCCGATTGCCTTGATTTTGCACCCCCACCCCGAACACGGCGGCACCATGAACAACAAAGTGGTGTATGCGATGTATCAAAGCTTTGTGCAGCGTGGCTTCTCAACCTTGCGGTTCAACTTCCGTGGCGTCGGTCGCAGCCAAGGCATTTATGATCGTGGCGAGGGTGAATTAAGTGATGCCGCGGCCGCCTTAGACTGGCTGCAAAGCGTCAACCCAAATGCGCCTTTTTGCTGGATTGGTGGCTTTTCCTTTGGCGCCTGGATTTGCATGCAATTGCTCATGCGGCGGCCCGAGATTACCGGTTTTGTCTCCGTTGCCCCGCCCGCCAATATGTTTGATTTTAGTTTCCTGGCACCTTGTCCTGCCTCGGGGCTGATCATCAACGGCGCCAATGATGATGTGGTGCCGCCAGACGCCGTCAAAAAACTGGTCGATAAATTGAACCTTCAAAAAGGCATTACCATCGACCATCGCACCATTAACGGCGCAAATCATTTCTTTACCCAGCAGATTGATGACCTGATGAAAGACGTCAACTCACATATGGACACGGCCCTAGCCAACCGGGCCGCTGCCAGTGAACAAACACCGAAAGTTAGCAAAGCCAGAGTCAAATAATGAGCCTGTACAAATCTGCGTTTCTTCAAACCATGTCGACCCGTGGTTATGTTCATCAATGCACCGATATGGATGCTTTGGATGAACTCATGGCCAGTCGCACCATTCCGGCCTATATCGGTTTCGACTGCACCGCTGACAGTTTGCATGTGGGCAGCCTGGTGCAAATCATGATTTTGCGGCGACTGCAGCAAACAGGCCATAAGCCGATCGTTTTGATGGGCGGCGGCACCACCAAAATTGGTGATCCGTCGGGTAAAGATGATGCCCGTAAGCTGTTAAGTGACGACCAAATTGACGCCAATAAGGCAGGCATTCAAAACATCTTTTCGCGCTATCTGGATTTTGGCGATGGCCCGACCGATGCGGTCATGGTCGATAATGCAGAATGGTTAGACCAGCTCGCCTATATTCCTTTTCTGCGCAAATATGGGGCGCATTTTTCAGTCAATAAAATGCTGTCTTTTGACAGCGTGCGGTTACGCTTAGAGCGAGAACAACCGCTGAGCTTTCTTGAATTCAATTATATGATTATGCAGGCCTATGACTTTCTTGAGTTGCGCCGTCGCTATGGCTGCATGTTGCAGGTTGGTGGCTCGGATCAATGGGGCAATATTGTCAATGGCGTCGATCTCACCCGCCGGGTTGACCAGCAGACGATCTTTGGCCTGACCACACCGTTAATTACGCTCGCCTCTGGTGAAAAAATGGGTAAAACCGCCCAAGGCGCGGTTTGGTTAAATGCTGAACGTCGATCACCCTATGATTTTTGGCAGTTCTGGCGGAATACCGAAGACGCTGACGTTGGCCGGTTCTTGCGTCTGTTCACCGACCTGCCGATGACGGAGATCGAGCAGTTAACAGCCTTGCAAGGTGCAGAGATTAACGAGGCGAAAAAAGTTCTCGCAAACGCGGTTACAACCCTGGCCCATGGTGCCGACATTGCACTGGCCGCCGAGGAAACCGCCCGCCGGACCTTCGAAGAAGGCCGTCTCGACGACGGCTTGCCAACCACCGATATCGATGCTGCCACCCTGACAGCTGGGTTGTGGGTGGTTGATGGTCTGCGCCAAGCGGGCTTGGCAACCTCCAATGGTGAGGCACGGCGACTGATTAAAGGCGGCGGCGTGCGCGTCAATGATCACGCTGTCAGTGATGAACAATTGAACCTTGGCAACGATGACGTCAGCGCGCAAGGCATGGTCAAATTATCCGTTGGCAAAAAACGTCATGCATTGTTGCGGGTTGTTTCCTAAAAAGCGCCGCCAAAGCAGGATGCCCGGTTGCAGTTAGTTTTGTCCCGCTTTACTGCGATCAATCTCACTTTCGCCGAGCCGCACCAAACCGCGTAAAAAACCCGGCAGGATCGCTGTCAGCGGATTGACAACAACGGTCGGCTGCTCGGCCGCACCGACAGCTTTGTACTGCGCCGCAAGCAAGCCTTCTTTGCGGCCCCCGGTGATCATCCGGCCCAGGATTGGGAAACGGTTAATCACCAGATTAAGCGCGGATGCAGGTGCCACCATGCCGGAGAAATCAACTGTCTCGTCGTCAAGTTTATATCTTCCCTGCACCGAAATCCCCAAACTTGGACCATAGGCAAAACCTTCGGTCACTTGAAAAGCCTGCTTGTCCAGGGTGATGGCAGCGTTAAAGGTTTTAAACGTCAGGCTGCGCCCGCGTAACGCATCAAGCACACCAGTAAAAGAGGCCAGGCGGAAAATCTGCGCCAAAACGGGTGCATCAACCACATTAAATTCACCGATCCGGGCCAGTCCTGTAAACCGACCATCGGTCAGCAAATGGCCTTTCACAGTCAGCTTACCGCCAGAAATCGGTCGCCCAAACCCTAGCCAATCAAAAAACGCATCTGCCCGGCTCGCGTCAATCGTCACGCCACCATCTGCATCTGCAACAACCCGCAACTCACCTGCCCCCAACCGGGTCGAAACACGCGCCTGTTGAAATTGCTGCTCATCAATACCAAGGCTCACCGTCGCCCCGAGCAGGGGGTTTGCCAAGCCCACATCAATTTGATCCAGGTTGGCCACCAGATCAATATTGGGAACAGAAAACCCCGAGCTACCTTGCCACCCCATCAGCAGCGGTTGCGCGTTGAAACGGCGACCTTTCACGGTCACGTCATACCCCGCTGACTTTTCATCGCGCTGCTTCCGGGCTGTCACTGACAGCGATATATCCGTGTCGCGTGTTGCCAATCGGCGGATCTTAAGATCGTGCAACGCCCCCTTGTGCAGGCTAGCGCTGCCATCCACCGACAACGCACCACCAACAAAATCAAAGCTTGAAATCTCAATGACACCGGTTCGCGGGAAGCCCGCTTGAAGATGCAGCACCCCGACTGCTTGCGCAGGCTTCTGCCATTCCAGCGGCGGTAATTCAAGGGCCGTTTCAACAAAATCAAAGGTTGCCTTCAAAACGGCCGGTTGTTTTTTCTGCCGCAGATAAGCCGCTTCGACAGCTATCGGGCCACGCACATGATCGCCAAAATCAAAACCAAACTGGCGTTGATCGTTCATGGTTAAATCAGCTATGGCGCGGGTTTCCGAAAGCTGTTTGGACGCCGAGCCGAACCAATGGCGATGCGTCAACTGAAGGTCGATGCCCGCCACCTCAGCACGCCCCTCAAGCTGCATCACCGCACCATCAACAGACAGCTTCATATCAGCTTTGGTTAGATTATAATCGCCGACAATCTGTTTTAACTGGCCGCCCGTGATATCGCCCTCAAAGCGCAAGTCGACGGCTTCAATCGGGATAGAGTGGCGCAGCGGAAAGGTCAGTTTCATCTGCCCTGCAAATGCCCCCCCAAGCTGCTGCGCTAACAAAGCCTCATTGCCAGAGGTCTGCGGCACTGCTTGCGTGACAAGCTTGAAGCCATCGCGGACTTGACCAGAGATCGCAAAGTCAGCGACGGCCTGGGGGCTGTCACTCGCCAGACCGGTAACTGTGAAATTACCCTTCGTAATACGGCTTTTTTGGAGCTGGGCCGAGGCAACCGAAATCACCATCTGGTCATTTTCAAAATGAATTTTCCCATTGGTTTTCTGAAGCGGCGGCAGACGCGGTAAAACCTCGACTTGTACGTCTGAAAACCCAATATCAGCTGTATATGCCGTTACGGTGAGTTGATCTGGCAACCAATTCGCCAAATCACCCTGCAGGCTAAAAGCAGCAGTATCCACCGCCCCACCTGAGAGGTTTTGCACCACCCAGCGACGCGACAATGTGAGCAGGTTTGCGGGCCAAATCTGATCCAAGTCATCGACGGCCAGCCCCTGCATCGTGCCGGTTACGGACCATTTCTGCTGCGCCAATGGGCCATTGATCTGGCCGCTTAACGCAAGACGGTGGTCACCGCGATCCAGACTAAGCTCAGCGATTGTTAAGGCTTTCCGATCGCCATCATAGGCGAAGTCGGCAACCAGCTGATCAAAGGCAATGGGCTGGTCAAGAAGATCACTTAGCGCCAGCAATCCGCGCCCTGATTGCAGCGCAAATTTAGCGCGTTTTACGTCAAGAGATCGCGGGTCGAGTGTGACATTTGCAAACCCACTTACAGGATCATTGAAGCGACCAATCCGCCGAATTTCTGGAAAATATTGTTGCAACTGGTCCGCCGCAACGCCAGCAAAGTCAACATGACTGGCCAACAAGCCGCTGTCGCTGCGATACAACGCGTTAATCGACATCATCGCCGGCGGTATACCAAGCGCAATGCGCATACTACCATCGACCCTTAAGCCCGCGATGTCCCGTTTCGAATGGAGTTTAGGGATCAGCACACGAAGCGGTGTCTTCCACATCGCATTATCAAGTGTGACACGGCCATTTTCGATGGTAATTTCATCCAAACCGCTGAACGCTGAATCGCCGTCCGCAGGGGCCGCCAAAAACCCTAAGACCTGTTTGACATGATCAATGGTGTTGATGTGTGTGCCTGTCTGTGACGCAGACTGATCCGCGTCATTCAGCGCTGCTGCCATCAGTAAATGTGGCCGTCGCAAACGCAGTTCAACCGGCACATATTCACCGCTGAGAAAGCTGCTCAAGCTAAAGACAGCGGTCATATCTGGAATTAACAGCGCTTGCGCGCTCACCTCATTGCTAAGATCGACATCCTGCATGCGGACTTGCAAAAGATCTGTCAAACCGCCCCAAACCGCCTCGGCTTTGCCAATTCGAACAGTTACCCCATCGAGATCTTTGACAAGCGCGTTGGTGAGCCAGGGCTGGATCGTTTCAAGAGATACCGGCGCACTTGAAAGACGCCACAGCAACAGTCCAAACAGAACCACCAAGACGCTAACGATCAGCGCCACAACCTCAATTGTTAAAATAAACGCGCGCCGCATCCTAACTTCCTTCGTAAACCCGCGACTTTTATCATCGCGCCAGTACGGCAATTGTTTGGCGTCTACATCCTCTCAGGATATACTCAGACAATAGCGATCCCTGCCTGAGGTGCAAGTGCATGATCGGCTTTGTTCGCTCGGATTTGTCCGATCGACGTTGCGGGATCCAAACAATTGCGGGAGCGCGCTGTTTGCCCTTCATTGACCGAATACAAAATGCCCCCATAAGCCGCGATGTGGATCACGGCTTGATTGAAACCGGTCATGAAAGATGGCTGGAATGGGCAAGCAGACTGGATAACAATGCCGCCGCTGCCGCCGAGAAGATTATCACCCATGAAAATGGCCGCCGATTGCTTGATGGTATCTTTGCCAACAGCCCCTATCTGACGCAGCTATGCCTGCGCGAGCAGGCCTGTATGGTCACTATTTTACAGACCGATCCAACAGATGTTTTCGACCAATTGCTCGTTGATCTCCAGCAGATTGACGCGGCACACATGGGGTTTGAGCCCCTGATGAAGGCCTTGCGGGTGGTGAAGCGGCGCGGTGCTTTGGCCATCGCGATTGCCGATATTACCAATTATTGGCCACTTGAGAAAATCACTTTAGCGATTACCCAATTGGCCGAGACAACCTTAACCCAAGCGTTTCGCCATGCCCTCACGCAGGTCACAAAACGGGGTCGTTTGCCCGGCCGACAGAATCTTAATGACAGTTCTGATGATTGCCTCATTGGCTCCGGTCTCATTTGTTTGGCAATGGGCAAAATGGGGGGCCATGAACTGAATTACTCCAGCGATATCGATATTATCGTACTGTATGACAATGAGTTGCCCTGCTATGCCGATTTTCCCGAGGTCCAGCGCGGATTTGTTGAGGTGACGCGCCTGATGGTGCGGCTGATGGAAGAACGTACCGGCGATGGCTATGTATTTCGCACCGATTTGCGGCTGCGTCCTGACCCCGGGGCCACGCCCATTGCCATCTCCACAACAGCGGCCGAAGTCTATTATGAAAGCGCCGGTCAGAATTGGGAAAGGGCGGCAATGATCAAAGCCCGCCCTGTTGCTTGTGACAAACAGGCAAGCGAGCGTTTTTTAGCGCGAATCGCGCCCTTTGTGTGGCGGAAATATCTGGATTTTGCCTCCATTCAAGACATCCATGCCATCAAACGGCAAATCGCCGCCCATAAAGGTGGCAGCATGATATCCGTGGACGGTCACAATCTAAAACTGGGACGCGGCGGTATTCGTGAAATTGAGTTTTTTGCGCAAACCCAGCAACTCATTTGGGGGGGACGCAATCCGCAACTGCGCAGCCGAGGTACCCTTGCCACGTTACATCACTTGGCAGAGGCGGGGCACACCACCCATGAGGTGGTCACTGATCTGACTGCGGCTTATGGCTTTTTGCGGCGCGCCGAGCATCGTTTGCAGATGGTCGCCGATGCACAAACCCACAGCCTGCCTGAAAATAGCGACGGCATCTCACATATTGCAGCATTCCTTGGCTATGATCAGGTTGCAGATTTCCGCCAGGCGCTGTTGGCAGCCTTGGTGACCGTCGCAGATCATTACAGCAAGTTATTTGATGATTCGCCGTCGCTCGCAGCTGGCGATAATGGGGCCGCCGTGACAGGTGACTTGGTCTTTACAGGTTCCGAAAATGATCCAGGTACAGTTGCCACGTTGCAGGAAATCGGTTTTGCAGATGGCCAATCGATTGCGACTCGTATTCGCCAATGGCATCACGGCCGTTATCGGGCCACCCGCAGTGAACGCGCGCGGCAAATCCTAACCGAATTAAAGCCACGCTTGTTGTCTGCCTTGGTCGAAAGCGCACAACCCGATGACGCCTTCAAGCGCTTTGACCGGTTTTTAGAAGCCCTGCCCTCTGGGGTGCAAATTTTTTCGCTGTTTTTACAGAATCCCACCCTGCTGGATATTATTGCTAAAATCATGGGAATGGCCCCCAGCTTGTCAGAATATCTGTGCCGTCACCCGCAAGTCTTTGAGGGAATTCTAACCCGCGATGCGTTAGCCGAATTACCGTCAAAAAAGGCGATGCTTGCTGAGTTAACCGCGCAGATTGAGCATGCCCGCGACTATGAACATATTCTCGATTTAAGCCGCCGATGGGTCGCAGATCGACGCTTTCAAATTGCTGTTCAGCAAATTTTAACGACCATAAACGGTGAACAGGCAAGCCGCGCCTTATCCGATGTGGCGGACACCGCAATCACCACATTATTGCCTGCTGCCGAAGCTGAAATGATTGCCCAGCATGGTCGCATCCCGGGCGCTGAGTCCCCCGCAATGGCAATTCTAGCGCTCGGTAAACTGGGCGCAAAAGAGTTAACTGTTGGCTCTGACCTAGATCTAATTTTCATTTATGACGCCCCGTTTGATGCCCCATCAGATGGCCCCAAACCCCTGCCAGCCAGTGTTTATTTTACCCGCTTAGGACAGCGTTTGTTGACCGCCCTGACGGTAAAAACGGCTGAAGGCGAACTTTTTGATGTTGACCTTCGGCTGCGCCCTGACGGCCAAAAGGCGCCCTTAGCAACAAGTCTCAGCGGTTTTCAAAGATACCATCAGGAGAGTGCTTGGACGTGGGAGAAGATGGCGTTGACGCGCGCCCGGGTGGTGACCGGCCCAGACGATCTGAGCGATCAGATTGAAAGCTTCATCAAGGCTGACCTGTGCCAACCACGCGATGCTGATACAGTGCTGCGGGACGTGGCCTCGATGCGCGCGCGGGTGGCGCGAGAGCGCCCCGCTGAGAGCTATTGGCAAGTCAAGGATTGGCGCGGCGGACTGCTGGATGTGGAGTTTTTGGCGCAATATTTGATCTTACGCTTTGCGGCTGAACAGCCACAGATTATCGATGGTAATACCGCGCAGGCCTTTGAGAAACTGGCCATGGCCGGCCTTATCGACGCAGAGCAAGGCGCTGTTCTATGCGAAGCCGTCGGCACCTGGCGGCGACTACAAGCGATCCTTAGACTGACCCTTGGCAATGGCAAGGTCGACCCAGAAAACCTGCCTTCCGACCTTAAAGCCCGGATTTTAAAGGTGCGTGGCAGCCAAAGCTTTGCCGAATTCGAAGCCGAACTATATGCGCTCAGCCATCGGGTGCATGGGATTTTTGTCGACCTGATTGAAACCCCCGCCGGTCAGCTTCACACAACACCCGATACCTGACCCTATTTGACTGCGGTGCGCGCCAAGGGGGCGGGTCTTTGATGGCCGTTTAAAGGCGCATGCGAGAACACTATCCTGCCGGAGACAGCTTGCCGCTGATCATGTTATGGTCTAAGCTTCACAGCGTTTTTTTTCAAATCTGGTTGGCATGACAATGAAGAATTCCAAGACCGTTCTGATCGATAAAAACCCTGGCCGAAATTCACAAACTTTCGGCATTGCCCGTGAGCTGGGAACCGATGTTGATTTGATTCACGAACCCTCAATCGGTGTGGTCGGCAACAAAGGGGATTCGCAATGTTATATCGGTGTCAGTCAAAAGGTTGATGTCATTCACGACGCGCTGCGGGCGCGGATTGGCAGCGAAGGCGACAAACTCTCAATGCGCTTGGTGCAGCCGGAATTTACGATTGCAACCTCTGACGGCATCCGTAACGGCACCAAGGAAATGCGCTATTCCTTGATTGGCCGCGAGGTAACCAATGACTCCCTGTGTGAGCATCTCAGCGCCTCAGGCCTAGAGGGTGTGATCGCTGTTGTGGCGTGCGACAAGCCGCCTGTCGGCACCTTGGCTGCTATTCTGGAACATAACCGACCTGCCATTATCATGTCTGATGGCTCCATCCGGCCAGGCGTTGACTCGCAAACTGGCGATGCCATTGACCTGATCACCAGCTATCAGTTGGCGGGCAGTGATGACGAAGAATACAAGCGCCGGATCGCGCTTGAATCTTGCCCCGGTTTTGGCAGCTGTGGCGGCATGTTCACCTATAACACCATGCAAACGTTCATCGGTGTCGTTGGTATGCAGCCGCTGCATATGGTGTCGCCAGCATCACAGGATGAACGCCGCCTCAGTGAATTCCCCGGCCAACTGGTCGATTACCTGGCAAAGATGATCAAAGAAGGGATCAACCCCCGCGATATCGTGACTCGCGAGTCGATCCGCAACGGTATCATCGTGGCGATGGCCGTGGGGGGGTCGACCAATGTCATGTTGCACGCCCCAGAGCTGGCGCGTGCTGCGGGTTACGCTAATTTCTCCGCGGATGTGATGAGCGCCGATGAATTTAACCATTTGTCGAAAAATGTTGTCCCTGTTGTCGTTAACGCGCGTCCCTTTGGGCAATATTCAATGGTGGATATTGATCGCATGGGCGGCGTTCAGGTGATCGTTAAAGACCTGCTGGATGCGGGTTTGCTGAACGGTGACACGTTGACATGTACAGGCGAAACTTTGGCCCAACAAATCACCCGTCTGGCGCCGCCAGCGCCAGATGGTGATATCATCCATAGTGTCAAAGCACCTTTTAAAGAAACCGGTGGCTTGCGCGTCTTAGGAGGTAATTTATCCCCTGAATTTAGTTCTATCTTGAAACTGGCAGGCGTTGAAGGCGGCCTTGAAAACAATGTTTTTGTTGGTAAAGCCAAAATCTTCAATGGCGAGCAGAAACTTCTCGACACCCTGGAACAAAATCCAGCGGTGTTTGGAAATGGCGATATGATCGTGGTGCGCTACGAAGGGCCTGTAGGCGGCCCTGGCATGCCAGAAATGCTGGATTCGACATCCCGTATCACCGCCCTTTGCCGTGAGCGCGAGATTGTGGTTGGGTTAATGACCGATGGGCGTTTTTCCGGTGGCTCAGTTGGTCTGGTGATCGGCCATGTCGGCCCAGAAGCAGCTGTTGGTGGCCCCATTGGCCTGATCGAAGATGGCGATCAAATCACTGTTGATTTGAACAGCAATGAGCTGAATTGTCGCGCTCTGAATGACCCTCAGATCTTGGCTGACCGAAAGGCAAAATGGGACCGCGAGGTCGCCGATAATAACGGCACCCACCCCGCTGTTGGCCAGGCAAACACCCGACTATTGGCGCGTATGCGGTGTTCAGCCGTGTCTGCTATTTTCGGCGCTGGCATGCATCCTGACCGGCAACTTTGGGTAAGCGAGCCGCGTGCCGCAATCCCCTCAGGCTTCACCCCGGGCAATAAGTACAAAAAAAGCGCCAGCGCTTAATCGGTCAAGCGCGCAAACGGCAGGATAATGCAGCAAATTGGCTCGACTTGCCGCCGCTGCATCATATCTTAAATGGGAACCAGCGCTGGCAGTCCAGCGTTGGTGATCATCGTGACCAAATCATAGCAGCAAGGAGCTCACACATATGGCGCTCACAGAAGGCGATAGCCTGCCCCAATTCACCCTGCCAACCGATGGTGGCGGACAGATTTCCAGTGATGACCTCGCCGGTAAAGCTGCGGTCATTTATTTTTATCCAAAAGATGACACCCCTGGCTGTACCACCGAAGCCCAAGGCTTCCGCGATCACCTCAGCGCTTTTGAGGCCGCAGGTGTTCAAATTATTGGTATTTCCAAAGATTCGATCAAACGGCACGATAACTTTAAAGCCAAATATGATCTAAACTTTACCCTCGCCTCAGATGAAGAGGGCGCGGCCTGTGAGGCCTTTGGCGTCTGGGTCGAAAAAAAGAACTATGGTCGCACCTATATGGGCATTGAACGCTCGACCTTTTTGATCAACAGCGCTGGCGTGGTCGCCAAAGCTTGGTCAAAGGTGCGCGTCAAAGGTCATGTGGAAGCAGTACTGGAAGCTGCTGAAGCGCTGTCATAAAACCGTTTTGAGCGACGTTAATGAGGGTTCATGACGCACACCGGTCAAGATAGCACGGCTGAGACAGCTTTTGCTGTGCCGCCGACATGTGACTCCTTGGCGATGGCCGCGCGCCATGTCTTGTTGACGGCTGACGCCCGCGCCAAGGCAAACGCCAGCATCGCCGCCGGACGCGCCTGGAGCTGCGGCGCGATGACCTCGATTGGGCATTTTGCCTTGGCAGATCGTCCCGCACGGCCGGCAGCGCCGCCCTTGGTGCCACCGCGCGGCGTCGCCAAACGGAAAATCAATGCTGGCCGTAAAGGCCGAGTCGCATTATTGCACGCGCTCGCCCATATTGAACTGAATGCGATTGATCTCGCCTGGGATTTGGTGGCCCGCTTTGGTGCTGAAATGGGCCGCGGCTTTTGCGATGACTGGGTTGCTGTTGGCAGTGACGAAGGTCGCCATTTCCTATTGCTTGATGATCATTTGCAGCATTTTGACTGTGCCTATGGTGACTTTCCAGCCCATGACGGGCTATGGCAAGCAGCGGCGGATACAGCAGATGATTTGCTTGCCCGACTGGCCATTGTTCCAATGGTGTTAGAAGCGCGCGGCCTGGATGTCACGCCTGCCACCGTCGACCGCCTGCGCGCCGTTGGCGACGATGCCAGTGCCGATATCTTAATGACGATCTATACCGACGAGATTTCCCATGTGGCTGCAGGCAGCCGATGGTTTAAGCACTGCTGCACGGCCAAGGGCATGGAGCCAACAGCGACCTGGCGCGCCTTGGTCGCACAGCATTTCAACGGCACGTTGAAGCCACCATTTAACGACGACGCCCGCGCCAAAGCTGGATTTTCAAAAGCCATGTATGCGCCCAGCTAACATTACTTTCCCTTAAAGTCGGGCAAGCGTTTTTCGTTAAATGCCCGCACGCCTTCGAGGCGATCTTCGGTTGGCACCATGCGGTTATACGCTTCAATTTCGTAATCATAGCCGTTCCGCAGATCAATCTGCTCCGACATATTCAGAGATTTTTTTGCCTGACGCACGGATATTGGCGCATTTTGGGCAATCCGTTCAGCCGTTGCCAGAGCCTCTGGCATCAGCTGATCAGCCTCAACAAGGCGATTGACCACCCCCCATTCATAGGCGTCTTGGGCGCTGAAAGGTCGGCCAGTTAGGATGATCTCTTTGGCCCGGCGCACCCCAACCGCACGCGGTAAATTTTGTGTCCCCGCCGCGCCAGGCATGATCCCCAAGGTGACCTCAGTCAAGGCAAAGCGCGCATGCGGCGCTGCATAGACAAAATCAGCGCCCAGTGCCATTTCCAACCCCCCGGCAAATGCCGCGCCATTAACAGCGGCAATAATCGGTACAGGGCAATCCATCAATGCCCGCATCATTTGCTCAAATAATGCATGCTGTGCTTGCCATTCGGCGTCAGTCATGCCGTTCCGCTCTTTCAGGTCGCCGCCTGCACAAAAGATCTTCTCACCAGCGCCTGTGAGCACCACGGCCCGCACCTGACCGGCATCCCGGTATAGTTCCGACCACAGGGCGCGTTGTTCATAGCCCATCTGGGTATTTAATGCATTGGCCACAGTCGGCCGATCCAAAGTGACCACAAGAACATGATCGCCCTGGGCGCTGAGTGTTAAGGTTTCAAGATTTTCAAATTGGCTTAAAATTCTCTGCATGACCTGCCTCGACAATAAATGTTGAGGTGATCATAAGCCATCTGTAACCAAGCTCAACCTCGACAATGCGGCGATCAGCCCGCAGTGACGGAGGCAGGCTTATCACGCTGCCAATCGGCAAGCACAGCACGGGCATTTTCGGCCACGGTTTCAGGCGCTCTATCTGGCTGTGCAACTGGCGCGGACAACTCAATCACGTACCCGTTGGGATCGCGGAAATAAATGGAATGGATAAAACCATGGTCAACAGGACCGCGCGTTTCAATGCCTGCCGCATTTCCGCGGGCGTGCATGTCCCGTAATTTTTCTGCATCAACTTTTAGCGCGATATGAAGATCAAAATCATGCTGTTTTTTGAAGGTAAAGGCTTGCAGCGGCGCTTCAAAAAACGCCAATGACGCGCCATCCTGCATTTCAAAAAACATATGTAGGACAGCTGCTTTCCGGCCTGTCTGGGTTTCCCCAATCACAAAGGCGTCGGTCAACGGCAAACCTAAAAAGTCTTCATAAAAGGCACGTGTTTCCGCCGCATCGCGGCAGCGATAAGCATTATGATGTAAGCCTTGAATACCGTTCATCTGTTTTCCCCATGACGCCATGCAGTCCAGTCATCTGGATGTGGTGTTGCGCCGCGATTAGTCAATCACCCTACACCCCTATCAGGTGGCATAGGCCGCACTTTGGATATCCGCCAAGCTGCGTTGATCCAGATCGGTGATCTTACCGCGGTGAGCGACCCGCGTGGTTACGAACGGCCATTACCCCTGTCTAAATAACCTTGCGTCCAATCGCGAATACGGGCTAGTTGGACGAACGAAAGGCCCGTTCGCGCCGATTTTACCTGCTTGATCATGCGACGCACATCGCCCCGTCATGCCGCTCCACGCATTTAAAGGGTCCCGTATTTCTATATGTTCTTGCTGCGTGCCGTCGCCCGCATCACACGATACCTCGTTAAACTTTGTCGAACTTCGATGATCGCCCGGGAGACAGCCCAGCCCATGACCACACCAACCACGACCAGCAGTGCCACCCGGGTGCCCCTCTATGCGATTCTGCTGCTCGCCTTCCTGGCCATTTTCTGGGGTCTCAATTGGCCCGTTATGAAAATCGGTTTAACCGAGATTTCCCCCTGGGTATTCCGAAGTTGCGCCAGCATATCTGGTGCGCTTGGGCTGTTTGCAATTGCAAAAATAGCAGGTCACAGTTTACGGGTCCCCCGTGAGCAACGCGTTGGTTTGGTGATTTGCGCGCTGTTAAACCTGACCTTTTGGAATATTTTGGTGCTTTATGGCATCGATTTAATGCAAGCAGGCCGGGCCGCGATTTTGGGCTACACCATGCCGATTTGGGCAACCCTCGCAGGCACCTACATGCTTCGCGAAAAACTGTCCTTGCGGGCCCTAATTGCCCTGACTTTTGGCATGGCAGGCATGGGCTTGTTATTTTTTGCCGAAGGCCAAGCCCTGGGCAATTCCCTGCTTGGCCCATTGTTGGTCGTCGGTGCCGCAATTTGCTGGGGTGTCGGCACCGCGCTGACGAAATATTATGCCTTCACCATGCCAATCACCGTCTCAACAGCCTGGCAACATGTTATCGGAGTAACCCCCATTGTCATTGGCGCATTGTTGACCGATTTGACCGACCATGGCCCTGTCAGTCTTTGGCCCGCGTTGATGGTTGCTTACAACATGATCATCACCTCAATTTTTTGCTACTGGGCCTATTTCAAAGTGGTGCAGCTTTTGCCTGTGGTGGTGTCAACAGTAGGCATGTTGGCAGTCCCTGTGTTGGGGGTGTTTTTTGACGCCTTGATCTTCCAAAACCAACCAACATGGTTCGATTATGCGGCCTTGCTGGCGGTCGTTGCAGCTGTATATTTGGTGATGACTGTGAAACGTTGAACAGGACATAAAAAGGAAATATTCATGCGCCAATTAACATCGCTTGCAGAGACCGCAGCGCAGCTTTTAAAAGCGCGCGGCGAAACCATTGCCGTTTCTGAATCATCAACAGGCGGGTTGATTTCAGCGGCGTTGCTGGCGGTACCTGGGGCCTCAAGTTATTATATGGGTGGCGGTATCATTTACACCCAAGCTGCCCGTGAGCAGATTTTGGAAATTGATTTTGCCGCCTATCCAGGGATGCGCTCTTCAAGTGAGCCGTATGCGACCCTCGGCGCTGAAACAATTCGACAAAAGTTATCGACAACATGGGGCCTAGCAGAAACAGGGGCAGCGGGCCCCAGCGGCAACCGTTATGGCGATGCAGCAGGCCATACCTGCGTGGCCATTGCAGGTCCAGCGAGCACTGTTATCACCTTGCAAACAGGGCTTGCTGACCGCGAAGCCAATATGTGGCTGTTTGCCGAGCGCGCGTTTAGCCTGCTGGTTGAGGTTCTGGAAACCCCTGGCTAACCCCAAATTGCGCTAGTGTTTGAGCGGTGCCAAGGCGGCGATATGCGCCGGTGACAAACCACAGCAGCCACCCAAGGCCCGGACGCCATTGCCGACCCACTCATGGCCGAAATCATGCAAAACCTCTGGCGCAATCACGTCTTCGAATTGCCAATGCGGCATTTTAAAAAACCCTGAATCTGGATAGGCGATCAGCGGCCCGTCAAAATAGCGCTTCAAAACCTCTAGCGCGGGTCCGGTGACATTCGGCGATGAATGCATAATGCCTGCGGCATCAAAGCCGCCTTCACCGGCCATTTTGGCGACCGGGTTAAAATCCCTGTCATCTTGACGGACATAACTTAAAACCGCGCCATCATCCCCCACTCTCGCAGACAAACCGCACCAGACCGGCAAACCCGTTGCGCGGGCCGCGGCAAAGGCGTGCTGCATACGATCGGGGGCATACATCATTTCCAACAGGATCATATCACAGCCCGCCGCCTTGTGAATCGCCGCCAGCTCGCCAAAGGCATCTGCCATCATCTGGTCCGTGACCTGGTGCTGATCAGAAGTCCGATCTAGTCCTGCGGCGACGGGCAACATATGGGAGAGGGAGCCTGCAACAATCACCTCTGCACGGCCCGCACGATCACGCGCTGTTAGGGCGGCATCAACAGCGGCGCGATTGATCTCTTGCACTTGATCTCCGAACCCAGCACCCGAAAGCATCAACCGCGAGCTGGCAAATGTATTGGCGGTGATCACCTCCGCCCCGGCCTTGATGTAGTCGATATGAACAGCTTCAAGTTCTGCACGATGCGATGTTGTTGCAGGCCCGCACCAGGCCGCCGCACTCATCGGCACCCCCCGGCGCTCGAGCTCTGTTCCAGTGCCACCATCCAGCACAACGACCCCGCCTGCCCGCATCCGACCAATTAAATCTTGATAGCTCATGACGGCCTCCTCTTGATGATCAAAACCATTTCGCAGTGATTCTGTCGGCGGTCAAATTGCCAGTCTCAGCGCCGCCGACAAAGGTCAAAACAGGTATGCCTCAAAGATCATCGCAGCAAGAAAAATAAACATCAGCTTCAAAAGAAATGAGAACAAATAAAGAACAAAGAGACAGTACACTTAAATCAAGACTTTCTTT
>JBELLC010000132.1:0-7111 GCA_042088965.1 Nisaea sp. | reverse complement strand
ACGCAAATCAAAAGGAAAATGAGATCATTTTTCATCATTCCTATGGCATCCTTTGTCGTCAGTCGTCATTCGTCATCTGGGTATGGGAGCCGTTATGTCAGAAAAAACATTTTCAAAGCGTCGTGAATCCTTTCTTCGCAACTTCATCAGCGGCTTTGCAACACACCCCGCAAGCGTGAATGAAACCTATCTTCAGCATGCAGGTTTTGCGTTGCGATTGGCAGCCAGCCTTTTTGCCGCTGCGCTGGCGGTGCTGGTCCATGCCTTTTTCCCACCGCTTTTCGAAACCACGGCAAGCCAGCTGATCCGCCGGATGCATGCGCGGATTGACAACCGTCACTGATCTTTTTGCCACTATCCAAAACCGTAAACCGCGCAAGAGCGTTTTTTGCAAGCGCTGATGCCCAGTCTGTTTTACGCTTGCGTCAATGCAGGCAAGAGAACCTGAACGGGCTTAAAAGGAGTTTGCTGTGAAAAGTCATGCACAAGCGGTTGTCATCGGTGGTGGCCTTGTTGGCTGCTCAATCCTCTATCATCTGGCGAAGCTTGGTTGGACCGACGTGATCTTGCTGGAACGCGACGAATTAACCAGTGGCTCTACCTGGCATGCAGCCGCGGGTATTCATGGCCTTCATGACAGCACCAATATCAGCCGGATTCAGCATTATACAATGAATTTGTATAAGCAATTAGAGGTTGAAACGGGCCAAGGTTGCGGCGTTTTTCAGCCGGGCTCGCTGTACCTTGCGCAAACCGAAGCGCGCGAGCATCAATTGCGTTTGCAAGCGGCCAAGGCAAAATATTTCAATATGAACTTCCATGAAGTCAGCCGCGAGGCGGCTGAAGCTTTGCACCCGTTGGCAGATTTTGACGGCATTCGCTGTATTATGTTTGAACCCGATGGCGGTAATGTTGACCCCTCCGGTGTGACTCAAGCCTATGCCGCCGGCGCCCGCCAAATGGGTGCACAGATTGAGCGGTTTTGCCCGGTCACGGCCACCCTGCAACAGCCAGACGGCTCATGGATTATTGAGACGCCAAAGGGCCATATCCACAGCCAATGGATTGTCAATGCCGCTGGGCTTTGGGGCCGTGAAGTTGCCGCTTTGGCGGGCATTACACTGCCTTTACAGCCGACCGAGCATCAATATTTTGTCACCGAGACAATGCCTGAGATTGCGGCCATTGATCGCCGCTTGCCGTCCATTGCCGACCGCGATGGGGAATACTACCTCCGCCAAGAGGGCAAGGGACTGCTGATTGGCGCCTATGAGCAAGATGTTCGATTTTGGGCAGAAGACGGGACGCCGCAGGATTTTGGTCATGAACTTTTTGCGGATGACCTGGACCGGATCATGGATAATGTCATGCGGGCGATGCAGCGTGTCCCCGCTGCTGCAACAGCGGGCGTGAAACGGGTTATCAATGGGCCCATGATCTGGTCGCCGGATTCCAGCGCGCTTTATGGACCGGTGCCAGAATTGCAAAACTATTTTTGTTGTACTGGCATTATCCCCGGCTTTTCGCAGTCAGGGGGGCTTGGGCTCATGTCAGCGCAATGGATTGTCGATGGTGAACCTGAATATGACATGTTCTCGTGGGATCTGGCGCGTTTTGGCGATTGGGCGGATCAAAAATTCACCAAAGCACGGGTCAAAGATCAATATGCGCATCGTTTTAAAATTCATTTTCCAAACGAAGAACGATCAGCAGGGCGGCCTGCCCGGGTACGGCCAACTTATTCAATGTTGCAGGAACAAGGGGCGGTCTTTGGGCTGAACTGTGGATGGGAACATCCGCTCTGGTTTGCCGATGAAAAAGCTGTCCAAGAAAGCAATGGTTTTACCCGTCAAAACTGGTTCGAGCCCGTTGGCCGTGAGGTCAGGATGCTGCGGCAATCGGTGGGCATCATTGATATCTCAAATTTTGCCAATTACCAGATTGCAGGCCCCGGCGCGGCGGCGTGGTTAGACCAGCTTTTGGCGAACCGCATGCCAACAGAGATTGGCCGTTCTTGTCTGTCACCACTGATCGGTGTGCGCGGCGGCGTTGCAGGTGATTTTACCGTCACCAAAACCGCCGATGATTGCTATATGATGATCGGTTCTGGCATGGCGGAGCGTTATCATCAACGGTTTTTCAACATGGTGCCACTGCCAGAAGGCACCCGGGTTAGTGTCGAGACGGATCAACTCTGTGGGTATAATGTTGCCGGGCCGCGCGCGCGGGAGATGCTACAGCGCTTGACGAATGCAGATATGACCCCTGAGGGGTTCCGGTTCATGCACTCCCGCACCATTGATGTGGCCGGTGTCACCTGTTTGGCGATCCGGGTCAGCTTTACCGGTGATCTTGGCTGGGAGCTGCACTGCCAGGAAGCAGATCAGTTGCAGTTGTTGACCGCTTTGCAGCAAGCGGCCGTTGAAATCGGCGGCGGCTTGGTTGGCAGCCGCGCCCTCGGGGCGCTACGGATCGAAAAAGGTTATGGCAGTTGGGGCCGTGAATATAGCCCGGAATCCTGGCCCCAAGAACTTGGCCTTGAACGGCTTCTTAAGCTGGATAAGGATTTTCTCCATAAATCAGCCTATCTCGCCATAAAGGATACTCCGGCCCGCGAGCAGATCACCATGTTTGAGATCAGCGCGACAGAAAATGCCGACGCCAGTGGGGGCGAGCCGATTTTCACGCCTGATGGCAGCCCCGTTGGTCGGGTGACATCTGGGGCCTATGGCTATTCGGTTGGCAAATCCCTGGCGATCGGGTTTGTGAATGCGGGTACTGTGGTGGCGGGTGATGAGGTGCATATTTTCATTCTTGGCAAGCCACATTCTGCGATTGTGCTGGCCGAGCCGCCGTTTGACCCAAAGGGTGAAAAACTGCGGGCCTAGCGGAAATACCGTTTTACGGGGTAATGCTGTTGGTTATGGACAGCCGGTGCTGCATATAATTGTCCAGCATGCGGGCTTGATCGGCGGTTAGTCGCAGGCCCAGTTTGCCGCGCCGCCACAGCACGTCATCGGCGGTTATCGCCCATTCCTGGTCCATCAAATAGTCCACTTCAGCGGCTGTTAAATCATGGCCAAAGCAGTGCCCCAGATCTTCCATGCTTTGGGCGTCCCCCAGAAAACGCCATGCCAAACGGCCATACGCGTTGATCAGGCGCTGCCCCAGAGCGGGGCTTAAAAAGGCATATGCCGCCAGCAAATCGGCGTGCAGGTTTTGCTGCCCTGTGATGGCGAAATCTCCCCCCGGAAGTGGTGCGTGGGCCGTCCACGTCGGGCCTTGGGGGCCAAGTTGTTCTTCAACGCGGCGCAAAGCGTCCTCGGCAAGTTTACGATAGGTGGTGATTTTACCGCCAAAAATATTAATCAAAACAGCCGTGCTATGCGCGTCAATATCATCGCTTAAGATATAATCACGGGTGGCTTCCTGGGCTTTGCTGGCGCCGTCATTAAACAACGGCCGCACACCAGAAAATTGCCAGACCACATCATCTTGGGTGATCGGCGTTTTAAAATACTCACTGGCTGCCTGACACAGATATTTAATTTCGCCAGCGGTGATGTGGGCCTCGGCAGGGTCACCTGTATAATCCTGGTCTGTGGTCCCGATCAGGGTTAAATCGCCTTCATAGGGAATGGCAAAAATAATCCTGTTGTCGGTATTTTGAAAAATATAGGCGCGGTCATGGGTAAATAATTGTTTGACGACAATATGACTGCCCTGCACTAAGCGGACATTTTGGCTATCATTCCGGCCAGCAGTCTTTGTTAGAACCTGATCAACCCATGGCCCGGCGGCGTTGACCAGTAAGCGTGCGTTGACCTCTCGGGTGCTACCATCGCGGCCATCACAAAGGCTGATCTGCCAGTGATCGGGCCGACGCTGGATCTTTGTTACTTCAGTTTTGGTGAAAATCGCCGCACCTTTATTGGCGGCATCACGGGCATTTAAAATCACCAGCCGGACATCATCGACCCAACAGTCAGAATATTCAAAGCCATGGCGGAACAAAGGCTTTAACGGCTGGCCTGCTGGGTCAGTCGTCATGTCCAGGACGCGCGTCGCGGGTAAATGCTTGCGGCCACCCAGGTGATCATACAAAAACAGCCCCAAACGCAGCAGCCAGGCGGGGCGCAGCCCCTTGTGATGGGGCAGGACAAAGCGTAAGGGACGGATGATATGCGGTGCCATCGCCCATAGGATTTCACGTTCCATTAACGCATGGCGTACCAGCTTAAATTCATACTGTTCTAAATAGCGCAGACCGCCATGGATAAGTTTGGTCGACCAAGACGACGTGCCACTTCCCAGATCGTGCATCTCAGCCAAACCGACGGCATAACCGCGCCCGGCAGCATCACGGGCAATCCCGCAGCCATTGATCCCACCGCCAATGATGAAAACGTCATATGGTTTCACTGTCATCGCCTGTGTAACTCACGTCGCATTGGTCGGGATGTTCATTTTGGCAAGTTCTTGGGCCAAACTGTCGATTGTTTTGAGGTCAAGCTTGTTGACAGAAAAGTCCCCCAAACGATTACGGCTGCGCTGCACCGAGGAGCGATCATAGGCAGGATCGTAGTGATCTTCCAGGACCGCTGTGACGAATCCCGGCCAATCGCCAGCGGCGACTTTCATCCGCCAATCGGCGAGTTTATCGCCGCCAATGCGAGATGCGACCCAGTCCAACAAAGGGTCTAAGCGCGCGGGCTCGGCGACGATATGGGCATAATCGGTCAGTAAAAACGCAACCCGGGCTGGTGTTGGCGCCACAATTTCAACCGCTGGGGCGGCGCGCATTTTTTGCCACATCGCTTGTGGGATATGAAGTCGGCCAATTTTTGTGCTTTCGGCTTCAACAAATACCGGCCGCGATGGATCAAGCTCTGCCAAGGTGGCTTGTAACCGAGATTCAAACAAGCGTTGCGAGGGTTGGGCGATCCCGGGCTCTGGGCCTAAAAGCGAACCCCGGTGATTGGCCAGCCCTTCAAGGTCGATCACCTGCGCACCGGCGTGTTGGGCGGCGCGCAGAATATGGGTTTTGGCAGACCCCGTGCGACCCCGCATAATGATGAGCTGAAGTCGGTTAGGGTTTTCAGCCAAACCTGCCAAGACCTGCTTGCGGTACGTCTTATAGCCGCCCTCCAACAATGTGACTCTCCAGCCAATTTCGCTCAGGATACGGGCCATGGCAGCGCTTCGCTGGCCGCCGCGCCAGCAATAGATCAGCGGTCGAAAAGCGCGCGGCGCATCCCCTAACTTGGTTTCTAAATGGTCGGCGATATTGCGTGCCACTAAGGCGGCGCCAGACCGCTTTGCTTCAAAGGTGCCAACTTGCTTGTACATCGTGCCAATTTCGGCCCGTTGATCATCGCTCAGCACTGGCATGTTAACCGCGCCGGGAATGTGATCATCAGCAAACTCGCTTTCGGAGCGGACATCAATGATCATGCTAAAGCCTTGGCTGCGCCAATCTTTGATGTGGGTAACGGGCGGCGACATGAAACGCGTCCTTCGGCTTAATGGCGGAGGCTGAGGCCAGGTTGGGAGGGGTGCAACTTGCCGATAATGGCGGCCTCATGACCTGCGTTACACAAGGCTTTATGGACCTCGGCGGCACTGCTGGCAGGTAAAGCCGCGAGCAAGCCGCCGCTGGTTTGAGGGTCAAACAATATCTCGCCATGGGGCGTCACCGTGGTGCCAGAGGCTAACGGAACACTGGCGCGATTTTGGTCATGCAAGCTGGAGCGATAGCCCGCCGCCAGAAGCGACAAAGCCCCCTCCAGCACAGGCAGTTGTGAAAGTTCGATATCAACGCCTGCCGCCCCGCAACGTTCGGCCAGGTTGAGGGCGTGGCGCGCCAACCCAAAACCAGTGATATCAGTCATCAGCGGCAGCTGTGGTGCCAGAATGGCCGCAGCGTCCCCATTACTTTGGATCATGGACTGAACACTCGCCTGCAGCCAATCGCTGCGAGCGGCAAGCTGCATATGGGCAGCCATGATCACGCCGATGCCCAGTGGCTTGCTCAGCAAAAGCATGATCGGTTCTGTCCCAATTGGCACGCTGGGCGGTGTGGTGCGCGAGCCTGTGACAGCAAAGCCGATGTTAAGGGCGCTGCTTTCACCGGTATGGCCGCCGACAAGCCTGACGCCTGCTTTACTCAGCGCCAGCAAGCTGCCTGCCATCAGATGGGCAAGCTGGGCCTGTTGAAGATCGACCCGCGCCATGGCCAAGGTTACATTGGCCAGCGCCCAAAGGGGCTTGGCGTTGGCGGCATAAATATCACTCAGTGCATGCGCGACAGCAATCTGGCCAAGTTGAAATGGGTCCGTGACAATTTCAGAGATGATATCGACAGATTGAACTAGCGCACCGCCGTCTGGCACCGGCAAGACCGCCGAGTCTTCTGTTAAGTCGTCAGCAGGCATAAAGCGGGGGTCGGCACCTAACGCAATGGCCGACTTCACCGCCTCTGCCATCGCGCGTTGCAGGGTGCCGTGGCCTGTCTTGGCCCCACATCCAAAGCAGCGCATGGCCTCAAAAGCGGGATCTTTATGACTCTCAGGTGATTTTTGACCGGCCAATCCCGCGAAAGCCTCGGCGGCGGCGGGGGGCGGCATTTTCAGTCTTTGATATTGCTGCATCCACTTGCGATCAATACGCTTTTTCAGCCACCACCAGGCCCTTGAGTGGCTGGCGTGGCTGCCGCGAATGCCAATGGCGCGGCCATCCGCGGTGCCAACTATGGCCAGTGCACGGGATTGTGGTTTCCACTGTCGCAATGGTCGACCGCGCAGAAAATTCCGGATGTTTTCTGTCAGAATAGGGCCTGCACGGACCGCGTATACCCCAGCTTTGGGGCGCGGATCGTCGGTTAATGTGGCCACATCGCCGGCGGCAAATACAGAGCTGTGAGAATTTGACTGCAAGGTCCTGCCAACCGCAATAAAGCCATCGGCGTCAAGGGCAAGCCCGCTATCACGCAACCAGGACGGTGGGCTGACGGCGGTCACCAAGAAAGCGGCATCGAAAGCATAGCTACGGCCATCAGCCAAGGTGAGCGATTTTTGGCCAACCTCGGTGACAGGCTGGCCATAATAGATCT
>JBELLC010000131.1:0-7144 GCA_042088965.1 Nisaea sp. | reverse complement strand
AAACGATTAGGGTTCATTGTTCTTCTCATGACAGCAAGCAGCCAAGGCGCCGACGCGCGCGACCTCGAAAACACCCTGTTTCTTGACCTCAAGGATGGCCGGGTGGTGATTGAATTACGCCCTGATCTGGCCCCCAATCATGTGGCGCGAATCAAGGAACTTTCCCGTGAAGGCTTCTACGATGGCATTGTTTTCCATCGCGTTATCGACGGCTTTATGGCGCAAACAGGTGACCCGACCGGCACCGGCATGAGCGGCTCTGGTCAAAAACTTGCGGCCGAGTTTACCGCCGAGCCATTTGGCCGCGGCACCATCGGCATGGCCCGGGCGCAAGATCCAAACAGCGGTGATAGTCAATTCTTCATCTGCTTCCAGGATTGTAGCTTCCTGAACGGCCAGTACACGGTCTGGGGCAGTGTCGTCGAAGGTATGGAATTTGTCGATGCAATCGTCCGCGGTGAGCCACCGACAAATCCAGACAAAATCGTCAAGATGCAGGTTGCTGCGGACGCCAGCTAAGGGCGTCTGACCACCCTAAACACCGGAGAGGCGAAGATGGCACTGCTGATTGCAGGTGGCTGTGGATTTATCGGCCTTGCCCTTGCTGAAAGCCTGCTGGCACGTGGTCAGGACGTGGTCTTATTTGACCTTAACCCCGTGCCAGAGGCCGCTGCCCGGCGCTTTGATCAATTATCGGGCGTATGGCACGCGGTTGCAGGCGATGTGCGAGATCGCGCGACAATGCAATCTGCGCTGCGCCGCCATGAGGTCACAGGGGCCTTTTATGGGGCAGCCCTCACCTCTGGGGCGACCCGCGAACATGATCACCCCGAACAGGTGGTTGAAGTCAATTTATTAGGCTTCATCAATCTTATCAAAGCCGCCGAAGCCTGCAACCTGCGCCGGATTATCAATATCAGCTCGGGATCCGTTTACGGCTCTCGTGGCATTGACGGTGAGCTGGCGTTAACCGAAGCAGAGGGTGTGATTGACCCAAGTGCGATCTATGGGGCCACAAAATTTGCCTCTGAGCGGATTGGTCGGCGGTTGGCTGAATTAACAGGCATAGACATTTTCAGTGTTCGTCTGTCGGGCATTTATGGTGCTTGGGAAATTGATTCAGGTGCCCGCGATACCCTTAGCCCGTTGATGCAGGCCGCGCTTTTGGCGCGGGCTGGCGGTACCGCCATTTTGGATCGCCGCGACCAGAAAGACTGGACCTATAGCCGCCATGTGGGCGACGCCCTGGCCGCCCTCATGGCCAATGACAAGCCCCGCCAGCATGATCTATTTCATATCAGCAGTCGGCGGGAGTTCTCTGTTCTTGATTTCTGCGCGCATTTGCAAACCGTATATCCGCGTTTCAGCTATCGCCTCGCTGAAAATGGCGAGACGGCAACAATCAATTTGCATGGCGATAAAGACAGGCCACCAATGGCTGTTGATCGCCTGGCTGACGATATCGGCTATCGTTTGCCAGAAGATAGCGATGCTGATTTTGCTGATTTCACCACCTGGATGCAGGACTTTGAGGATTTTTGGCCGCGCTAGGCTGCCGGGTGACGATGGGGTTATGTTTCAATAACCCTATCTGGCGGTGTGTGATTGTCCGCAAAGGCGCGGATATTGATAATCACCTTTTGACCCATATCAATCCGCCCCTCAATCGTCGCAGAACCCATATGCGGCATCAGCACGACGTTATCAAGTTCTAGCAGTTTTGGGTTTACCTGTGGCTCGTGCTCAAAAACATCGAGCCCTGCACCCGCAATATCGCGGTTTTGCAGGGTGCGGGCCAAGGCATTTTCATCAATAACCTCACCGCGCGAGGTATTGACGATGAATGCATGTGGTTGGATCAAAGCAATCCGCCGCGGTGAGATCAGATGATAGGTTGCTGGTGTATGCGGGCAGTTGATCGAAATAATATCAACGCGCGACAGCATTTGGTCTAGATTGTCCCAGTAAGTCGCCTCAAGCTCTGCTTCGGTTTCAGCATGTACAGGACGGCGATTATGATAGTGAATGGCCAGGCCAAAGCCCCGGGCCCGGCGGGCCACAGCCTGTCCAATGCGGCCCATGCCGACAATGCCAAGGCGTTTGCCATGAATGCGATTGCCAAGCATGGAGGTTGGACTCCACCCCCGCCATTGCCCCGTGCGCATCAATTTCTCACCCGCAACCAAGCGGCGCGGCACCGCCAAGATCAGCGCCATGGTCATGTCAGCAGTATCTTCGGTCAACACGCCGGGGGTATTGGTCACCGTAATCCCGCGCTGACGGGCGGCAGCGAGATCAATATGATCAACGCCGGTGCCAAAAGACGCGATCAGGCGTAAGCGGTCGCCCGCTGCGGCCAGAATTTTAGCGTCAATACGGTCCGTGACCGTGGGGACCAAAACATCCGCCTCGCGCAGCGCGTCGGCCATGCGCTCTGCCGTGAACGGTTCATCATCGAGGTTGAGCCGGACATCGAATAATTCCATCATTCGGGTTTCGATCACGTCAGGTAGTTTGCGGGTGACGATCACGACGGGTTTGGTCCCTGTCATGGTTTTGCTCCGATCCGTTTCGAAACGCTAATTTTAGCCGACCGTTTGGGCATAACAGCCTGCACACGGCTTGTCTATTAGCGCTATCTATCGCGGCTTTCTTAACAGCCATAAGTCAGCATGCTAGGGTAGCAAAGTTCACGATTGGTAAAAGCTTTTTAGATGATTTTTTATACACCACATAAATGCCAGAACAGGAGGCAGAAAAGCCGCCGTTTCTGCATTTTTTATCAGGCTGTGATTCTGGCCGTTCTGCATTTGGTGGTGTTTTCACTCGACCCGGCGTGGGCGGCGAAAGTTGGCGGTGTCACCGGGTTGCCATTGCCACGCTTTGTCTCTCTGCGCGCCAGCGAGGTAAATATTCGAACCGGGCCCGGCACCCGTTATCCAATCGATTGGGTCTTCAATCGGGCCAATACACCTGTTGAGGTGATTGCTGAATTTGATACCTGGCGGCAAATTCGCGATGTGGACGGCACCAAAGGCTGGGTGCACCAAAGCATGCTGAGCGGCCGGCGATATATTGTCATCACAAAACGTATCCGCAGCTTGCGCCAGAAACCGGCCTCAACCGCATCAACCGTTGCACGTTTAGAAGCAGGCGTCCTTGGACGCTTAGAAACCTGCCGTCAAAAATGGTGCGAGATTGACGTTGGTGGCCTGCGGGGGTGGATTTTGCGGACCCACGTCTGGGGGCTGCACGCCGCAAAAAAGGGCGAATAAACGCCCCTTTGAGCCGCATAACACTGTGCTGCGTCGCCTTAAATGTGAATGGCCCGCTTATCAACCGCAAGTGCAGCCTCTTTGACGGCCTCGTTCAAGGTTGGGTGGCCATGGCAGGTACGAGCGATGTCTTCCGATGACGCGCCAAACGCCATCGCAGTGGCACATTCATGTATCAAATTCCCTGCTTCTGGGCCCATGATATGCACACCGAGAACCCGGTCGGTTTCCGGATCAGCGAGGATTTTCACCAACCCATCCGTGTCATCATTGGCCCGCGCCCGGCTGTTGGCCATGAACGGGAAGCTCCCCACTTTTGGCTTTGTTCCTGCGTCTTTCAAATCTTCTGTGGTTTGCCCAATCCACGCCACCTCGGGCCATGTGTAGACAATTGACGGCACCAAATTATAATCCACGTGACCGACACCACCGGCCATCGTTTCAACGGCAGCGACGCCATCTTCTTCCGCTTTATGTGCCAGCATCGGCCCGGCGATACAGTCACCAATGGCAAAAATCCCAGGGTGACTGGTTTCAAAGTCTTCATCAACCTGAATAAAGCCACGCTTATCCAGCTCGACACCGAGATTGTCTAAGCCCAACCCTGCTGTCAGCGGCCGTCGACCAACCGCCACCAGCACACAATCAGCTTTCAGGCTTTCGCTGCTGCCCCCCGCGGCCGGCTCCACACTCAAGGTCACATTGCTTTTGGCTTTTGTCGCGCCTGTCACCTTGTGGCCCAGTTTGAACTCAAGCCCTTGGCTTTCCAGCACCCGCTGGAATTTTCGCGCAATCTCCATGTCCATGCCAGGGCAAATCCGGTCAAGATATTCAACCACCGTGACCTTAGCCCCCAAACGGGCCCAGACAGAGCCTAATTCTAAGCCAATCACACCCCCACCAATGACAATCAAATGCTTTGGCACCTTGCCGAGCGCCAAAGCCCCCGTCGAGGTGACAATCTGCTTTTCATCCACATCAACCCCGGCCAAGGACGTTGGCTCAGAGCCTGTGGCAATCATCACACGCTGGGTGGCAAGCGTTTCAGTTGTGCCGTCAGCTGCTGTGACAGTGACGGTGCCGCCGTCATCCTCCATGCCCGCAATGGTGCCGGTGCCAATGTGGTAATCAACCTTATTTTTCTTGAACAAAAACGCCACGCCATCGGTCAGACCTGTGACAATCTCGTCCTTTTTGCCCATTAATTTTGCGACATTGATTTTCGGTGCATTCACCTCAATACCAAAATCCGCAAAGTGATCGCGCGCTTCGGCAAATTTCTCCGAGGCGTTCAACAATGCCTTCGACGGGATACAGCCAACATTTAAGCAGGTTCCCCCCAAAGCGCCGCGCTTTTCAACACAGGCCACTTTCAAGCCGAGTTGGGCGGCCCGAATTGCCGCCACATAGCCACCAGGCCCACCACCGATAACAACCAGATCAAAACGATCTGCCATAGTCTTTTCTCCGTTTACATATCCAGCAATAAGCGGCGGGGATCTTCAATCGCCTCTTTCACACGCACCAGGAAGGTGACCGCCTCACGGCCATCAATGATCCGATGGTCATAGGACAAGGCCAAATACATCATCGGTCGGATCTCAACCTTGTCACCCATGGCCATCGGCCGCATCTGGGTTTTATGCATACCCAAGATTGCCGATTGTGGCGGGTTCAAAATAGGTGTCGACATTAACGAGCCGTAAACACCGCCATTGGAAATGGTAAAGGTTCCACCGGTCATGTCTGCCATCGTTAGCTTGCCATCGCGGGCCCGCATCCCGAGCTCACCAATGGTTTGCTCAATGCCTGCAAAGGATAGCTTATCAGCGTCACGAACGATTGGCACAACCAGCCCTTGCGGCGTCCCAACAGCAACACCAATATCATAATAATTTTTATAAATGACCTCATCGCCATAGATTTCAGCATTAACCGCCGGCAGTTCCTGCAGGGCCATGATTGCGGCTTTGGCGAAAAACGACATAAAACCAAGACGCACGCCATGCTTTTTCTCAAACGCCGTTTTGTATTCATTGCGCAGGGCCATCACGGCTGTCATGTCCACTTCGTTGAAGGTGGTCAGCATGGCAGCGGTGTTTTGAGCATCCTTGAGACGCTTTGCGATAACTTGCCGCAACCGTGACATGCGGACCCGCTCTTCACGGGGGTCATCGGCACGCGGTGGCAGATCAGCCGGCGCAGGTGCAGAAGGTGCCGCAGCCCCTGCTTTAGCGGTGCCAGCCGCGATTGCCGCCAGGACATCTGCTTTGAGCAAACGGCCATCTTTGCCACTGGCCGTTATTTTCGCTGCATTAAGGTTATGTTCCTCAACCAAACGGCGCACCGCAGGAGATAAGACATGCGCCACGTTTGGGGTTTCTGCCGCCGCGGCAGGAGCCGCTGGCGTTGGCGCAGCTTGAACGGGAGCCGCGGGTGCAGGGACGGCCATGGGCGCGGGCGCCGCGGCTGCCGGTGCCTTTGTCGCCGGAGCCGCCGCAACCGCGCCTTCAGCAATCATCCCAAGGATGGCGCCAACTTCAACCGTCGCGCCTTCGGTGACAATAATTTCCGCTAAAGTGCCCGCAACCTGGGCATTAACCTCTAGGGTAACTTTATCGGTCTCAAGTTCGAGTAACGGTTCATCGACAGCGACCCCTTCACCAGCTTGCTTCATCCACTTGGCAACGGTTGCTTCCGTTACCGATTCACCAAGGGTAGGGACCTTGATTTCGGTTGCCATTTTCGTTTTCGCCTTTCGCTAGCCAATTATTGAGGCGGCCATATGGTGTTTATTCTGCCGCATCCTGTTTGACGTTTTGTGCCCCCAGGTTCAACGCCGCGTCCAGAAACGCGTGTAATTCCCGTTGATGGCGCTGGCCATTTCCTGTTGCCGGTGATGCGGCGGCGGGCCGACCAACATAGACAGGCCGTTTTGCGACACCGTCAAGGGCGCTCAACACGCCTTCAATCCGCCGATCCACGAAGTGCCAAGCACCTTGGTTTTCAGGTTCTTCCTGACACCAGACCACTTCGGCCTGTGGGTAGCGTTTTAGTTGCTTGCTTAGAGCCCCATCTGGGAACGGGTAAATCTGCTCCATGCGTAAAAAAGCAACATCTGTGACAGCGCGTTTTGCACGCTCCTCGAACAGATCGTAATAGACCTTTCCACTGCACAGAATAACCCGCTTCACTTCCGCATCCGGGCAAAGTGCTTCGTCTTCATACATAACCCGATGAAACGAGCTTCCGGGTCCAAATTTATCAATGGATGAGACACATAGTTTGTGGCGCAGCAATGACTTTGGTGTGAACACGATCAGGGGTTTACGGAAATCACGGCGCAATTGTCGGCGCAGCACGTGGAAAAAATTGGCTGGATCTGTGCAGTTCACCACCTGCATATTATCTTCTGCACAGAGCTGCAAATATCGCTCGACTCGGGCCGAGGAATGTTCCGGTCCTTGGCCCTCATAGCCGTGGGGCAAAAGCATCACCAGACCAGACATACGGAGCCATTTGGCCTCACCAGAGCTGATGAACTGATCAACAATCACCTGTGCGCCATTGGCAAAGTCGCCAAACTGCGCTTCCCACATGATCAAGGCATTTGGCTCTGCTTGGCTAAAGCCATATTCAAAGCCCAATACCGAGGCTTCAGATAGCGGGCTATCAATGACCTCATAGTGTTCTTGTTGGTCATTGATATGGTTCAGTGGCACATAGCGCTCTTCGGTTTTTTGATCCGACCATACCGAGTGCCGGTGCGAGAATGTCCCGCGCCCAGAATCCTGCCCCGAAAGTCGAACTGGGTTGCCTTCAACCAGCAGCGATCCAAAGGCCAGTGCTTCGGCCATGGCCCAATCAAA
>JBELLC010000130.1:0-7210 GCA_042088965.1 Nisaea sp. | reverse complement strand
TCGGCACTGGCCCAGGCGGCGTCTGTCACCTCCTCAGGGGCGTCAAAAAACTCTATCTCAATGCCCGCGCCCGCAGCGTCAATTTCAATATGCTCAGTGCCCTTACCATGGCGATCCGTGACCAGAATTTTCATCGCAATTTCCCCTTATCACCTCAATATATCATCACATTTTTGGCCCATCGGCCCGGCAACCTTTTTGCAGCTGCCAAAACCAGCTGCGATGATGGTTAATAAATTGTCACGCCACTATCCACTGACAGCACCTGGCCGGTTGTAATCCGGCTTTCGTCGGCGGCCAAATAGACCGCCATATGAGCAATGTCGATCGGCTCTCCCAAGCCCAGCAAATGCTGATCGCCCACAGCCTTGATTTCATGACTGCCTTCCAACAACCGCTTGACCCGATCAGATAGGGTAACTGATGGGGCAATGGCATTTACCCGAATATTATCCGGGGCATATTCAACCGCCATCGAGCGGGTCATTGAGGCGACACCGCCTTTGGCAGCGGTGTAACAATCACGCCCAGGCAAGGCCATCAGGGCCACATTTGACGCCATATTGATCACCGACCCGCCGCCAGCCTTGATGATTTCGGGAATTGCCAATTTTGAGCATAAGAACGTCCCAAACAGATCCACCTGTATCACCCGCCAAAACTCTTCTTCAGGAGCGTCCGTAACAGGGCCATCTTGCAAGGTAGAACCACCAGCATTGTTATGCAGCACGTTCAACCCGCCAAAAGCATCAATGGTCCCTGCCACAGCCTCGGCAAGGCTGCCCCGATGGGTGACGTCGGTTTCGATAAAAATGGCATCGCCGCCGTTATTACCTGCTGCCGCTTTGGCCAAGGCAGCACTCTCAGCACCAAGCTCGCGGTCAATCTCTGCGACCACAACTTTGGCCCCCTCTTCAGCAAAGCGAATTGCGGTTGCCCGCCCAATACCGCCGCCGCCGCCTGTGATAAAGGCAATCTTTCCCGCCAAACGTGTCATGAAACCCCTCCCCCAATGATCTGCTTTTTTGACAGCTTACCCGGCAGCGCGCGGGGCGCAACGCGGGCGCGTGATTTTTACGGACCAGCACACGGCCCAGGTTCTAGATCACGCCACTTGCGCCAACATATCGGCAAGATTGGCGTGGAAATGGCCAATGGCTTTTTCAAAACGTCCAAAGGTCAGATGGTCATTGCCGCCGGTCTGAAGCCCTGTGTAAATTGCGTTCGCCGCCGCACGGTCCTCGGTCAGGCCACCATCCTTTAAAAAGGCCGCATCTTTTTTAGCCCGCACCAGATTTTCGGCGGTATCTGCGCCGCGGTTAGACAGCCGAAAAAACACATACTCGGTCACGCCAACGGCAATCGGCTCGAGAATAATCAAATGCGAATGATGGCTTAACACCGACACATGGGTATTGGGGAACAGCTGAAATACGTCCGTCACCATACCTTGCAAACGGCGTTCTGCGCGCGGGATATCGCGCAACTTTTCAATCCGGCGAAACGGGAAAATGATCCGTGAGTTTGGCCCATAGGTCTCCACAACATTCAGATTATCATAGCCATAGGGGTAAAAACTGTCTTGGTGCAGGGCCTTAATATGATAGCCCTCCATGGAGGTTTCTGCCGCCAGCTTCCAATTTGTGGGATCGGTGAAGGTCGACATGTCAAAGACTTGTTGTTCTGGTGTAAACATGTCTGGCAGGGCCGCGAGCGCGCCAGGCGACACAGGGTCCTCTTGAGTTACCCAGATTAAACCGCCACGTTCTTCGACCGCCGCCACCGGCGCCAAGCCATGACGGCCAGCATCAACATCTGGAAAACCATCTTTCCCGCTGATATGCGTCAGCGCCCCCTCCAAGCTATAGGTCCAGGCGTGATAGGGGCAGACAAATGCCCGCGCGCAGCCACTGCCGCTGGCGACAGCCATGCCACGATGTCGGCAGGTATTGCGAAACACCCGCACCACGCCATCACGCCCGCGCACAGCCAGCAGCGGCGTTCCCGCCGCCGTCCGGGCTAAATAGTCACCGCTATTCAGCAAAGAACCTGAAGGACAAAACGGTATCGGCAGCCGTCGCATTAAGGCCCGCTCTCGGTGAAACCGTTCTTCAGAGACATAATGCGCCACCGGCTCTCGCCAGACGCCCGTACCGGTATCTGTGGTTTTATTGTCAATATGATCGAGGATCCGATCAATCGCCTCAGCATCGTTTAAAATCAGAGCATTTGGGGAAGTCGCAGACATTTTTCCATCACCACAATTTGTTTTTATCAGGCGCACTCGATGGCGCAGTCCCGCCGCCGCAAGCAGGCCTATGCTGAAAAGGGATCTTCATGCCGCGGCCAATAAGGCTGGTTGAAGGTTTCGAACGGAATATCCGCAAAATCAGGGGCAATCGCGCCGGGGGCACCAACATAAATGATCTCCCGGGCGATTGGGGCAAAGCCAGCATGGAAATGCTGTGTTGATTTCACCACAATGATTTTTGCTTGGCTCAAATCAATGCCGAATTGGGTAAACCCATCGGGATGAAAAACTTGTGTGCGGTTATCATTCAAAATCAAATCAATATCGCCTGTCGACACCCAGGCACTGCGTCCCATTAACTGGCTGCCGCTGCCGAAGCTTTGTTTGCCATCGGCCAGCAGGCCACGCACGGTAACCTGAAGATCAACAGGCGCCCCTGATTCAGGGCCGCATTTACCGCCAATACGAAGGGCCAAACTGGCGCCTTCGCCGGCGTCAAAACAAAACCGAACGCCAACAGGGTCCCAGTAAAAGCCAGAGATCACCCCGCGCGCGCCAACATCTAAAAGATGCGCCAGAATAAAAGTCGAATCAGAGGGCGCACCGCCGCCTGCATTGTCAGCAACATCGGCCAAAACAACGGGTCCGTCAGGCCGGGCCATGGCGCTGGCAACCGCCGCTTTAATACTGGGTAAGGTATGATTAACGCCGTCGCGGCGCTGCCAAATCAAGTCTGCGATTTCGTCTGCAACGGCGCTGCCCGCCTCCGCGGCACCATCACTGACAACCAACACCTTGGCGCTTGCTTCCGGCACATCGCCCCAAGGGAAACCATGGGCAAAGGACACCGACAAGATATCATTGCGGCGCTCGGCCTCTTGCATCGCGGCGACAATTGTTGACCCCGGGGCCTCGGTGGTTCGCCACATGTTGACCATCCGCAAATCCCGGACGCTCATCACCGGACGCACCGCGCCGCGAACCGCAGCCGCGCAGACGGTAAACAATTCCTTTGCACGCGCTGGGCCATCGATATGCGGATATTCTTTAAAGGTGATTAAAACATTCGCAGCAGTGGTCATCGCCGGGGTAATGGAGCAATGTAGATCAAGTTCCCCGCCAATAATGATCTGCGGCCCGACAAGAGTGCGGATATGGCTTAATAAATCGCCTTCGCAGTCGTGATAGCCATCTGCAACCATCGCCCCATGCATGTTGATTAGCACCATGTCCACCGGCATGGCAGCTTCAAGATCAGCCAAAATACGATCACGAAAGTCTTCATAGACACTGCGCACCGTTGGCCCCGCAGGTTCTGCAAATGCGGCCAGGGATTCGATCACCTCAGCGTCCATTGCCTCTGCCATTTTACGCCAGACAATCACTGGTTCAGAAAATAGATTTGCCGGATTCTGGCTGGTTTCACCATGATAAATCATATAGCTGGCAAAGGCTTCATACCCGGTCGGGATTGGCGAGAAGGTATTGGTTTCCGTCCCCAGACAGGCAATGAAAATTTTCACAGCAATTCTCCTCTCACCATCGACCCAGGCCAAATGCCAGCGATTTCAGGGATATCCTCAACGCAGATCAAAGCCCGCATAACCGTCCGCAGCCGATTGATCACAATGCGCCCGGTAGGCCGGTGCGCCGCCTTGATATTGCAGGA
Source organism: Nisaea sp. (assembly GCA_042088965.1). GTDB lineage: Bacteria > Pseudomonadota > Alphaproteobacteria > Thalassobaculales > Thalassobaculaceae > TMED26. Next base: position 3,290 of record JBELLC010000130.1, on the reverse strand, counting down.
CCCGGCGCACATCCTTGCCCTCAACGTTGTGGTTAACGCCGGTCATCCAACTGTCAACATGGGTGTACAGCATGTCAGCCGCCAGCGTGTTGATGCTTTCGGTCCATTCATCTTCGGCCGGTCGTCTGGCTTCGATATGTACAAGACCGTTCTCGCGCATATGCGCCATCAGGTCGCTGACCCATTCCACATTCTGTTCAATACAGCGCGGAATATTGCAGCGTGCCGCCGCATTATGTGGCCCAACGATGGTCAACATATTTGGAAATTCAACCGTCTGTAGACCAAGGAAAGTACGCGGCCCATCCGCCCATTTCTCTTTTAGGGTAAGGCCGTTACGGCCGCGAATGTCGATCCGGTCAAAGCCACCCGTCAGGGCATCAAAGCCGGTTGCATAAATCAGCACATCAAGGTGATGTTCTTCGGCGCTGGTGCGCACACCGGTTGGCGTAATGCACTCAATCGGGGCCTCTTTGAGATCCACCAAACGCACATTGTCTTGATTGTAAACTTCATAATAGCCTGTCTCTAACGGCACCCGGCGGGTGCCGAAACCATGGTCTTTAGGAACGAGCTTTTCTGCCAAGACAGGGTCTTTCACCCGCTGGCGGATTTTATCGGCGATAAAGGCAGACACCGCGTCATTGGCCTCGGGGTTTGTGGACATATCCCGGAAGTTACCTTGCCAAATGCCAAAACCAGGCTTTTCATAAAGCGCTTCATAAAACGCTTGCCGCTCTTGTTCGGAAACATCGAAGGTGGCACGCGGGTCATTCATATGAATAAAACAGCCCGGGGTTTCCCGGCAGCGGGCGAAAATCGCCGGATAATTGGCTTTAATTTCGGCCATTTCAGCATTGCTGATCGGCGCATTATGCAACGGTGCGGCCCAGTTCGCTGTGCGTTGAAACACGCTTAAATGGCCGACAGATTTGGCAATCGTTTGGATCGTTTGAATGCCCGTTGCCCCGGTCCCAATAACACCCACCCGCTTGTTGGACAGATCGACCGGTTCATGCGGCCAGCGGGCAGTGTGAAACGCCATCCCTTGAAAGCGATCAAGACCATCAATGCGCGGCAAAGTATGCGCGGATAGCGGGCCAATTGCGGTAATCAGGAACGTCGCCTTTTGGCTGACGCCGTTTTCGAGGGTGATGTCCCAACCGCCCCAGTCCGCCTGATAATGGGCCGAGGCCACCCGGCTATTGAAGGAGATACTGCGCCGCAGGTCAAATCTATCGGCGACAAAGTTTAAATATCGCAGTGTCTCTGGTTGAGCTGAGAAATGCTCGCTCCAATTCCATTCTTGCAGCACCTCATCGGAAAACGAATAGCCATAGGTCCAGCTTTCGGAATCAAACCGCGCGCCCGGATAACGGTTCCAATACCAGGTACCGCCAACATCGCCGCCGGTTTCAAAAACCCGCACGGACATGCCCAGGCTGCGCAGTTTATACAGTTGATACATGCCCGCAATTCCCGCGCCGATGATCACCGCATCAACATGTTCGGGAAAATCCTTATCACCCCTTGGCGTTGGCGCTATTGCTGATAATGCCATGCCCTCTCCTCCCAATCCGACTGTCAGGCTAGCGCGATTACCGGGCCAATGGCAACCTGCTATGCCCGCCGTAAAACCTGCCCATGGGGCCCGGTGTTTAACTGATCAATCATGGCCGCCTCAAGGGGACGAATCTCTGGCGCATTCATCCAAATACGCAGCATCAGGCGTTTTTGCTCAATCTCGGTATGATCTACAAAAATCTCCCGGGCATGCAAGGTAACGCGGTTATTCAGCAATTGAATGTCACCAGGGGCCAGGTCGATTGGCAGATTAAAGCGCCGATCAAGGGAAAGGCAACGTACCAGATCGATCGCTTCTTGGCGCTCTGGGGTCAGCGGCTGGCCAGACTTTTCAGCCCCGAGTTCGATCTGTTGCTTGTTAAAGCGACACGATAATTTACCCGCAAAAAAGCTGAAAACTGGAATGGCGGCAAAACTAATTTGATGATCAGCTGTTCCCTTTCCCACCAGATCGATGAAAAAGCCTTGCATTAATGGCGCGATCAAATCTGGCCGGGTGGCCGCGATTTCATTGTAAATCGCGGTCGAGCTGACAATCGAGCTGGCACCTCCTGATTGTGCCGCCCTCAAGCACATCAAACCGACCAAATCACAGCTATCGGTGTGGGGCGGCAGGGCAACAGTTGTCCGATAACCGCGCACGCCTGCCAAATAGGGATCATCGCCGACGGCAACCTCGCCGTAATCTTTGACCTCACCAATCAAATCACCTTGTTTGTTTTGAAAGATCCCTTGGCCAAGGTAGCAACCCAAGCCCCAAAGCAACACGCCCAATGCCGGGCGGTCATAGGCATCCATGTCCAGGCCGCGAATGACTGAAAACCCAAAGCCATGTTTTAACTGCTGGTAAATCGCGCTAAGGCGCGCGCCCATGCGCGGCAGAGAGAATTCGGCTTTTGTAAAGCCTGGTTCACCGCCGTGATGGCGCATCACATGGGCCACCGCTGACGCCAGTTCGGCGCGATCGGCAGCCGTCAAATGTACGTCCCAGCGGCGATCTTGGGCCAGCTGATCGGTTGTCCAAACCGACCCATCGACAACTTTTTCTGGATAGCCTTGCATCAAACACCCTCCCCTCACGTCGCGTAATCTTGACCGACAGTGCGGGGTCTGTCCAAGGGTTTGGCGTCGAAAACATCGCTTCAGACGGTCAAAAACAGCAGCATATCATTTCCACAAAAGAATGGATGCCAGCCACAAAATGCAGGCACGCCGCGCATAGATTGCGCTAAACGGCAGTGAAAACCCGGGTTGTGGCCGTAATTTTATCGGTGAATTCATACCAGCCACGCATTGCTTTGAACTCAGGCGTTTCAAGCGCTTCTGGGCCACTCAGTTCATAAAGGGTGACATAGGCTTCGGTCGTCTGCTGCCAGCGTTCACCGTGATCCGTGATCGCCGCAACACCAGCAGCGCGGTAACGCTGGCCTGATAGCACCCCAGGACAGGCCAAAGCCTCAGGCAGATGCACGTCATCATACCATTTGTTCCAGGCCACTGCTGCATCGCTATCAATTTCTGCTTCCACAATAAGAACACAGTTTGCCAGCGTACCGCTGTTATCCTTTTGGTCTGTCATTTCATCTTCCCCCTGTCAGCAAAACTATCGACACCGTAGCGCCAACAGATAATGATAGGCTAGATTTCATTCGCACGGCAGGTCCTGCCGTTCCCTGATTGGCGAGACATCATGCTGCAAACGCTTC
>JBELLC010000129.1:0-7261 GCA_042088965.1 Nisaea sp. | reverse complement strand
AGCCATTTTGGCCTCCTATATGACGAAGGGCTTTCTGCCCAGGAAAATTTTTCGTTCCAGTTACATTCGGCGTGGTCTATTTTAGACGTTGATCGCCGGTGCTCTCCGGAAGTGATGTTGTTATAGACCAAACCGATTTGGACCGTCAACAGTTTTTATTAAAATTTTATATAATTTTTTTATAAATTGTTATTATCGGTCTAACCTTATGAAAAATAATAATAAAAAAATGAAACAGCTTTCGCTTCTATGAAAAACCACACGGAAAATAGGATTAGGGTTAAAATAAAATTGTAAAAATTTGATAAGAGGATTTTTGGGTTTTGCCAAACAGCGATGGCATGCAGGTGCCCCGCGCAAAAACGCACGGGCGCAGAAACAATCGGCGGGCAAAACCCACCGACCTGATTGCTGCGTTAGATTTGGGGACAAATAACTGTCGGTTATTGGTTGCTGCGATTGAGGGAGGTGATTTTCGAGTCATTGATTCTTTTTCAAGGGTAACCAAACTGGGCGGCGGTGTTGCCGAACGTCACCGCTTATCTGACGAGGCGATGGAGCGGACCCTGGCAGCACTCCGCATCTGTGCGCAAAAGATCACGCGCCATGGTGTTGCTGATATCAAAGCTGTCGCCACGGAAGCTTGTCGACGGGCGAGCAATAGTAACGAGTTTGTGCAACGAATTTTTAAAGAGACGGGACTTATCATTGAGACCATCTCCCCCCAGCGCGAGGCAGAGCTGGCGTTTAATGGTTGCACACCTTTAATTAAGGAGTTGGGAAGCACGGCCATGCCAGCAGATCGTGTGCTGGTTTTTGACATCGGCGGCGGCAGCACAGAAATTGCGTGGACCAAACGCTATGATTGGTATGACGACAACCGATTAGCGACGGCCAATGATCTTGCCATCCATTCCATTCCGTATGGGGTTTTGAATTTAAGTGAACAATTTGCGATTGGCGAGATTAGCCGTGACGGCTTTCGCCAGTCAGTTGATCTCATCGATCAGGCTCTGTCGAGATTTGACCACTGCGATGACATTGCCAGGTGTATCGCAGATGGCAGGGTGCAGATGGTCGGTACTTCTGGGACCGTCACCACCTTGGCAGGTATTCATAAAAACTTGGTCCGTTACGTGCGCCATCAAATAGATGGTACCTATCTTCGTTTTGACGATATCGAACGTCTGAGTGTCGAGATATCAGCGATGGATCCAGCGACACGTGCTCAAAACCAATGTATTGGTGTTGATCGTGCTGATTTGATCGTTGCGGGTTGTGCCATTTTACTGGCGATTTGCCGGCGTTGGCCTGTTGGCCATCTGTGTGTTGGTGATCGAGGACTGCGCGAAGGTTTATTGTTTGAGTTGTTAGCGGAACGCCGTTTGCGTGAGATCCGTAATTAGGGGAATGACGATATGGCGCAAGGCAAGCATCGTGGCGGCAATCTGGGTGGTGCCCGGAATGCAAAGGTAAAGGTGAAAAGCGCACGTGGTCGAAAGCTATCGAGCAAACTGTGGCTTGAACGCCAATTAAATGATCCTTATGTGGTTGAAGCGCAGCGGCGCGGGTTTCGGTCCCGTTCGGCATTTAAAATTCTTGAACTGGATGAACGGTTTCATTTTCTAAAACGTGGCCAAACCATCGTTGATTTGGGAGCGGCCCCGGGGGGCTGGTCACAAATTGTGGCTGACCGTGTTGGTGTCGGGCAACGCAAAGGTGGCCGGGTTGTGGCCATTGATATCCTTGAAATGGAGCCGTTATCGGATGTGGAAGTGTTGTGCGGTGACTTTACCGATCCAGACATGCCGGCAATCTTGAAGGCTGCCAGTGGCGGACCTGTGGACGTGGTGATGAGCGATATGGCAGCCCCGGCCACAGGCCATCAAAAAACCGACCATCTGCGCATTATTGGGCTGTGTGAGGCGGCGCTTGATTTTGCCGAGGACGTGCTGGCGGTGGATGGTTGTTTCATCGCCAAGGTTTTTCAAGGCGGTTCGGAGCGTGATTTGCTGACACGTTTAAAAGGCCGGTTTCGCAGTGTGCGCCATGCCAAACCACCGGCGAGTCGTTCCGAGTCGGCGGAAACCTATGTTGTGGCGATGGGCTTTCGCCCTTTGGTGACGTTAGATGGTGAAATATCCGGCGAAAATACCGAATAAGTAACGTCTTACCGAGTTCTCCCTTGGCTTGTTGAAAGGTCGCTGTATATTCGGTTGCCACCACTTAACCGGAGGCACCATGCAAATCCGCGACGCGCTTACCTTCGACGATGTTCTTTTGGAACCAGCACGCTCATCAGTGCTGCCCGCTGAGGTTGATACCAGTACGCAATTGACCCGTGAGGTGCGGTTGGGGATTCCGTTGATCTCATCGGCGATGGATACAGTGACAGAAAGCCGCCTGGCGATTGCGATGGCGCAATCTGGCGGCCTTGGCGTCATTCATAAAAATCTTGATATTGAGGCGCAAGCGGCGGAAGTCCGAAATGTCAAAAAATTTGAAGCAGGCATGGTGGTGAATCCGGTGACCATTTTTCCGGATCAATCCCTCGCCGAGGCGCATGGCTTGATGCGCCATCATCATATCTCGGGCATTCCCGTTGTGCGCCGCCGAACTGGCAAGATTGTTGGCATCCTCACCCATCGCGATGTGCGGTTTGCAACCGATGATTCAATCCCCATTAAAGAGCTGATGACCAAACGGGTGATTACCGTCCAGGAAGATGTGGATGCTGACAGTGCCCGGCGACTGTTGCATCAACATCGGATTGAAAAATTGGTGGTGGTTGATGATGAACAGCGGTGTGTTGGCCTGATTACTGTCAAAGACATCGAAAAAGCCCGTAATTTCCCCAATGCTTGCAAAGACAATCAGGGCCGCCTGCGGGTGGCGGCGGCGACAGGCACCGGCATAGCGGGCATTACCCGCGCCGAAGCGCTTTTTGATGCAGAGGTTGATGTGGTTGTCGTTGATACCGCCCATGGCCATTCAGAAGGGGTGCTGATGGCGGTGGCGGAAATTCGTCGATTATCAAATTCCACCCAGATCATCGCTGGCAATGTGGCGACCCGTGAGGGCGCACAAGCACTTGTTGATGCTGGTGCTGACGCTGTGAAGGTTGGGATTGGTCCAGGCTCGATCTGCACCACCCGGATGGTCGCAGGCGTTGGCATGCCGCAATTAACAGCTGTTGTTGATGCGGTCTCCGTCTGCCGTGAGGCAGGGGTGCCGGTGATTTCAGATGGCGGTATCAAATATTCGGGTGATCTGGCCAAAGCCATTGCGGCTGGCGCGGATGTGGCCATGATTGGCTCGCTGTTGGCGGGTACAGATGAAAGCCCGGGCGAGGTTTTCTTGCATCAAGGGCGATCCTACAAGGCCTATCGGGGCATGGGCTCCCTTGGGGCAATGGCGCGCGGTTCAGCCGACCGCTATTTCCAAGCAGAGGTCTCTGATAATTTAAAGCTGGTCCCTGAAGGGATTGAAGGTCAGGTCCCTTATAAAGGCCCCGTCGGTCCAGTGGTTCACCAATTGGTGGGTGGTTTGCGGGCGGCCATGGGATATACCGGCAATGGCAGTATTAGCGAGATGCAAAACAATTGCCGCTTCCTGCGGATATCGTCTGCTGGATTGCGTGAAAGCCATGTTCATGATGTGACCATTACCCGAGAAGCGCCGAATTATCGGCCAAATATGTAATTGACGGAGAAACGAGAGTGACCCCAGCAGCGCGCCTTGCAGCGGCGATCGAGGCATTAGCTGCGATTGAACAAGATAACCGGGCCGCGGACCGGGTTCTGTCAAATTATTTGCGGGCACGCCGCTATATCGGGGCCAAGGATCGCCACGCGATATCGGCGCAAGTCTATGCCGTCTTGCGCCGTCGGGCACGGATTGATTGGTCGATCATGACAACAGGCAATGGCTTGGCTGTTGATGCCCGCAGCCGCGCCTTAACCAGTTTGGCGCTTGATGGCCAGGCCGCCATTGTCTTTGAACAATCGGCTGATGATCGCCATGCACCGCCACCATTGGACCGCCGTGAACGGCAATTCTTATCAAATTTAATGGTAAAAGCTGATTCTGCTTCTGACGATGTGGTGCCTGATTTCGTGCGCTTAGAATGCCCGGAATGGATACTTCCGATGTTGCGGGCAGATCTCGGTAGTGAGGTTGCTGATGGGCTTTTGAGCGGCTTGCAAGGTGAAGCTGCGATGGACCTGCGTGTTTGCACATCTAAGGTGCCCCGGGGGCGGATGCGGAATGTCTTGAGCCGGGCAGGTATTGAGACAGCGGCAACGGCGCTGTCACCGCGCGGGCTGCGGGCAGAAGAGCGTCGCCCCATTGATGGCCTACCAGCCTTTAAAGCAGGACATTTTGAAGTTCAAGATGAGGGCAGTCAGATCGCGGCCGCGCTTGTTGGTGCCGCCCCGGGTATGCAGGTTGCTGATTTTTGTGCAGGTGCCGGGGGTAAAACCTTGGCAATGGCTGAGACCATGGCCAATAAGGGACGTCTGCTGGCGATCGATATCTCGACCAACCGGATTAAGCGCCTGAGCCAGCGGTTAAAGCGCGCAGGTTATGATAATGTTGAACCACGGGTGATTGAACATGAGCGTGATCGCAGCTTAAAAAGTAGCAAGCGAAAGTTCGATCGGGTTCTGGTCGACGCCCCATGCACCGGAACAGGTACCTGGCGGCGGAATCCAGATGCCCGTTGGCGCTATGGGCCAAGTGATTTGCAAGAAATTACCGTGCGCCAAGTTTCCATTTTGGAAGCAGCCGCGCGGTTGGTTAAACCCGGTGGCCGTTTGGTCTATGTGACCTGCTCGATCTTGGCAGCAGAAAATGAGGCTGTGATCGCAAGCTTTCAAAAATACCATGAAGATTTTGACGTCGTGCCAATCCCGGCGGTTTGGGCAGAAACGCTGGGTGTGGATGGGATTGATTGCCCCACCGTTCAGCCGATGTTACGCCTCAGCCCTGATCGCCATGGTACTGATGGTTTTTTTGTGGCTGTTTTGCAGCAGCGGGATCAGGCCGCACCATGAGCCTGCCGGTAATCTGTTATCGGGTCGCGACCGGCGCCGATGCCGGGCAAATGGCAGCCGTACAAATTGCGGCGTGGCGTGACAGTTTTGCCGGTTTTGTCCCGCAGCAACTTCTTTTGGCCCTCGATCACCCGCTGTTAGCGATGGCGTTACAAAGCCAATTAATAGGTGATGATGGCCAGGTAATCTATTTTGTTGCCAGTTATCAAGGACGCATCATTGGGTGGTGTCATGGCAGCCGGGCGGGGTATTCTGATCATCCGAACAGTGCCGAAATTAATACCCTGGTGGTTGATCCTGATTTTCAAGATCAGGGGATTGGGACAGCCTTGTTCTTGCGCAGTGTTGATTGTCTTTGTGATCTTGGCTTTGATGGCCTGGTGGTAAAAACCTGGACCGAAAACCGTGCCGCCATGTCGATGTTTGGCAAACTTGGTGCGACAATCTATGATCATCCTCTGCCAGTGGGCCATGCTCCCAACCTGCAATGTCGACATTATATTTGGGCGAATATTGACCAATTGTTTGACCGGTTAGATTCCCTGGTTGCCAACGCGGCAGGGCAATGACGCAGCAGTGTGTCGGCGGTCATGTGCGCGGGCGGCAGATGACGGTCTGGTGTGGGCCGCTGGGGCCAAATGATGTGGGATCAAAATTTATGTTATCAAAGGTGAAGTGATGTCTGATCGGGTATTGATTTTAGACTTTGGCAGTCAGGTTACACAGTTGATTGCACGGCGGGTGCGAGAGGCTGGCGTCTATTGTGAGATCATGCCTTTTAATACCAACCCCGAACGGATTGCCGACTACGCCCCGCAGGCGATTATTTTGTCTGGTGGTCCAGCCAGCGTCACAGCCAGTGATACACCGCGTGCGCCTGCTGTTGTTTTTGAGAGCGGTGTGCCGGTTTTGGGGATCTGTTATGGACAGATGGCCATGGTCGAGCATCTCGGCGGTGAAATCGAAAGTTCTGATCACCGGGAGTTTGGCCGGGCGCATATTGACGTGATCGCCGATAGCTCAATTTTTACCGACATATGGTCGGTTGGTGGTCAAGAACAGGTTTGGATGAGCCATGGTGACCGTGTCATTCGGGCACCTGATGGCTTTCATGTTGTGGCCACCAGCGAAGGCGCGCCCTATGCCGCCATCGTTGATGAGGCGCGTCACTATTATGGCTTTATGTTTCACCCTGAAGTGGTCCATACCCCCGCAGGCGGTCAGCTGTTAACCCGCTTTGTGCGCGATATTGCGGGCTGTAAGGGCGATTGGACGATGGCGGCTTTTCGCAAAACAGCTGTTGAGTCGATCCGCGCGCAAGTCGGCGAAGGGCAGGTGATCTGTGGCCTCTCAGGTGGTGTTGATAGCTCGGTTGCTGCCGTTTTGATCCATGAGGCGATTGGCGATCAGTTAACCTGTGTGTTCGTCGATCACGGCTTGCTACGCGATGGCGAAGCTGAAGAAGTTTCGCGACTCTTTCGCGGTCATTACAACATCCCCCTGATTGACCATGATGCCAGTGACCTATTCCTTGGCAAGTTGGCGGGCGTTGATGACCCTGAGCAAAAGCGTAAAATCATTGGTGCGACCTTCATTGATGTTTTTGAAGCTGAAGCCAAAAAGATCGACGGTGCACGGTTCTTGGCGCAAGGAACCTTGTACCCTGATGTGATAGAAAGCGTCTCCTTCACAGGCGGACCCAGTGTAACCATTAAATCACATCATAATGTCGGCGGTCTGCCTGAGCGGATGGCTCTGTCACTGGTCGAACCGCTGCGGGAATTGTTTAAAGACGAGGTGCGCGACCTGGGCCGAGAACTTGGCCTACCAGAGAGCCTGGTTGGTCGCCATCCCTTCCCAGGGCCGGGATTGGCAATCCGGATTCCCGGTGCGATTACGCCTGAGAAAATCAATGTTCTGCGCAAGGCCGATACGATCTACCTTGAGGAGATCCGCAAGGCGGGCCTATATGATGTGATCTGGCAGGCTTTCGCCGTATTGTTGCCTGTGCGCACCGTTGGTGTGATGGGTGATGCCCGCACCTATGATTACGCCTGTGCGCTCAGGGCTGTGACGTCCACCGACGGTATGACCGCCGATTACTACCCGTTTGAACACGACTTCCTTGGCCGCACCGCCACCCGCATTATCAACGAAGTGCGCGGCATTAACCGCGTGACCTATGACATCACCAGCAAACCCCCCGG
>JBELLC010000061.1:0-10074 GCA_042088965.1 Nisaea sp. | reverse complement strand
AAATGAGAACAAATAAAGAACAAAGAGACAGTACACTTAAATCAAGACTTTCTTTTTATATTCTGAATACACGTAAAGCGATTGGTAAGAATTGCCGTAATCTCCACAAAAATTCCATAATACCAAGGTTAGATTCCATTGACGCCCATCAATACCCATGATATCCCATAAAATCCCGTCATGGATATCCTGCCTTCAATGCGAAAAGGGCAGCAAAGCAAAGTCCGAATGGCGGCAAGGGAAGCAGCAACAGGCGACCGTGACATGGTCGTCAGGTGAAACCATGTAGCGGCGATCAAATGATCTGATCGCTCCAGGAGAAGGGTTCGATGTCGGTTTTTCTTTCGACATTCGAAAACAAACTGGATGGCAAGGGCCGTGTATCGGTTCCGGCACCGTTTCGCTCGGCCCTCGACAAGCAAAACTCCGCTGGTGTTGTGCTGTTTCCATCGCTGCGCCATGCGTGTTTGGAAGGTTGCGGCGACCAGCGCATTGAACACATTGTCGAATCAATCGATCGCCTAGATGCGTTTTCCGAAGAAGCCGAGGCGATGCAGACCATTTTGGCTGATTCCGTCAGCCTCTCAATCGATGGCGACGGCCGCATGGTCTTGCCCGAAAAAATGATTGCTTTTGCGGGCTTGGAGCAGCAGGTCGTTTTTGTGGGCCAAGGACGGCAGTTTCAAATCTGGTCGCCGGCCCGCTATCAACAATTCCGCGACCACAACCGCGGTATCGCCCGGGAACGCGGTCTATCCCTGCGAATGGTTCCGCGCGACAATGGGGCGGGCACATGACCGTAATTGCCGCTCAGCCGACACTGCACGCCCCGGTCATGCGTGATGAAGTGATCACCGGCCTGAACGTCAAGGATGGCGGTGTATACGTCGACGGCACCTTTGGCGCGGGTGGGTATTCAGAGGCGATCTTGGCGGCGGCAGATTGTTCTGTTTGGGCAATTGACCGCGACCCCGATGCCATCGCGCGCGGCCAGGACCTGATCAAGCGCCATGAAGGCCGCCTGACACTGGTGGAGGGCCGCTTCGGCGACCTCGATGACTTGGTCAAGCTGCCTGCTGTTGATGGCGTCACACTCGACCTAGGTGTTTCCTCACCGCAGCTGGATCAAAGCGCCCGAGGGTTTTCCTTCCGCCTTGACGGGCCGCTCGACATGCGCATGGAAAAAACCGGCGTCAGCGCCGCTGATGTGGTCAACACCGAAAGCGAAAGCCGCCTTGCTGATATTATTTTTCAATTTGGCGAAGAACGCCGCTCCCGGCGGATCGCCCGCGCCATTGTTGCGGCCCGCGCCGAAAAGCCAATTATGCGCACCGGGCAATTAGCGTCGCTTATCCGGGCTGTCTTACCACCCTCGGGAAAGGATAAAATTGATCCTGCCACACGCACATTTCAAGCATTACGGATTCACGTCAATGCTGAGTTAGCGCAGCTTGATGCCGGGCTTGCCGCCGCTGAAAGGCTACTCCGCCCCGGCGGTCGATTGGCGGTGGTTGCTTTTCATTCACTGGAAGACCGGCGGGTTAAGACCTTTTTGCGTCACCGCACAGGGCAATCCCCACGGCCATCACGCCACCTGCCTGACACAACCAGCAACGCCGTGCCAAGCTTTGAGGATATTTCGCGCCGGGCGCTAAAACCAACCGTGCATGAAGCGGCCGTGAACCCGCGCGCGCGCTCTGCCCGACTGCGGATCGCAGAGCGCACCGCCAGCGCCCCATGGCCAATAACAGGGGTGCTGTGATGCGACGCTCAATGATCCTCTGGCTGGGCTTGATTTTATTATCGGCAACATCGCTGTTTTTAATTAAAACCGAAGTCCAGCATCGCGAAGAGAAACTCACCGAATTGCACCGCGATATTGTCCGCGAGCAACAAGCCATCCATGTGCTGAAGGCTGAATGGAGCTATTTAAACCGTCCCGACCGCCTTGCCGACCTGGTGGCACGGCATCTGGAATTGGTGCCAATTGATCGCGGCCACCTGGCAGCTTTTGATGTTTTGCCAAGCCGGCCAAACCCCTTAACCCCCACCCCCAAGACGCAGGTGGTATCGGTAGGGAAGCCGCAATGATCAATCAGCATCCTGACATCAACCCAACCATTCGCGCCAACAGCCCGGACCGCAAAGTATCATTGGTTGCGGGAATGGAATGGGCGATCAATGTTGGCCGCTCACGGCTGGTATTTGCAGCGATTGTTTTTGCCCTGGCATTCACGGTCATGGCCGTGCGGGTTATTGATGTTGCCATTTTGACCAGCGGCCATGAACCACGCCTGACACGGGTGCCGTCAACACTGGTGCCGTTAAAAACAAGCCGGGCTGATATTTTGGATCGCAACGGCGTGCTGCTGGCAACCTCATTGCGGACGCAGTCCTTATACGCCAACCCCAGACACATTCCCGATGCCCGATTGGCGGCCCAAGAAATCACCAAAATACTGCCCCATTTGGTCACCGAACAGGTGGCAGAGAAGCTTGCGCAGCCGAAACGCTTTGTTTGGCTCGCCCGCCACCTAACACCGCAGCAAACCTTTGCGATAAACAGCCTTGGTATCCCTGGTCTGAATTTTCGAACAAGCGAGCGCCGGGTCTATCCGCAAAGTTCATTGACGGCGCATGTGGTTGGCTTTTCCGGCATTGATAATGCGGGCCTGACCGGCATTGAGAAATCGCTTGATGATGATATTCGCAGCAATCAGGCCCCTATTCGGACCAGCATCGACATTCGTTTGCAACATATTGTGCGCGAAGAATTAAAGGCTCAAATTGACGCCTTTGAGGGCATTGGCGGCGTTGGTGTTGTTGTTGATGTCAAAACCGGTGAAATACATTCGCTGGTGTCACTGCCAGATTTTGATCCCAATAATCTCGCCGCCAAATCAGACGACGCCAGTTTCAATCGCGCTACTCTTGGCGTCTATGAAATGGGCTCAACTTTTAAAATCTTCAATACCGCAATGGCGCTGGAGTCGGGGCAAATAAACCTTGCCGACCGCTATGACGCAACAAAACCGATCCGGATTGCCCGTTTCACGATTTCTGACTATCACGCCAAAAAGCGCTGGTTATCGGTGCCAGAAATTTTCATGTACTCATCGAATATCGGCTCCGTCAAAATGGTCTTGGATGTGGGCACAGAGATGCAGCAAGGGTTTTTACAAAAACTTGGCCTGCTTGAGCGTATGTCCCTAGAAGTCCCAGAAACCGGCACGCCGATGTTACCGCGGCCATGGCGGCAAATTAGCACAATGACGATTTCTTTCGGCCACGGCCTATCCGTGACACCGCTGCATTTGGCCAGTGGCGTGGCCACCATCGTCAATGGCGGCATCCGATACCCGCCAAGTCTGCTGGCCCATCCCGCCGGCGCCCCCGCGAACGGAGAGCGGATCATCTCGGATGTCACCTCAAAGAACATGCGGCGCTTGCTGCGCTTGGTGGTTCAAAATGGCACCGGTCGCAATGGCAATGCCGAAGGTTATTTAGTTGGCGGTAAAACTGGCACAGCCGAAAAATCTGGTCATAAAGGGTATAACCGCAAATCACTTTTATCATCTTTCGTGGCCGCCTACCCCTTGAATGATCCACAATTTGTGGTGCTGGTCATGGTGGACGAGCCAAAGGGCAATAAAAAATCCTTTGGCTATGCGACCGGTGGTTGGGTCGCGGCACCGGCCGTGAAGCGCATTATTAGCCGCATGGCACCGCTTTACGGAATCCTTCCAATTGACGAAAAATCGCCGGAAATTCGCCGCGATCTAGAGATTAAATTGCCGACGCAGAAGGGGAAAAATCACCATGCGTCTTTTTGATCTCATTGATAACAGCCAAACCCATGGCTTAAGGGACTGTGACATCACGGGTCTGACCGCTGACAGTCGACAGGTCAAGCCGGGGTATCTGTTTGCGGCCCTACCGGGTCATAAGGCTGATGGCCGTCATTTCATTGCCGATGCTGTTCGCCAGGGCGCCGTTGCAATTCTGATCGGCCCAACGCCTGACATCGCCAACCGTGCGCAGCCTGCCATGGTTATCGAAGACTTTAACCCGCGGCAGAAACTTGCGCTTTTGGCCGCACGGTTTGAGGGCAAGCAACCGCAGACAACCGTCGCGGTTACCGGCACCAACGGCAAAACCTCTGTGGTGGAAGCCTGCCGACAAATCTGGCAAACCCTTGGCCACAATGCCGCCAGCATGGGCACACTGGGCTGCATCCATGAGGAACGATCTGATGGCCCTAGCCTGACCACGCCTGATCCAGTTAGCTTGCACCGCAAGCTGCGTAACTTGGCCGACAAAGGCATTGATCATCTCGCCATTGAAGCTTCCAGCCATGGCTTAGACCAATATCGCCTCGATGGCCTGCATCTCAAAGCAGCTGGTTTTACAAATTTATCCAGAGATCACCTGGATTACCACGGCGATATGAACGCTTATCTGACCGCCAAGACGCGCTTGTTCACCGACATCCTCAACGCCGATGGTGTTGCTGTTCTGAACCGTGACAGCCAACATTTTGACGCCCTTGCAGGCATCGCTCAAGAGCGCCGCCAAACTGTTTTGAGCTTTGGCCAGCACGCCGACGCTGACCTGCGTCTGGTGCAGACGACACCGCGATCGACAGGCCAGCAATTAGAACTACAGGTGCTCGGTCAACCCTGTCAGATTGCGCTGCCCTTGATCGGTACCTTTCAAGCTTTCAACAGCCTTGCGGCATTGGCCTTGGTCATCGCCAGCGGCGGCCCCGTTGCCGAAAGTAGCGCTGCCCTCACCTATTTACGCGGCGCACCAGGGCGTTTGCAGCTTGTCGCCCAATCATCAACTGGCGGCACTATTTTGGTGGACTTCGCCCATACACCGGACGCTTTAGCGACCGTTTTGACCGCCCTCCGCCCGCATGTGGCGGGCAACCTAAGTGTCATTTTCGGCTGTGGCGGTGACCGCGACCCAGGCAAACGTCCGTTGATGGGATTAGCCGCAAAAGAACATGCTGATATCGTCTGGCTGACCGATGATAATCCCCGCAGCGAGTCAGCCGCCGTTATTCGAGCGGCCGCCCGCAGCGGCTGTCCAGAGGCAACCGAAATTGCTGATCGGGCGGCGGCCATTGCTGCCGCCATTGATGCGCTGGCGGCAAATGACGTTTTGGTCATCACGGGTAAAGGCCATGAGCAAGGCCAAATCATTGGCGATCAGGTTATTCCCTTTGATGACGCCGCTATTGCCCGCCAAGCGGCCATCGCCTTAGGCGGCAAAGCACTGGGGGTGGCGGCATGAATAAGCAGACCGCATTATGGAGCCGAGAAGCCGCTGTTTTGGCCACAAATGGCCGAAGCTGGGGCGCTGATTGGCACGCTGAAAATATCGCGATCGACAGCCGAAAAATTCGCCCCGGGGACCTGTTTGTAGCGCTGATCGGGGATAACTTTGACGGTCATGACTTTCTGCAAGCAGCTTATGACGCCGGTGCTGTGGCGGCGGTCGTCTCACGCTTGCCAGAGGATATCCCCGCAGCGCTCCCTGTTATTGAGGTTTTCGACACCCTTGTTGCATTGACTGCGCTGGCAGAAGCTGCCCGCACCCGGTTATCGGTACCTGTTATTGCGGTAACCGGCAGTGTTGGCAAAACAGGCAGCAAGGAAGGCCTCGCACATGTCTTGGCTGAATTTGGGGCCTGCCATGTGAGCGAGGGCAATTTTAACAATCACATCGGGGCCCCTTTAAGTTTAGCCAGGGCCCCAAAAGACAGTGATTTTTGCGTCCTTGAAATGGGTATGAACCATGCGGGTGAAATTGCCCCTTTGTCACGCCTCGCCCGCCCAGATATCGCGATTATCACCAATGTCGAAGCTGTTCACATTGGCCATTTCGAAAGTTTGCAAGCAATCGCTGCCGCAAAATGCGAGATTTTTGAGGGCCTAAGCAGCGCCGGCATTGTGGTTCTGAACCGTGACGATACGATGTTTCATTTTTGTGCCGCCGCTGCCAAGGCACGCGGCATCTCAACCATCATCACGTTTGGTCGCGACGCGGCCGCCGATATTCATCTTTTAAAATGCCAAAGCGATGCCTCCGGCAGTGCGGTCACTGTCGCCATTGGGTCAGATGAGTTGTCTTTCGCCTTAAATGCGGTTGGCACGCATTGGGTCAACAATAGCTTGGGGATTTTGGCGGTTGTTCACGCCTTGGGTCTGGACACCCAGAAAGCGGCAAAAGCACTCACACCGCTGACCGCAAGTCGGGGTCGCGGTGGCCGTGTGGAAATTAGCTTGCCTGATGGTAATTTTTTACTCCTGGATGAAAGTTATAACGCGAGCCCACCGGCCATGCGGGCCGCCCTTGCCGTCTTGGCAATGACACCTGTTGGCCATGAGGGGCGGCGGATTGCGGTGCTGGGTGACATGCTGGAGCTGGGCGATCACGCGCCAAAACTGCATGCTGATTTGGCCGCTGATGTTTTTGCCTCTGGGGCCGACCTATTGTTTACCGTTGGCACACAGACGCCCTTTTTACGCGCGGCCCTTGCTGTGCCGATCGCAGGTCATCATCGTCATACCGCGGCTGAAATCGCCGCTGATATTGCTGCCATCATTCGTGCCGGGGACGTGGTTCTTGTCAAAGGGTCACTTGGGGTTGGCATGAAAGCTGTCATCACGGCCTTAACGGACTTGGATATCGCCGTCACACACGGCAATTCGGTTGGCGGGAGGGGATGATCCATGCTGTTTAATCTCCTGGTTCCTCTGGCCGATGATTATCAGATTTTCAATCTGTTCCGCTATCTCACATTCCGCACTGGCGGCGCGATTATGACCGCCTTGGTGGTATCCTTCATTTTAGGTCCACGGCTGATTAGTTGGCTCAAATCACGCCAAGGTGATGGCCAGCCGATCCGCCTTGATGGACCGGCAAGTCACCTGGCCACCAAAACCGGCACGCCAACCATGGGCGGATTGCTGATCTTGATTGCGATCACAGTATCCACCTTGCTGTGGGCTGACCTGAGCAATCGCTTGGTATGGATTGTGTTGCTGGTGACCATTGGCTTTGGCCTGATTGGCTTTGCAGATGATTATCTGAAGCTGACCAAGCGTGACAGCCAGGGCTTGCCTGGCAAACTGAAGCTTCTGGCGCAATTGATCATTTCCTTAACCGCCGCCAGCGCTGTTGCGGTTCTGATGCCAGCAGAACTTGCGACGAATTTAGCGGTCCCGTTTTTTAAAGATCTTTTGGTTCCCCTTGGGCTTTTATTCTGGCCCTTTGCGGTGCTTGTCTTGGTTGGCGCCTCAAATGCGGTCAATCTGACCGACGGCTTGGATGGTCTGGCGATTGTCCCGGTGATGATCGCGGCGGCCTGTTTTGCCTTGATTGCCTATCTTGTTGGTAACACTGTTTTTGCAGGGTACTTGCAAATCCATCATGTTCCCGGAACGGGCGAGTTAACCGTTTTTTGCGGGACGATTGTTGGCGCTGGTCTGGGTTTCCTGTGGTTCAACGCCCCGCCAGCGATGGTTTTCATGGGCGATACGGGCTCTTTATCCATGGGCGGCGCCCTTGGCGCCGTTAGCGTCATCACCAAGCATGAATTGGTTCTGGCGATTATTGGCGGTCTATTTGTCCTTGAGACCGTTTCGGTGATTGTTCAGGTGGCCTCCTTTAAGCTGACCGGTAAGCGGGTGTTTCGCATGGCCCCCCTGCACCATCACTTTGAACAAAAAGGGTGGGCTGAATCCACGATTGTTATTCGGTTTTGGATCATTGCTGTCATCTTGGCCCTGATCGGCCTTTCAACCTTAAAGTTGAGGTAGGGCCATGATCACCGTCAATGTCTTTGCCCAACAAACTGTTCTTGTGGTGGGCCTTGCGCGATCGGGACTTGCCGCCGTGCGAGCGCTTCATGCGGGCGACGCGCAGGTGATTGCCTGGGATGATGTTGCTGCCCGGCGAGATGATGCGGCTCTTGCGGGGGCGACGATTTTGGCCCCTGATGAAATGCCCTGGGCCAACGCTGCGGCGCTGGTTTTAAGTCCGGGGATTCCGCATTCGTACCCCAAACCACATCCTGCCGCCGAGTATGCACGCCAGCATAACGTCGACATTATCGGTGATATCGAATTGCTGGTTCGGGCACTGCCCGCAGCGCAAATCATCGCCATCACCGGCACCAATGGTAAGTCAACAACCACAGCCTTGCTGGGCCATGTCCTTGGCAGCGCTGGGATCGAAAATGCCGTCGGCGGGAACCTTGGCATCGCCGCCTTAGACCTGCCAACCCTCAGCAATGAGGGGATTTATGTATTGGAGATGAGCTCTTATCAGCTCGAGCTAACCCCACGTTTAGCCTGTCGGGCGGCCTGTTTGTTGAACATCTCTGCGGACCATCTTGACCGGCATGGCGGCATGGCAGGCTACATCGCTGCAAAAAAGAATATTTTTAAGAACCTGCCCAATCATGGCATTGCGGTTGTCGGTATTGATGATACGGCAAGCCGTCAAATTGCTGATGACTTAATTGCGGCAGGCAAATCAGTCCGCACGGTCACTGCGACGACGGCACAGGACGGCAACAGCCGCCAAAGTCAGGATCAACTTTTTCGCAAGCATGATCAGCTTTATTGGCAGCATGATACCCAGACAGAATATCTCCTCGATCTGGCCGAAGCAGAGGCCTTGCCCGGCCCCCATAATGCCCAAAATGCGGCGGCAGTCGCTGCCATCGCCTTAGATCTTGGTCTCAGCATGGATCAAATCGCCGCTGGATTGAAGAGCTTTGCCGGGCTTGCCCATCGCCAAGAGCGCGTGGCAGTAATCAATCAAGTGGCCTATATCAACGATAGCAAAGCCACCAATGCAGATGCGGCGGCGCGGGCCTTGGCCTGCTATGCGCCCATTTACTGGATTGCCGGTGGACGCGCAAAAACAGGTGGCATTGCGCCCTTAGAAGGGTATTTCCCGCGCATTCGCCATGCTTATCTGATTGGCGAAGCGGCCAATGATTTTGCCAACAACTTGGCTCCAACCACGCCCTATTCGATCAGCAACACCTTAGCCGCAGCGGTTGATGACGCCCATCAACTTGCCCAGCAAGAAGCCCTTTCTGGGGCAACCGTTCTGTTAGCGCCCGCAGCGGCGTCATTTGATCAATTTGACAGCTTTGAAAGTCGCGGTGATCAATTCCGCGCGCAGGTCACACGCCTCGCCGAGGTGCGCCCATGAACAGCTTTGCGCGCACCGACACAAGCTTACTTGGCCGCTGGTGGTGGACAGTCGACCGCTGGCTTATTTCAAGCTTATTACTGATCATCGCGATTGGTGCGATTTTGGTGCTGGCCGCCAGCCCGTCAGTTGCCGAACGCATTGGCCTTAGTCCATATCATTTCGCAAAGCGGCAATTTATTGTTCTGCCGGTGGCGATGGTGCTGATGTTTGCGGTCTCATTGCTGAACCCAATCCAAGTGCGCCGGATGGCGGCCATCTGTTTTGTTGGCTGTCTGCTGCTGCTGATCGTCACGCCGATCGTTGGCACCGAAATCAAAGGCGCGCGGCGATGGCTCAATATTGCCGGGCTATCTTTGCAAGTGTCAGAATTTGTCAAACCCTGTTTGGCCGTCATGTCTGCGTGGATGTTTGCTGAATGGCGGCGGCGACCAGGCTTTCCGGGCCATTTCATTGCCCTTAGCCTCTTGGCCGTGGTCGCAGGCCTATTGCTCTTGCAGCCTGATTTGGGCCAAACCGTTGTTGTGACCCTGGTCTGGCTGGGGCAATTTTTCCTCGCCGGTCTACCGATGGCCTTTATGGTTGGCATTGGTGTGCTCGGGGCCTTGGGCCTGGTCGCGGCGTATTTCATTTTTCCGCACGTTTCCAGCCGGGTTGATCGCTTTTTTGATCCCGCCTCTGGTGATACCTTTCAAGTCGACCGTTCCTTAGAAGCCTTCACCAACGGCGGCTTATTCGGGACCGGTCCCGGCGAAGGCAATATCAAACAAATTCTCCCAGACGCCCATTCCGATTTCATCTTTTCGGTTGCCGGCGAAGAATTTGGTGCCATTGCCT
>JBELLC010000199.1:0-890 GCA_042088965.1 Nisaea sp. | reverse complement strand
ATAACAATTTATGATTGTGTATTTGGCTGTGAAAGACAAGCGGTTTCCTGCTTTGTCGGGGCGGGACGGGGCTATGGCTTGGCGTGGGGGCGCATCATGTTGGCGTGGGGGGCTGTCATGCCGCTGGCAACACCGCATCGCCGACACTGGCCGCGATCACCTGTTGTTGGCAAAACGGCTCTTGGAATTCGGCGGCATCCTGGGTACATCAACGCCATGAGCACGGATAACACAGATTGGCTGGGGGTGGATTTTGGCACCTCTAATTCGGCAGTGGCATTTTTGGACCAGGGACAGGTCCGCCAAGTGCGCTGGCAGGATGACCAGGGCGCGGATAGCGGCACCTTGCCAACAGCGGTGTTTTTTGACCATGACAGCCGGCAAATGGCGATTGGTTGGCAGGCGGGAATGGCCCTGCGCGATGGCGCGGATGGCCGCTTTATGCGCTCGCTGAAACGGGTGTTGGGCACGCCTTTGATGGCGGAAAAACGCGCTATCGGCGGCAAACAACGCGATTTCTTTGGCATTATTGGTGATTTTCTCGCCGCTCTGAAAGCTGCGGCAGAGGCGGCAGCAGGTCGGCCTTTTCGCCATGTGGTCGCAGGCCGCCCAGTGTTTTTCCATGGCGATGACCCGGCCCGGGACGCCCAGGCACAGGCCGATCTGTTAACATGCTATCGCCAGGCGGGCTTTCATCAGGTCGTCTTTGTCCCAGAACCAGAGGCAGCGGCCGTCACCAACCGCCAATACCTGAGCGATAATGCGCTGGGCATGGTGGTGGATATCGGCGGCGGCACCTCTGACTTTACGGTATTTCAGGTCAACCCTGAGGGAGCCGCAGCGCCAGGGCGCAACCGTCTGGGTGGGCCGGGGCGGCCAGGGGGGGCAGA
>JBELLC010000030.1:0-2332 GCA_042088965.1 Nisaea sp. | reverse complement strand
TCTTCCGGTTGCGGCAATAACCGCTCCACCCGCTCTACTTTTGCCCCATCCACATCTTGCAGGACCAATTTATCCTGATCAGGCACGCGCATGCCGCCCGCGTCTTGCGGCTTAATTTTCACCGGTTTGCTCGGCGCTTTGATCAACGGCGCGGCGGCATCACTGCCAACTTGGCGGCCTTGATCGTAGGCATACCAAACAATGCCCACGAAAACGGCAAGTGCGGCTAATGCCAATGCGATCGATAAAATCTTAACCTTTTCTGGCCGCGCTTCTTGCATGACCGGCGGTGGCCCTGGTCGTTCTATTTCATCATACCGCCCGATCGTTGGCTCTGGGCGGTCATCTCCAGTTGCCATAATCACATTTCCTCCACCGGCTCCACACCGATTAGCCTCAACCCAGATGCGATGACGGACTGACTGGCCCGCACCAACGCCAATCGTGCGGTCGTCAGTACGGCGTCATCGTCAATAATGAACCGCAGTCTCGCATCATCTTTACCGCGATTCCATAGGCTATGAAAAGCGGCGGCAACATCACCCAAATAAAACGCGATCCGATGCGGCTCATGACTGTCTGCGGCACCTTCAATAACGCGCGGCCAACTTGCCAATACTTTTATCAGAGCAATCTCATCCGGCGCCGTCAAGCGCTGCCTGTCAAATTGACACAGCCAGGCATCACGATCTGCGGTGTCAGCTGGTAACGCAGAGACGTGGCGTAACACAGAGGCCGCCCGAGCATGGGCATATTGCACATAGAAAACAGGATTGTCGCGCGACTGCTCTTGCACCTTGGCAAAGTCGAACTCCATCGATTGATCATTTCGCCGAGTCAGCATGATGAAACGAATCACATCCTTGCCAACAGCATCGATCACATCACGCAAGGTCACAAAGGTACCCGCACGTTTTGACATCCGCACCGGCTTGCCATTGTTCATCATATGCACCAACTGACAGATTTTAATATCCAGTGCACCTTGACCATCTGTGACCGCTGCAACAGCAGATTTCATTCGCTTCACATACCCCGAATGATCAGCGCCCCAAATATTGATCATCTCCGGATAGCCGCGGCGAAATTTCCCCAAATGATTGGCAATATCATTGGCAAAATATGTCCAACTACCGTCTGATTTTTGCAAGGGCCGATCAACATCGTCGCCAAATTGCGTTGCCTTGAACAAGGTTTGCTCGCGCGGCTCCCAATCATCGGGCTTCTTACCTTTAGGCGGCTCAAGAACGCCGCGATAGAGTAGGCCATTATCTTGCAAAACCTGAAAAGCTTCATCAACACCGCCCGCATCAACGAAGGAACGCTCTGAAATAAAGCTTTCAATTTCCACGCCTAAATATGCAAGGTCACCGCGAATCTCATCCATCAAATAGGCAATGGCGAAAGCCCGAATTTCGGGCAGCCAGTCGGCTTCCGGCGCTGACAACCATTTCGCCCCATCGCGGGCCGCCACAGCGGCACCAACCTCTTTCAAATATTCACCGGGATAATAACCATCTGGAATGGCATCAATGGGCTCCCCCAAAGCTTCGCGATACCGCAAGAAGGTCGAGCGGGCAAGCACATCAACTTGGGCTCCCGCATCATTGGTGTAATATTCTTTAAGAATATCAAAACCTGCTTTGCTCAGCAAAGCCGCAAGCGCATCCCCAACCACCGCGCCGCGCGCATGGGCGGCATGAAGCGGACCGGTTGGGTTGGCAGAAACATATTCAATAACCACTCTGCGGCCAGCCCCCATTTGGCTATCGCCAAATTTATCGCCCTGCTGCAAAATGGCCGCTAAAACCTCTACCCAAATATCATCAATCAGGCGCAGATTTAAAAACCCTGGACCGGCAACCTCAACCCCGGCAATGTCAGGATCAGCGCTGAGCCGGGCCCCAATTGCTTCGGCCAGGTCACGTGGTTTCATGCCCGCTGGCTTTGCCAAAACCATGGCCAGATTACTGGCCACATCCCCATGACTTGGATCGCGCGGCACCTCAACAGCGATCCGGGCAAGGTCTAGATCTGCGGGCAGCTCTCCAGCGCCGATCATCGCAGTAACGGTTGCGGTAAGTTTCTCGGCAACGAGGGCGAATACATTCATGAGTCAGCTTTTCACATTCAGGTCAAAAAGGCGTCTATGTTCAATCAACGCATAGCGGTCGGTCATGCCAGCAATATAATCAGCCACCAAGCGCGCACGGGTTATATCCGTCGTCGGCTCAGCAGCCTGCCAACGTGCTGGCAAGCAATCTGGTTGATCCCTAAAAGTCTCAAACAAATCACGCACCACACGCACGGCCTTTCGTGTCATTCGGTTCAC